>NZ_JBSGWV010000027.1:4355-90037 GCF_053609105.1 Streptomyces sp. NPDC054975
CGACGGCGGTCGCCAACGGTGATCTGTCGCAGAAGGTCACGGTCGATGTGGCCGGCGAGATGCTGGAGCTGAAGAACACCGTCAACACGATGGTGGACCAGCTGTCGGCGTTCGGTTCCGAGGTGACCCGGGTCGCGCGCGAGGTCGGTGTCGAGGGTCTGCTCGGTGGTCAGGCGCACGTACCGGGCGCGGCGGGGACCTGGAAGGACCTGACCGACTCGGTGAACACGGCGTTCCGGAACCTGACGGGTCAGGTGCGGGACATCGCGCAGGTGACGACGGCGGTCGCCAACGGTGATCTGTCGCAGAAGGTCACGGTCGATGTGGCCGGCGAGATGCTGGAGCTGAAGAACACCGTCAACACGATGGTGTCGCAGCTGTCGAACTTCGCCGACCAGGTCACGCGGATGGCGCGTGACGTGGGTACGGAGGGCCGCCTCGGCGGTCAGGCGCGGGTCGACGGTGTCTCCGGTACGTGGAAGGAGCTCACCGACTCCGTCAACTTCATGGCCGGCAACCTGACGTCGCAGGTGCGGCAGATCGCCCAGGTGACGACGGCGGTGGCGCGCGGTGACCTGTCGCAGAAGATCGACGTGGACGCGCGCGGCGAGATCCTGGAGCTGAAGAACACCATCAACACGATGGTCGACCAGCTGTCCGCGTTCGCGGAGCAGGTGACCCGGGTGGCCCGTGAGGTGGGTACGGACGGCCGACTGGGCGGTCAGGCGCAGGTGCCCGGGGTCGCGGGTGTGTTGCGCGATCTGACCGACTCGGTGAACGGCATGGCCGGGAACCTCACCGCCCAGGTCCGCAACATCGCGGGCGTGGCCACTGCGGTGGCGCGGGGTGACCTGTCGCAGAAGATCGACGTGGACGCGCGCGGCGAGATCCTGGAGCTGAAGAACACCCTCAACACCATGGTCGACCAGCTCTCGAGCTTCGCGGAGCAGGTGACGCGGGTGGCCCGTGAGGTGGGTACGGAAGGCATTCTGGGAGGTCAGGCCGAGGTGCAGGGTGTCTCCGGCACCTGGAAGGACCTCACCCAGTCCGTGAACTTCATGGCCAACAACCTGACCTCGCAGGTGCGGAACATCGCCGAGGTCACGACGGCGGTCGCCAAGGGCGATCTGTCGAAGAAGATCACCGTCGACGCCAAGGGCGAGATCCTCGAACTGGTGACGACCGTCAACACGATGGTCGACCAGCTGTCCAACTTCGCCGACGAGGTCACGCGCGTGGCCCGCGAGGTGGGTACGGAGGGCATCCTCGGCGGTCAGGCGCGGGTGCGCGGGGTCACCGGCATCTGGAAGGACCTGAGCGACAACGTCAACCTGATGGCCAACAACCTGACGAGTCAGGTGCGGAACATCTCCCGGGTCTCCTCGGCGGTCGCCAACGGTGACCTGACGAAGAAGGTGACGGTCGAGGCGCGCGGCGAGGTCGCCGAGCTGGCCGACACCGTCAACACGATGGTGACGACCCTGTCGTCGTTCGCGGACGAGGTGACCCGCGTCGCCCGCGAGGTGGGTACGGAGGGTGAGCTGGGCGGTCAGGCGCGGGTGCCGGGTGTCTCGGGCACCTGGAAGGACCTGACCGAGTCGGTGAACTCGATGGCGTCGAACCTGACGGGTCAGGTGCGCCAGATCGCCGCCGTCACCACGGCCATCGCCAAGGGCGACCTCACCAAGAAGATCGACATCGACGCGCGCGGTGAGATCCAGGAGCTGAAGAACACCATCAACACGATGGTCGACCAGCTGTCCTCGTTCGCCGAGGAGGTCACGCGTGTGGCCCGTGAGGTGGGTACGGAAGGCATCCTCGGCGGCCAGGCGCGCGTCCGGGACGTCGACGGCACCTGGCGTGACCTGACGGAGTCCGTGAACGAGATGGCCGGGAACCTGACCCGGCAGGTGCGGGCCATCGCGGCCGTCGCCACGGCGGTGACGCGTGGCGATCTGAACCTGAAGATCGACGGTGTGGACGCGGCGGGCGAGATCCAGGCCCTCCAGGACAACATCAACACCATGATCGCCAACCTGCGCGACACCACCCTCGCCAACGAGGAGCAGGACTGGCTCAAGGGCAACCTGGCCCGGATCTCGGGCCTGATGCAGGGCCGGCGCGACCTGGACGACGTCGCCTCGCTCATCATGAGCGAGCTGACCCCGGTCGTCTCCGCCCAGCACGGCGCCTTCTTCGTCGCGGTGCCGACCGGCGCCACGGCCGGCGCCGAACTGGGCCGGCAGGGGGAGAACGCGTACGAGCTGCGGATGCGCGGCAGTTACGGGTACTCCGCCGGTTCCATGCCCACCTCGTTCCGGCCCGGCGAGACGCTCATCGGGACGGCCGCGGAGGAGAAGCGGACGATCCAGGTCAACGTGCCGCCGGGCTATCTGAAGATCTCCTCCGGGCTCGGCGAGGCCGCCCCGGCGCATGTGATCGTCCTTCCCGTCCTCTTCGAGGGGAAGGTGCTGGGCGTGATCGAGCTGGCCTCCTTCCAGCCGTTCACGCAGATCCAGCGGGACTTCCTCAACCAGCTCGCCGAGCTGATCGCCACCACGGTCAACACCATCAGCGTCAACACCAAGACCGAGGTGCTGCTCAAGCAGTCGCAGGAGCTGACCGAGCAGCTGCGGGAGCGTTCGGCGGAGTTGGAGCACCGGCAGAAGGAGCTTCAGGGCTCCAACGCCGAGCTGGAGGAGAAGGCCGAGCTGCTCGCCCGGCAGAACCGGGACATCGAGGTCAAGAACACCGAGATCGAGGAGGCCCGGCAGGTCCTGGAGGAGCGGGCCGAACAGCTCGCCGTCTCCATGCGGTACAAGTCGGAGTTCCTGGCCAACATGTCGCACGAGCTGCGCACCCCGCTCAACTCGCTGCTGATCCTGGCCAAGTTGCTCGCCGACAACGCGGACCACAACCTCTCGCCGAAGCAGGTCGAGTTCGCCGAGACGATCCACGGCGCCGGTTCCGACCTGCTCCAGCTGATCAACGACATCCTCGACCTGTCCAAGGTCGAGGCGGGCAAGATGGACGTCTCGCCGACCCGTATCGCGCTCGTCCAGCTCGTCGACTACGTGGAGGCCACCTTCCGGCCGCTGACCGCCGAGAAGGGGCTCGACTTCTCGGTCCGGGTCTCGCCGGAGCTGCCCGCCACGCTCCACACGGACGAGCAGCGCCTGCTCCAGGTGCTGCGCAACCTGCTGTCCAACGCGGTGAAGTTCACCGACTCGGGCGCGGTGGAGCTGGTGATCCGGCCGGCCGGGACGGACGTGCCGCAGTCGATCCGGGAGCAGCTCCTGGAGTCGGGTTCGCTGCGCGACCCGGAGGCCGATCTGATTGCGTTCTCGGTGACGGACACCGGCATCGGGATCGCGGCCGGGAAGATGCGGGTGATCTTCGAGGCGTTCAAGCAGGCGGACGGGACGACCAGCCGCAAGTACGGCGGTACGGGACTGGGGCTTTCGATCAGCCGGGAGATCGCGCGGCTGCTCGGCGGCGAGATCTACGCGGCGAGCGAGCCGGGCCGCGGCTCCACCTTCACGCTCTACCTGCCGCTGAGCCCCAGCGAGCTGCCTCCGCACGGCTACGGGCCGGGGGAGCAGGGGTCCACGGACCCGCGCGCGGGTCAGGAGGACGGCTCGGCCGGCGAGGTCCTGCCGGCGTTCCCGCCCTCGCCCATGGCGGCCGATCTGCGCTCGGGCGCGGGGGCGCTGTTCCGGCACCGGCGCAAGGCGGTGCAGCAGGCCGGTGTCGACGAGCGGCAGCCGGCGCTGCCCGGCCAGCCCGCGCGGGGCGCTCAGGCCGAGCCGGCGGCGGCCGAGGACGACCGGGCGGAGCCGGAGGCGCGTCGTACGTTCATGTTCAGCGGCGAGAAGGTGCTGATCGTGGACGACGACATCCGTAACGTCTTCGCGCTCACCAGCGTCCTGGAGCAGCACGGGCTCGCGGTCCTGTACGCGGAGAACGGCCGGGAGGGCATCGAAGTGCTGGAGCAGCACGACGATGTGACGGTCGTTCTGATGGACATCATGATGCCCGAGATGGACGGATACGCGACGACGACGGCGATCCGCCGGATGCCGCAGTTCGCCGGCCTGCCGATCATCGCGCTCACCGCGAAGGCGATGAAGGGCGACCGGGAGAAGGCGATCGAGTCGGGCGCCTCCGACTACGTCACCAAGCCGGTCGACCCCGATCACCTGCTGTCGGTGATGGAGGAGTGGATGCGCGGAAACGAAAGCGAGGGTTGTTGACGCACTGTCGCCGCAGGCGTGTGAGAGGGCGGGATCCGGGGAACCTTCTGGTCTCTCACCGCGTTTCTGCTACGTGCACAGTGACATCGTGGTGACAGGGTGTGGCGACAGGCGGGGTGCGGCTACCATGACCGGCACAAGGACGGACGGCGCATGGGAGTCGTCTTCTGGGGCGGCGCCCGGTGCTTCCCTCGGCTCGGCGAGTCGGGGAGAGCCGATGCCGGGGCGAGGAGGACGGGGCATGGTGCAGAAGGCCAAGATCCTCCTGGTCGATGACCGGCCGGAGAATCTGCTGGCGCTGGAGGCCATTCTCTCCGCGCTCGATCAGACGCTGGTGCGGGCATCGTCCGGGGAGGAAGCGCTCAAGGCGCTGCTGACCGATGACTTCGCGGTCATTCTGCTGGATGTCCAGATGCCAGGAATGGACGGATTCGAGACCGCGGCGCACATCAAGCGGCGCGAGCGGACCCGGGACATCCCGATCATCTTCCTCACCGCCATCAACCACGGCCCGCACCACACCTTCCGGGGTTACGCGGCGGGCGCGGTGGACTACATCTCCAAGCCGTTCGACCCGTGGGTGCTGCGCGCCAAGGTCTCGGTCTTCGTCGAGCTGTACATGAAGAACTGCCAGCTGCGTGAGCAGGCCGCGCTGCTCCGGCTCCAGCTGGAGGGCGGCGGCTCCGGCGGTCACGCCAAGGAGTCGGCCGGTCTGCTCGCCGAGCTCTCCGCCCGCCTCGCGGCGGTCGAGGAGCAGGCCGAGGCGCTGTCCAAGCAGCTCGACGACGACTCGGCGGACGCCGCGGCCGTCGCCACCGCCGCCCATCTGGAGCGCAAGCTCACCGGGCTGCGGCGAGCCCTGGACGCGCTGGAGCCCGGCGCGGGCGGCCCGCCCGTCCTGCCCTCGCAGAGCTGACGTTCCGTCAAGGTCCGTGCGCCCGCAGTGAGCGGGCGTCAGTTTCGTGCCCGTGTACGGACGACACGAACGGGTGAGCCCGGACGGGCACGTGTCCGACGCGGCCCACACCGGTAACCTCAGCAACATGGCCTCACGTACGTCCGGCAAGGGTTCCCAGGGCACGGCGGGCACCGCGAAGCAGCGTGCCGGCCGTACGAGCGGCGCCGCGAAGAAGGCGGCGCCCGCGAAGTCGCCCGCCAAACCGCCCGCGAAGAAGACCGCGGCGAAGAAAGCCGTGCCCGCCAAGCGCGCGCCCGCCAAGAAGACCGCCGCGAAGAAGGCGGCGCCCAAGCCCGCGCCGTCCCCGACCGGGGGCGTGTACCGGCTGGCGCGCGGCCTCTGGCTCGGTCTCGCCCACGGCGTGGGGGCGGTGTTCCGGGGCATAGGGCGCGGAGCGAAGGGCCTCGACCCCGCGCACCGCAAGGACGGCCTGGCGCTGCTTCTGCTCGGCGTCGCGCTGATCGTCGCCGCCGGCACCTGGTCCAATCTCCGCGGCCCGGTCGGCGGTCTCGTCGAGATGCTCGTCACCGGCGCCTTCGGCCGGCTCGACCTGCTCGTACCGCTGCTGGTCGGCGCCATCGGCATCCGGCTGATCCTCTACCCGGAGAAGCCCGAGGCCAACGGCCGGATCGTCATCGGGCTGTCCGCCCTCGTCATCGGGGTGCTCGGCCAGGTCCACATCGCCTGTGGCTCGCCGGGGCGCGGCGAGGGCACCAAGGCCATGCAGGACGCCGGCGGGCTCATCGGCTGGGGCGCGTCCAAGCCCCTGATCTTCATGATGGGCGAGGTCCTCGCGGTACCGCTGCTCGTGCTGCTCACGGTCTTCGGGCTGCTCGTCGTCACCGCGACGCCCGTCAACGCCATCCCTCAGCGCCTGCGCGCGCTCGGCGCCAGGCTCGGCCTGGTCGAGCCGGCGTACGACCCCGAGGCCGACGCGGAGGCGTACGAGGACGACTGGCGCGAGGCCGACCCGCAGCCCGCCGCGCGCGCCCGGCGCACGCCCCCCGGGTCCCGGGCGGTGTACGACGTCGACCAGGCCGAGGAAGAGGCGCTCACCCGCCGCGGTCGCCCGCGCAGGCCCTCGGTGCAGCCCGCCTTCGACCGGCCCATGGACGCCGTGGACGTGGCCGCCGCGGCCGCGGCCGCGCTCGACGGCGCCGTGCTCAACGGCATGCCGCCCTCCCCGCTGGTCGCCGACCTCACCCGGGACGTCAGCGCCGAGCGCGCCGCCGCCGTCGCGGCGGCCGCCGAGACCGCCGAGACGTCCGGGGGCCCCGGGAGCGCCGAGGCGCCGTCCGCCGCGCCCGTGCCGACCGCCCGCGCCGAGAAGGCCGGGCGCCTGCCCGGAGGCGTACCGGACCTCACCAAGCCCGCGCCGGAGCACACCGAGCTGCCGCCGCGCGCGGAGCAGCTGCAGCTGTCCGGGGACATCACGTACGCGCTGCCCTCGCTCGACCTGCTGGAGCGCGGCGGCCCTGGCAAGACGCGCAGCGCGGCCAACGACGCCGTGGTGGACTCGCTCACCACCGTCTTCAGCGAGTTCAAGGTCGACGCGGCCGTCACCGGCTTCACGCGCGGGCCGACGGTCACGCGGTACGAGGTCGAGCTCGGCCCGGCCGTGAAGGTCGAGAAGATCACGGCCCTGACGAAGAACATCGCCTACGCCGTGGCCTCCCCGGACGTACGGATCATCTCGCCGATCCCCGGCAAGTCCGCGGTCGGCATCGAGATCCCGAACTCCGACCGGGAGATGGTCAACCTCGGCGACGTGCTGCGGCTCGCCGCGGCGGCGGAGGACGACCACCCGATGCTGGTCGCGCTCGGAAAGAACGTCGAGGGCGGCTACGAGATGGCCAACCTGGCGAAGATGCCGCACGTCCTGGTCGCCGGTGCCACGGGGTCCGGAAAGTCCTCGTGCATCAACTGCCTGATCACGTCGATCATGATAAGAGCGACCCCCGAGGACGTCCGGATGGTGCTCGTCGACCCCAAGCGGGTCGAGCTCACCGCGTACGAGGGCATCCCGCACCTGATCACGCCGATCATCACCAACCCCAAGCGGGCCGCCGAGGCCCTGCAGTGGGTGGTGCGCGAGATGGACCTGCGCTACGACGACCTGGCCGCGTTCGGCTTCCGGCACATCGACGACTTCAACGAGGCCATCCGCAACGGCAAGGTCAAGCTGCCCGAGGGCAGCGAGCGCGAGCTGAAGACCTATCCGTACCTGCTGGTGATCGTCGACGAGCTGGCCGACCTGATGATGGTCGCGCCCCGGGACGTCGAGGACGCCATCGTCCGCATCACCCAGTTGGCGCGTGCGGCCGGCATCCATCTGGTGCTTGCCACGCAGCGGCCGTCGGTGGACGTGGTCACCGGTCTGATCAAGGCGAACGTGCCCTCGCGGCTCGCGTTCGCGACCTCCTCGCTCGCCGACAGCCGGGTCATCCTCGACCAGCCGGGAGCCGAGAAGCTCATCGGAAAGGGTGACGGTCTGTTCCTGCCGATGGGCGCGAACAAGCCCGTCCGCATGCAGGGTGCCTTCGTCACCGAGGCCGAGGTCGCGGCCGTCGTCCAGCACTGCAAGGAGCAGATGGCGCCGGTCTTCCGGGACGACGTCACCGTGGGCACCAAGCAGAAGAAGGAGATCGACGAGGAGATCGGCGACGACCTGGACCTGCTGTGCCAGGCCGCTGAGCTGGTCGTCTCCACACAGTTCGGCTCCACCTCGATGCTCCAGCGCAAGCTGCGGGTCGGCTTCGCCAAGGCCGGGCGGCTGATGGACCTGATGGAGTCGCGGAACATCGTCGGACCGAGCGAGGGCTCCAAGGCGCGCGACGTGCTCGTCAAGCCGGACGAGCTGGACGGGGTGCTGGCCGTGATCCGGGGGGAGTCCGAGGCGTGAGACGCGGGCCCGTCCGGAGTAGTCCGCCGGGCGGGCCCTGGCCGTAACGAGACCCGGTCGAGACTCACTCGTAAGGGAACGTGGGCAACCGTTTCCCTTGGCCGTACGTCAAGTTGGAGGGAGGGACAGAAGGATGTCCCAGCCTCATGGCGTACAAACAGCGTCCGCCCGGTTGCCCCACCCTTTCGTACCACCCATAGACTGAACGTCCAGCAGGTGGTTACACGCTCGAAAGGCGCTCTCGTGTCCATCGGCAACTCCCCCGAATCCCCCGAAGACGACCGGAACTCCCCGGCAGACGACCGGGATTCGATCGGTCGTGTCCTCCAGCAGGGCCGGATCGCCGCCGGTCTCACCGTCGACGAGGTCAGTGCCTCCACGCGGGTCCGCATCCCGATCGTGCACGCGATCGAGGAAGGTGACTTCACCCGCTGCGGCGGCGACGTCTACGCCCGCGGGCACATCCGTACGATCGCCCGCGCCGTCGGACTCGATCCCGCGCCACTGGTCGAGCAGTACGACGCCGAGCACGGCGGACGGCCCGCGCCGACCCCCGCGGCGCCGCTCTTCGAGGCGGAACGTATCCGCCCCGAGCCGCGCCGCCCCAACTGGACCGCGGCCATGGTGGCCGCGATCGTCGCCGTCGTCGGTTTCGTCGGCTTCACGATGTTCAACGGGACCGACGTGAAGGACGGGGCCGGTGCCGTGGCCGAGGGCCCGGCTCCGGAGAAGAAGACCACCAGCCCCACCACGAAGCCGACCAAGACCGCCCCGCAGCCGGTGCCGAGCGCCATCGCGGCGGCCCCGAAGGACAAGGTCACGGTCAAGCTGACCGCCACCGACGACAAGAGCTGGATCTCCGCCAAGGCGAGCAACGGCAAGCTGTTCTTCGACGGACTCCTCCTCAAGGGCGAGTCCAAGACCTTCCAGGACAACGAGCGGGTCGACCTGATCCTCGGCAACGCCGGTGCGATCGAGCTCTTCGTGAACGGCAAGAAGATCGAAGAGAAGTTCGAAACGGGTGCCGTCGAGCGGCTCTCCTACACCAAGGGCGACCCCGAGGCCGGATGATCCCCCGGGCGACCGTCGCGCAGGTGAACCCTGCGCGGCGGGGGTACGGCTGGGACGAAGTAGTCTTGAGTCCATGCCCGAACGCCGTACCGTCGCCCTTGTCACTCTTGGCTGCGCCCGTAACGAGGTGGACTCGGAGGAGCTCGCAGGCCGCTTGGCAGCGGACGGCTGGGAGCTCGTCGAGAACGCCGAGAACGCCGATGTCGCCGTCGTCAACACCTGTGGATTCGTCGAGGCCGCCAAGAAGGACTCCGTCGACGCCCTCCTCGAAGCCAACGATCTGAAGGATCACGGCAGGACCCAGGCCGTCGTTGCCGTCGGCTGCATGGCCGAGCGGTACGGCAAGGAGCTTGCCGACGCCCTCCCCGAGGCCGACGGCGTGCTCGGCTTCGACGACTACGCCGACATCTCCAACCGGCTCCAGACCATCCTCAGCGGCGGCAGCGTGGAGGCCCACACCCCCCGCGACCGCCGCAAGCTGCTGCCGCTGTCCCCCGTGGAGCGTCAGGAGGCCGCCGCAGAGATCGCCCTCCCGGGCCACGGCGCCGTCGAGGCCCCGGAGAACGTGCCGGCCGACCTGCCCGAGGGACTCGCCCCGGCCTCCGGGCCACGCGCCCCCCTCCGCCGCCGGCTCGACCGCAGCCCCGTCGCCTCGGTGAAGCTGGCCTCCGGCTGCGACCGCCGGTGCTCCTTCTGCGCCATCCCGTCCTTCCGCGGCTCCTTCGTCTCGCGGCGGCCCTCCGACGTCCTCAACGAGACGCGCTGGCTCGCCGAGCAGGGTGTGAAGGAGGTCATGCTGGTCTCCGAGAACAACACCTCGTACGGCAAGGACCTCGGCGACATCCGCCTCCTGGAGAGCCTGCTGCCCGACCTCGCGGCCGTCGACGGCATCGAGCGGGTCCGCGTCAGCTACCTCCAGCCCGCCGAGATGCGGCCCGGCCTCATCGACGTGCTGACCTCGACCGAGAAGGTCGCCCCGTACTTCGACCTGTCCTTCCAGCACAGCGCCCCGGACGTGCTGCGGGCCATGCGCCGCTTCGGCGACACCGACCGCTTCCTGGAGCTTCTGGAGACCATCCGCTCCAAGGCCCCGCAGGCCGGTGCCCGCTCCAACTTCATCGTCGGCTTCCCCGGCGAGACCGAGGCGGACTTCGCCGAGCTGGAACGCTTCATCACCCACGCGCGGCTCGACGCCATCGGCGTCTTCGGCTACTCCGACGAGGACGGCACCGAAGCCGCCACGTACGAGCACAAGCTCGACCAGGAGGTCGTGGACGAGCGGCTCGCCCACCTCTCCCGGCTCGCCGAGGAGCTCACCGCTCAGCGTGCGGAGGAGCGGATCGGAGAGACCCTGGAAGTACTGGTGGAATCGGTCGACGACGAGGACGGCGTGATCGGCCGCGCGGCGCACCAGGCGCCGGAGACGGACGGCCAGGTCGTCATCACCGCGGACTCCGCCGCGAGCCGGGAGCTGGCTCCTGGCCGTATGGTCGAGGCGAAGGTCGTGGGAACGGAAGGCGTCGACCTCGTGGCCGAGTGTCTTATCGAGGAGGCGGGCAGATGACCGGAGTCCCGGCATCCGCGGCGGGCGGGACCGGTAGGCCCGCGCCCGGCGGCAAGCTGGGCTCCGCGGCGGTCAACCAGGCCAGCCTGTGGAACATCGCCAACATCCTCACCATGATCCGCCTGGTGCTCGTGCCCGCCTTCGTGGTGCTCCTGCTCCAGGACGGCGGCCACGACCCGGTCTGGCGTGCCTGGGCATGGGCCGCGTTCGCCGTCGCCATGATCACGGACGTCTTCGACGGACATCTGGCGCGGACGTACAACCTGGTCACGGACTTCGGCAAGATCGCCGACCCGATCGCCGACAAGGCGATCATGGCCGCCGGTCTGATCTGCCTGTCCTCGCTCGGTGATCTGCCGTGGTGGGTGACGGTCGTGATCCTCGCGCGCGAGCTCGGAATCACGCTGATGCGGTTCTGGGTGATCCGGCACGGGGTGATTCCGGCCAGTCGCGGCGGCAAGATGAAGACCTTGGCGCAGGGCACGGCGGTCGGGATGTACGTGCTGGTGCTCACCGGTCCACTTGCCACGTTGCGCTTCTGGGTGATGGCGGTGGCCGTCGTGCTGACGGTCGTCACGGGCCTGGACTACGTCCGGCAGGCGATCGTGCTGCGGCGCCGGGGCCTGGCGGAGGAGCGGGCGGGTCGGGGCGTCGGTGGTCGTGAGGCGGCCGCTGGGGCCGGCGGGGCCGCTGGGACTGCTGAGACCGCTGCGGCTGGGGTCGGCGAGGAGCCTGAAGCGTCTGGGGCCGGTGAGGCTTCGGAGGGTGCTTCGGAGAGTGCGGCGCAGGCTGTGCCGGGGCCCGCAAGTGGTGCGGAAGCCCCGGGAGTCTCGGGGGTCACCGCGAGCGATGCCTCCGCGGCGGGGCCGGCGGCGGGGTCGGCGCGATGACCAGGGCCGCCCGAGTACTGGAGCTGCTCGCGGAGCGTGGTCAGACCCTCGCCGCCGCGGAGTCCCTCACGGGCGGTCTGGTGGCCGTGGAGCTCACGGCCGCACCTGGTGCCTCCAAGACCTTCCGCGGGTCCGTCACGGCGTACGCCACGGCCCTCAAGCGGGATCTCCTGGACGTCGACGAGACCCTCCTCGCGGAGCGCGGAGCGGTCGACCCCGAGGTCGCGCTGCAGATGGCGGTGGGTGTGCGGTTCCGGCTCGGCGCCGACTGGGGCGTCGCGACGACCGGGGTCGCCGGGCCCGAGCCGCAGGACGGCCAGCCCGTCGGAACGGTGTACGTGGCGGTTGCGGGACCCGTGGGGGCCGGGAAAGTGGTCGCATTGCGGTTGAACGGCGACCGTGCGGAAATCCGTAGAGAGAGCGTACGGAGCGTGCTGGAACTGCTCGACGACGAACTGTCGGGAAATGCGCGGGCACAGGATACGGAACAGAACGGGGGGAATTGATGTTTGCAGCCCTGAGTGAACACGACATCGCTCCCCGCACGGCCGCAGCGCGAGGCGGTACGGTGGGGCGTGAAGGATGCGGCTACGCGGTCCGAGGAGGGAGCCACCGATGATTCTGCTCCGTCGCCTGTTGGGTGACGTGCTGCGTCGGCAGCGCCAGCGCCAGGGCCGTACTCTGCGCGAAGTCTCCTCGTCCGCCCGAGTTTCGCTCGGCTATCTCTCCGAGGTGGAGCGGGGGCAGAAGGAGGCTTCCTCCGAGCTGCTCTCCGCGATCTGCGACGCGCTTGACGTACGGATGTCCGAGCTCATGCGTGAAGTGAGCGACGAGCTGTCGTTGGCCGAACTGGCCGAGTCGGCAGCGGCGAGCGAACCGGTGCCGGCGCCGGTACGCCCGATGCTCAATTCGGTGTCGGTGACGTCGGTGGCAGGTGTGCCCACCGAGCGGGTGACCATCAAGGCGCCCGCAGAAGCGGTGGACGTCGTCGCTGCCTGACCGAAGTGGGCTAAAGCCCCGGAGATGTCCCGTTGCGGGGCATCGGCCGGGGCTTCAGTCGTTTCAGGGGCTTCAGGGCGTCTTCGGCGGGGGAGTTTGAGATGCCCGATTCGGGTGATGCGTGCCATGGTGGGGGAACGTTCGACTGGTTGGAGAACTGATGTCCGTCGTGAAGAGTTCGCTGTCCGAAGCCGACCTGAAGACGGTCGGCAACGCTCTGCAGGGCGCGCTGGTCGACCTCGTCGACCTCGGTCTTGTGGCCAAGCAGGTGCACTGGAACGTGGTGGGGCCCCGCTTCCGTTCCGTCCATCTCCAGCTCGACGAGGTGGTGGTCACCGCACGTCAGCACTCGGACGTGGTGGCCGAACGCGCGTCGGCCGTCGGCGTCAACCCGGACGGACGCGCCGCCTCGGTGGCCTCGGGAAGCGCCATCGGCGAGGTGCCGACGGGCTGGATCAAGGACGTCGACGCGGTGAAGATCCTGGTGGACGCCCTGGGGGCGGTCATCACGAGGATGCGCGAGCGGATCGAGGCCACGGACGAGCCGGACCCGGTCACCCAGGACATCCTCATCGGTTTGACGGCCGACCTCGAGAAGCACGCCTGGATGTTCCAGGCCGAAAGCGCCTAGCGTGGCGCCCGCGTTGCGCGGTCCGCGCGCCGGGTCTGCCTCCGGTGCGCCCTCCCGCCGGGTGATACGGCCGGTCTAGCGTCGACCGGAGGAGGCGGCCATGGTACGGCGACGGGTTGCGCTGGTGACGCCCGTGTGGGTGGCGGGCGGGCTGGCGGCCGGCGGGCTGTGGTGGTGGGCGGTGCTGCGACTGGTGCTGGTTCCCGAGCAGTCGGGGCTGGTGGAGGGGGCGGTCGCGGCCGGCGGCTGGGGGTTGAGTCTGCTGCCGGTGCACGTGACGGCGTCCGCCGCCGTGGGCGGTCGGACGCGCGGGAGGCCGGCGCGCTCGGGGCCGGGGCGGTCGGTGCGTTCAGGACCCGGGCATGTCGGACGGGCCGTGCGGGACGCAGGGGGTGCCGCACAGGTCACCACGGCATCGCGACGCCGCCGTTGGGGCGGAGGATCTGACCCGTCGTGAAGGAGGCGGCGTCGGACGCGAGGTGGAGGACCGCGTGCGCGATGTCCTGCGGTTCGCCCACCCGGCCCAGGGGGGAACGACGGGCCATGGCCGCCTCCGCCTGCTCCTGTGCGGCGGGTTCGTGCCGGTCGGTCATGGGGGTACGGATCCATCCGGGGGCGATCGCGTTGACCCGGATGCCGTGCCGTCCGACCTCGGTGGCGAGCGTCTTGGTCAGCTGCACGACGGCGGCCTTGGTGACGCTGTAGCAGAGCAGGCCCGGGCTCGCGGTGTCCATGGCTCCTGAGGCCATCGTGATGATGGAGCCGCGGGTTCCTGTCGCGATCATCGAGCGCGCGGCCTCCTGGCAGGCGTAGAGGACTCCCTTGAAGTTGACCGCGAGGACGCGGTCGAGGTCCTCCTCCCGGGTCTCCAGGACGGTGCTCGTGTGCATGATCCCGGCGGCGGCGACCATCGTGGTTAGCGGGCCCGCGGCGGCGACCGCTGCGGCGAGGGCGGCGCGGTCGGTGACGTCGAGGACGTGGACGTGCGCGGTGCCGCCCTGCTCGGTGACGAGCTTCGCGGTCGCGTGGAGCCCGGGCTCGTCGCGGTCCGCGCAATGGACGGTGGCGCCCGCCTGGGCGAGGAGCGTGGCGGTCGCGCGGCCGATTCCGCTCGCGGCGCCGGTGACAAAGGCGGTGCGGCCAGTGAAGTCGTACGCCGTGAGGGCCATGAACGGACCGTACGACCGCATCTGACGGTCCGTCAATTGGTGGGGTGGGATTGAGCGGATGAGGGCGGGTGTCGCGGAAGTCGGTCTGAGGGAGCGGGCGCGGAGGTCAGGCTGAGGGGCGGGCGCGGAGGTCAGGCTGAGGGGCCTTGCTGGCAGCCGGGGCACCAGTACGAGACGCGGTCGTCGGGTGCGGATCGGTGGGCGGGGGGCCCGGCGCGGCGCACGGGCGTGCCGCAGCGCAGGCAGGGGCGGTTCGCGCGGCCGTACACGTAGAGGTCGTGCGTGGGGTGTCGGGTCGTGGTGGTGCGCCGGTTCGGGCGGTCCTTGTTCGCCTCCAGGAGGCGGTGGGCGGTGGCGACCAGGCGTTCGGGGACGTCCGGCGGGAGCTCGCCGACCGGGAGCCAGGGCGTGACGGCGGCGAGGAACGCCAGCTCCGACTTGTACACATTGCCGATGCCCGCGAGATTCCGCTGGTCGAGGAGGGCCTCACCCAGGGGGCGGTCGGGGTCGGCGGTGAGGCGGCGGACGGCCTCCGCCGGGTCCCAGTCCGGTCCGAGGAGGTCCGGGCCCAGATGGCCGACCACGTTCTTCTCCTCGGCCGTGCGGATCAGCTCCAGGACGGGGAGCCGGTAGCCGACGGCGGTGTGCTCGGTGTTGGCGAGGATCGCCCGGATCTGGTGGGTCGGACCACCGCTCCAGCGCTCACCGGTGGCGAACACACGCCAGGCCCCCTCCATCCGCAGATGGGAGTGGAGGGTCAGACCGCCGTCGAACCGGGTTAGGAGGTGTTTGCCGCGCGGGGTCACGTCCAGGACGGAGCGGCCGGTGAGATCCGCGGTGGCGAACCGGGGCACGCGCAGATCCGACCGGGTCAGGACGCGTCCGGCCAGCGCCGAGTGCAGGCGGTGGGCGGTCCACCAGACGGTGTCTCCTTCGGGCATGGCTCCATGATGCGTCGGGGAGGGGCCGCGTCGCTCAAGGGCGCAGGCGCAGCCCCCTCGGGGTGGCGTGGAAGCCCGCGGCCTCCAGGGCGCGGGCGAGGGGGGAGGTGAGGGCCGTGGCTCCGTTGACCCGTTCCACCGTGACCGTGCCGAGCGAGCCCGCGAGAGCGGCCGTGGCCAGGGACTCGGCCGCGGCTCTGAGCGCCGGGTCCTCGGGGTCGTCCGGCCAGCACAGCAGCGTCTTGCCGCCGCGCTCCATGTAGAGCGTGAGCTCCCCGTCGACCAGGACGACCATGGACCCCGCCTTCCGGCCGGGCTTGTGACCCGCGCCGCTCGGTGGCTCGGGCCAGGGCAGCGCCGCTCCATAGGCGTTGGCCGGGTCGGCGGCGGCGAGGACCACCGCGCGCGGGCCCGTGCCCGCCTCCGCGCCGCGGTCGCGGGCGGTCGCCGCCGCGCGCAGCCGGTCCACGGCCCCGTCCATGGCGAACTGGGCCGCGCCGAGGCCCTCCACCACGTAGCCGCGGCGCGCCTGCCCGCTGTCCTCGAAGGCGGACAGGATGCGGTACGTCGCCGAGAAGCCGCCCTCGACGCCCTCGGCCGCCACGGCGCCCCGGGTGACGACTCCGTGCCGGTCGAGCAGGGTGCGGGCGAGCGCGTGGGCGCGGTGGGTCGGCTCCGGCGCGGCGGGCGGGAGCAGCGACCAGCGTCCGCTGACCGTGGGCGGGCCCGTCCGGGACGCGGGCCGGGCGGCCGCGGTGAGGGTGCCGTAACGGCCGCGCGGGATCGTCCGCTTGGCGCGGTGGGCGGTGGAGCCCGCCGTACGGCCGGAGCCGAGCAGGGAGCGCAGCGGGGCGAGGGTGTCGTTGGTGAGCCGGCCCGACCAGGCCAGGTCCCAGAGGGCGTCGGCCAGTTGGGGATCGGTGGCGTCCGGGTGCGTGGTGGCCCGTACCTGGTCGGCGATCTGGCGGAAGAACAGGCCGTATCCGCCGGAGAGGGTGGTGAGCACCGACTCGTGGAGCGCGGTCTGCTCCAGCGGGTGGGGTGGCGGGAGGAGCAGCGGTGCCGCGTCGGCCAGGTAGAGCGAGACCCAGCCGTCCTTGCCGGGCAGGGCTCCCGCGCCGGCCCAGACGACCTCGCCGGTCGTGGTCAGCTCGTCCAGCAGAGCGGGGGCGTAGTCCCTGACCCGGGACGGCAGGATCAGCTTCTCCAGGGCGGAGGCGGGCACGGGCGCGCCCTGCAACTGCTCGACGGCGCGGGCCAGTCCGTCGATCCCGCGCAGGCTGTTGCTCCCCAGGTGCTGCCACTGCGGCAGGAACGTGGCGAGCGCGGCGGGGGGCACCGGCTCCAGTTCGTGCCGGAGCGCGGCGAGCGAGCGGCGGCGCAGTCGGCGCAGCACGGCCGCGTCGCACCACTCCTGGCCGATCCCGGAGGGGTGGAACTCGCCCTGGACGACCCGGCCCGCGGCCGCCAGGCGCTGGAGTGCCCCGTCGGTGACGGCGGCGCCGAGGCCGAAGCGGGCGGCGGCCGCGGAGGACGTGAACGGGCCGTTGGTGCGCGCGTGACGGGCGAGGAGGTCGCCCAGGGGGTCCTTCACCGGCTCCGTGAACGCCTCGGGGACGCCCACCGGGAGCGCCGTGCCCAGGGCGTCCCGCAAGCGGCCGGCGTCCTCGATCGCCGCCCAGTGCTCGGTGCCCGCGATCCGCACCCGGATGGCCCGGCGGGACGCTCCCAGCTCGTGGACCCACCCGGGCTCCCCGCCGCGCTCGGTCAACTCGGCCTCGGTGAGCGGGCCGAGGACGCGGAGCGCGTCGGCCACCCCCTCGACGTCCTTGATCCGGCGGTCCTCGGTGAGCCACTGGAGCTCCCGCTCCAGCTCCGTCAGGACGTCGGCGTCGAGCAGCTCGCGCAGCTCGGCCTGGCCGAGCAGCTCGGCCAGGAGACGCGAGTCCAGGGAGAGCGCGGCGGCCCGCCGCTCGGCGAGCGGGGAGTCGCCCTCGTACAGGAACTGGGCGACGTAGCCGAAGAGCAGGGAGCGGGCGAACGGCGACGGCTCGGGGGTCGTCACCTCGACGAGCCGGACGCGACGGGACTCGATGTCGCCCATCAGCTCCTCCAGCCCGGGAACGTCGAAGACGTCCTGGAGGCACTCGCGGACCGCTTCCAGGACGATCGGGAACGAACCGAACTCGCTCGCCACCTGGAGCAGTTGGGCAGCCCGCTGACGCTGCTGCCAGAGCGGGGTCCGCTTGCCCGGGTTGCGCTTGGGCAGCAGCAGGGCGCGCGCGGCGCACTCGCGGAAGCGGGAGGCGAACAGGGCGGAGCCGCCGACCTGGTCCGTGACGATCTGGCCGATCTCGCCCTTGTCGAAGAGGGCGTCCGCCGCGCCGACCGGGGCCTGGTCGGAGTCGTACGTCGTGTCGAGGTGCCGTCCGGGGTCGACCGGCTCCTCGTCCAGCAGGTCGAGGCCCATCAGGTCGGCGTCCGGCAGGCGCAGCACGATGCCGTCGTCGGCGTGCATCACCTGGGCGTCCATCCCGTACCGCTCGGCGAGCCGCGCGCCGAGGGCCAGCGCCCAGGGGGCGTGCACCTGGGCCCCGAAGGGGGAGTGGATGACGACCCGCCAGTCACCGAGCTCGTCCCGGAACCGCTCCACCAGGATCGTCCGGTCGTCCGGCACGTGGCCGCAGGCCTGGCGCTGCTCGGTCAGATACGCCAGGACGTTGTCGGCGGCCCACGCGTCCAGGCCGGCGGCGACCAGACGGAGCCGGGCGTCCTCGGTCTCCAGGGAGCCGACCTCGCGCAGGAACGCGCCCACCGCGCGGCCCAGTTCGAGCGGACGGCCCAGCTGGTCACCCTTCCAGAACGGCAGCCTGCCCGGCACCCCGGGGGCGGGGGAGACCAGGACCCGGTCCCGGGTGATGTCCTCGATCCGCCAGGACGTGGTGCCCAGCGTGAAGACGTCGCCGACCCGGGACTCGTACACCATCTCCTCGTCCAGCTCACCGACCCGGCCGCCGCCCTTCTTGGGGTCGGAACCGGCGAGGAAGACACCGAAGAGGCCCCGGTCGGGGATCGTGCCACCGGACGTGACCGCGAGGCGCTGCGCGCCCGGACGGCCGGTGACCGTGCCGGCCACCCGGTCCCAGACCACGCGCGGGCGGAGCTCGGCGAAGGCGTCCGAGGGGTACCGCCCGGCCAGCATGTCCAGGACGGCCGTGAACGCCGACTCGGGCAGTGAGGCGAACGGGGCGGCCCGGCGGACCGTCGCCAGCAGGTCGTCCACCTGCCAGGTGTCCAGGGCGACCATCGCCACGAGCTGCTGCGCGAGGACGTCCAGCGGGTTCGCCGGGATGCGCATCGACTCGATGGAACCGCTGCGCATCCGCTCGGTGACCACGGCGGCCTGGACCAGGTCGCCCCGGTACTTCGGGAACACCACGCCCGTCGACACGGCGCCCACCTGGTGTCCGGCGCGGCCCACCCGCTGGAGGCCCGAGGCGACCGAGGGCGGCGACTCGACCTGCACGACGAGGTCCACCGCGCCCATGTCGATGCCCAGCTCCAGGCTGGAAGTGGCCACCACGGCGGGCAGCCGGCCCGCCTTCAGGTCCTCCTCGACCTGTGCCCGTTGCTCCTTGGAGACCGAGCCGTGGTGGGCGCGGGCGAGGAGCGCGGGCGCGCCCTGGGCGGCGCCCGACTGCGCCATGATCTCGGCCGGCGGCGGGGCGTCGTCGGGCAGCGGCTCGCCCGTCGCGCGCTCGTAGGCGATCTCGTTGAGCCGGTTGCACAGCCGCTCGGCCAGCCGGCGCGAGTTGGCGAAGACGATCGTGGAGCGGTGGGCCTGGACGAGATCGGCGATGCGCTCCTCCACGTGCGGCCAGATCGAGGGCTTGTCGCCGCCGTCCGTCGCCTCGGAGGCGGGGGAGCCGCCCAGCTCTCCCATGTCCTCGACGGGGACGACCACCGACAGGTCGAACTCCTTGCCGGACGGCGGCTGGACGATCTCCACCTTGCGCTGCGGGGAGAGATAGCGGGCGACCTCGTCCACCGGCCGGACCGTCGCCGACAGGCCGATCCGGCGCGCCGGGCGCGGCAGCAGCTCGTCGAGCCGCTCCAGGGAGAGCGCGAGGTGCGCGCCGCGCTTCGTCCCGGCGACCGCGTGGACCTCGTCCAGGATCACGGTCTCGATCCCGGCCAGCGCGTCCCGGGTGGCGGAGGTCAGCATCAGGAAGAGCGACTCGGGCGTCGTGATCAGGATGTCCGGCGGTTTCGTGGCCAGCGCGCGGCGCTCGGCGGGCGGCGTGTCACCGGAGCGAATGCCGACCTTGACGTCCGGCTCGGGCAGCCCGAGACGGACGGACTCCTGGCGGATACCGGTGAGCGGGGACCGCAGATTGCGTTCGACGTCGACGGCCAGGGCCTTCAGCGGCGAGACGTACAGCACGCGGCAGCGCTTCTTGGGGTCCGCAGGCGGCGGGGTGGACGCCAGCTGGTCCAGGGAGGCGAGGAAGGCGGCCAGGGTCTTGCCGGAACCCGTCGGGGCGACCACGAGCACGTCCGAGCCCGCGCCGATGGCCTGCCACGCGCCCTCCTGGGCGGCCGTGGGCGTGTGGAAGGCCCCGGTGAACCAACCACGGGTCGCGGGGGAGAACGAGTCGAGCGCGGACCTGACCATGCCCCCCATCGTGCACCCCGGCACTGACAACCGCCCGGACCTGGGGAAATCCGGCTCGTGGCCGGGCTGGTCGGTGACGCAGAATGGGGGGTATGGCGACTGGCGAACGCGCACGGTACTGGCGGTACGCGGAGCTGCCCGGCGTCGACCTGCTGCACGCCCACTACGTGCGCAAGGCCTTCGCCCGGCACACGCACGAGACGTTCGTCTTCGCCGCGATCACCGACGGCGTGGAGGCCTTCCACTATCGCGACGAGCTCGTGCAGGCAGGACCCGGGCAGATCGCCCTGGTCAACCCCGACACCCCGCACACCGGGCACGCGGGCGTTCCCGAGGGGTGGACGTACCGCACGATCTACCCCGACGCGGAGCTGATCCGGTCCATCGCCGCCGACACGATCGCGCTCCGGGGCGATGTCGGGTTCACCGACCCGGTCGTGGACGATCCGTACGCCGCCCAGCTCGTCATCGGCGTCCACCGGGCCGCCGAGGAGGGCAACGCGCTGGCCGCCGACAGCCTGCTGCGCCTGGTCACGGCGAGGATGCTGCGCAGCCACGGGGGCCGGGTCGCGCCGCTCGCCGCCCGCTCGGCGGGGGCCCGCAACGCCGCACGCGCGCGTGCGGTCCTGGAGGAGCGGATGATCGACCCGCCGACGCTGGAGCACCTCGCCGCCGACCTTGGCACCAGCCCCTTCGCCCTGCTGCGGGCCTTCCGTGACGCGTACGGGATGCCGCCGCACACCTGGCTCACCGACGCGCGCGTGCGACGGGCCCGGCGGCTCCTCGACACGGGGACGGCACCGGCGGAGGCGGCCGTCGCCGTCGGCTTCACCGACCAGTCGCACCTCAACCGGCACTTCGTACGGAGCGTGGGGGTGCCGCCCGGGGCGTACCAGCGCTCGCGGCGGGCGGGGTAGCCGGCCCAGGGGTGGCCGGGGTACGGGTGTGCAAGAACGTACAAGACCGTGAACGGGCGGGCTCGTACCGTCGCTGACGTGGCAGAACAGACAGCACCCCCAGTCATACCGGAGGCGACCAAGCCGGACTCGGCGGTCGTGCGCGACGCACTTGGCGTCGGGATCGCCGTCGGCCTCTCCGGCTTTGCCTTCGGCGTCACGTCCGCGGGCTCCGGACTCACCCTGCTCCAGACCTGCGCGCTCAGCCTCCTCGTCTTCACCGGCGCCTCGCAGTTCGCGCTGGTGGGAGCGCTCGCGGCCGGCGGCAACCCCTTCACGGCCGCGGCGGGCGCCTTCTTCCTCGGTACGCGTAACGCGTTCTACGGGCTGCGCCTGTCCCAGCTGCTCGCGCTGCCCCGCAGGGCCAGGCCCTTCGCCGCGCAGTGGGTCATCGACGAGACGGCCGCCGTGGCACTGGCACAGCCGACGCGGCGGGCCGCGCGGATCGGCTTCACCGTCACCGGCCTCACGCTCTACGTCCTGTGGAACCTGACGACGTTCCTCGGTGCCCTCGGCGCGGAGGCCATCGGCGACACCAAGGCCTGGGGCCTCGACGCGGCGGGACCCGCCGTCTTCCTCGCGCTCCTGGCGCCCATGCTGAAGACGGCGACGGAGCGGTACACGGCCGGGCTCGCGGTCGTGCTCGGCCTTGGGCTGCTCCCCGTGCTGCCGGCCGGCGTGCCCGTCCTGGCGGCGGCGCTGGCCGCGCCGGCGGTGCTGTGGATGCGGGGCCGCCGGTCGGCCGAGGGAACGCGTGAGGCGGGCAAGGGCGGGGCGGGAACGGTCGTGGTGGGCAAGGGCGGGGCGGAAACCGACGTGGTGGGCAAGGAGGAGGACCGATGAGCGTCTGGATCGCGATCGGCCTCACGGTCGTCGGCTGCTACCTCCTCAAGCTGCTCGGCCTCCTGGTCCCGGCGGGCACCCTGGAGCGGCCGCTCGTCCAGCGTCTGGCCGCGCTGCTGCCGGTGGCCCTGCTTGCGGCGCTGACCGCCCAGCAGACGTTCGGCGAGGGTTCCGGCCTCGTCCTGGACGCGCGCGCGGCAGGCGTGGCCGCGGCGGCCGTAGCCCTGGTCCTGCGCGCCCCCTTCCTGGTGGTCGTCGGCGCGGCCGTGGCCGTCACGGCGGGGGTACGCGCCCTGGGCGGGTAGCGGCCGCCCCCGGCCGTCGCGGTGGGCCGCGGACCGATGCGGTCGGCCGCACGCGCGCGTGCGGCCCTGCTGCTCGGGGCGGGCCTGGCGTACGGCCCGACCCCGACCGTCCTCAGTGCGTCATCGACACCCCCACCGGTGGCGTCTCCGGGACTCCCAGGCGCTGCGCGTCGCGTTCCGGGCGGAGGAAGCGGGTGGTCGCCGCGCCCGCCGCCGCCAGGAGGGCGGCGGTGAAGAGCCAGCCGTTCTCGTAGCCCTGGGCCGTCGTCGCGGCGGCGTCCACGATCCCGCCGAGGACCAGCGGCGCGAGGACACCACCCAGCGCGAAGACGCAGACCACCGCGCCCAGCACCACTCCACGTTGCGACGGCGGGGTGATCCGCGCGCAGGCCGTCTGGCCGACCGTCATCATGACCAGCGCAAGGGCCATCGGGCCGAACATCATCGGCACCCGCAGCCAGTCGGCGTCCGCCGTCGCGAAGACCGTCACCGCCACCGCCGAGAGCAGGAGCAGCACCCCCCCGCGCCCGCCCCTGCGGGCAGCAGGCCCGGGCGGTCCCGCCGGGCCGCCCGCTGCGCCACGAGACCGTGGACGAGCAGCACGACACCGTTGGCGATCGCCCCCGCGCCGACGACGAGACCGACCCGACGCGCGTCCCAGCCGAGGACCGTCTCCAGGTAGTCCGGCAGCCAGGTGAGCTTCGAGCTCATCAGCCAGTACGCCGCGAAGGAACCGGCGCAGGCCGTCAGGAACGTGCCGCTCAGCAGGATCCGGCGCAGCGGGACCTCCGTGGCCGCCCCGGCCGGGTCCCGCACCGCCCCTACCGGCGGCGCCAGCGGCCCCTCGGAGCCGTACCGTCGCCACACCACCGCCCAGACGAGCCCGATCAGACCGACCGCGCCGAACGCCCAGCGCCACCCCCACGCGGAGATCACGGCGGAGAGCGCGGGCGCGGCGACCGCGACACCGGCCGCGGCGCCGACCATGAGGACCGCCGTCGGCAGCGTCCGGTCACGCTGACCGAACCAGCCGTGCAGGTGGTGGACGGCGACCGGCGCGGCCGGCCCTTCCGCGGCGCCGAGGAGGATCCGCGTGGCCACCAGCGTCCCGAAACCGGCCGCGGCCCAGACCATCGGCAGCTGCGCGGCGGACCACAGCAGCGCCATCACCAGGAGCAGCAGAGGCGTCCGGACCTTCCTGGTCAGCGCCGAGACCGCGAGCGCCGAGACCGAGAAGAGCGCGAAGAACGCCGCCTGCGCCATCCCGAACTCCTGCCGGGAGATGCCGAACTCGCGCATGATGCCCGGACCGGCGAGCCCCAGGACCGCCTTGTCGGCGAAGTTGACCAGCATGAAGCAGAGCAGCAGCCAGGTCGTCCCCCAGGGCCCCGCCCCGCCCCCGCCCCGCGCCGCCGCCTTCCTCAGCAGCACGAGTCCGCTCCGCCGGAAGCACCGCCGGAAGCACCACCGGGCGCACCGCCGGAGGCACCGCTGAGCTGACCGCCGGGCGCACCGCCGAAGGTGGCCCGGACGGCGTCGCCGGGGGCGTCGACGACGCCGACGCTGATCGCGCCCGCCGCCCGCGCCCGCCCGTCCGCCGAGCGGGTCAGCTCCGTGGTCACGTCCGTGCCCTCGGCGACCGCCGCCGACTCCGCGGCCGCCCAGTGGAAGACCCCGCGCGCCATGGTCGAGGTCTCGTGCCGCGCACGGGTCGCGTAGACCTCGGCGCGGATCCGGGCCACCTCGATGTCCTCGGGCGCGGCCAGGGCCGCCGTCTCCGCCAGATGGGAGGCGAGCCGCAGCTCACCCTCCGCGAGGAGCCGGGACGCGCGCCGCGCGAGGACGAGCGCCCCGCCTGCCGCCGCCGCGAGCTCGGCGGCCACCGCGGCCTCCGGCGCCGGCTTGAGGTGCGCGGGGTTCTGGTCGTACCAGCCGCCCCAGAGCCGCCACAGGTTCCGTACGACGAACTCGGGCTCGTCGTAGGCCGGACGGAGATACGGCTTGGCCAGCAGCTCCGCCGGGACCTTGACGCCATGGATCACCCCGTCCAGCCGCAGCCCCGCGTTCATCAGGTCCCTGGTCTGCGCGCAGAGCGATTCGAGCAGGCTCGCCGTGTCGTCCAGGGCCTGCGCCACCCGGTCCGCGCCGACGATCGGGATGCCGTGGCCCGGCAACAGCACCTCGGCGCCGAGCTCGGCCATCGCGCGCAGGGCCCGCGCCCAGTCCTCGGGGTAGCGCTGGGCCTTCTGCGGGTTGCCCGCGTTGGGGCTGTTCCAGATGAAGAGATCACCCGTGCAGAGGGTTCTGACCTCGGGCACCCACACATAGGTGTGGTCGTCCGTCTCACCGCGCGCGTGGAACAGCTCGAACGTCAACGCGCCATGACGCACGGTCAGCCGGTCGCGATAGGTGGTGTCCGGGTAGCGGTACTCGGTCGGCCAGTCCAGGGACGGGACGCCGAACTGCCGACGGTTGATCCAGGTGTTGTAGCCCGCGGTCTGCACGTACCGGTCGAAGCGCGCGGTGACGGCCTCGTGCGCGACCACCTCGGGGCGTACGGCCTCCTCGTCGAAGGGGGCGACTCCGAAGACATGGTCGACATGGCCGTGCGTGTACACGACGGTCCGGACCGGGTCGGGGCTGAAGGCGCGTACCGCCGTGTGCAGGAGGCTCGCCGTACGCACGCCGCCCGAGTCCACGAGGACGAGCCCGGCCCCCGTGTCGAAGACTGCGACGTTCGCGAACGCGGGGAAGAATCCCACCCGTTCACGGACCGCGATCAGCTCCTGCGAGGTGAACGCGCCCGTGAGATGCGGCAGCAGAGTCTCCTCGCCCCGCCAGACCTGGTCGATGTAGGTCAGATAGTCGAGCTCGTGAGAGTTGTGCTCTGTCATACCAGCGCCTCCTTCGGTGCTGTGCGGCGGAACGCCTGGCACCCGAGTTTCGGCCTGTCGGCGGAGCCGCGACATCCGCCCGCGTCACATCCTCCGAGCGTGTGTACTGTGACCCGTCACAATCGGGAGGTGCGCCATGACCGAGGTGTCCGATGCCGCGCGGGCGCTCGCCCTGCGCTGCGAGCCGAGGGTCAACGAACTGGCCCGGCGCATGGCCCGCGAGTCCTTCGAACGGCTCCCCGGCTACGGCGGTCTGCCCGACGAGATGAAGGACCTGGAGATCGCCGCGACCGTACGGCACGGTGTACGGCTCTTCCTGCGCCAGGTCCACGATCCGGAAGCGGCCGCCGCCCCGGGCGCCGTGCCGCTGTTCCGTGAGCGCGCCGCCCAGCGGGCCGAGGAGGGCATGCCGCTCGACCTGCTGCTGCGGACCCACGCCCTCGGGATGTACGTCCTGTGGCAGGCCCTTCGCGAGGCGGCGGAACCCGGCGACGAGGCGGCGCTCGTCGAGCTGGCCGACCTGCTCCTCGCCTCCCACGACGGGGTCGTCGGCGCCGTCGCCGGGACCTATCTCGACGAGCGCTCCGCCCTGGAGGCCGAGCAGCGGGCCCAGCGCCGCTCCCTGGTGCGCGGGCTCCTCGACGGGACCTCGCCGCCCGGCCACGACCTGCTGGAGCAGCTCGGCATCGTCGGGCCCTCGCTGGTCCTGGCGCTCGGCGTGGACAGCGCCCCGCGCGAGGGGGACGTCGCCGTGCGCCGGCGGCTCCGCCGCGTCCAGACCGCCCTCGACCACTCCTTCGGAGTGGAGGTGCCCGCCCTGCTCGACGCCGGGACGGACCTGGGACGGGCGATCGCGCCCGGCGGCGGGGAGCCGCCCGAGGACCTGGCCGGGCGGCTCTCACGGGCGGCCGGCACCCCGCTCAGGGTCGCCGTGGTCCCCGCCGCCGCGCCCGGCGACGTACCGGAGGCGGCCCGCACCGCCGGGGAGGTCCTGCGGGTCGCGCGCGGATGCGGGCTGCCGCCCGGGGTCCACCGGCTCGACGACGTCCTGCTGGAGTACCACCTCTCCCGCCCCGGCGAGAGCGGGCGCCGCATCGCCGCGCTCCTCGACCCGGTCGCCGACCGTGCCGAGCTGCTGGAGACACTGCGGGTCCACCTCGCCGGCGGCCAGGACCGCCGCGCCACGGCCGTCGCGCTCGGCCTGCACCCCAACACCGTGGACAACCGCCTGGCCAAGGTCACCGAGCGCACCGGCATCGACCTGACCACCCCGCGCGGCACGGCCACGGCCCTCGCAGCGCTGCTGCTCCGCGGGACCCCCGAGGCGTAGGACCCGTCCCGCGCCCCGCGGACAGAGGCGCCGGTTCGTACCTCTGGCGTGCCGGGCGTCAGTCGATCGGGCGGCCGTGGGCGCGCAGCGTCCGCAGCGCCTCGATCGTCACCATCGGCCGCGCCTCCAGCGCCGTGCCGGGGGCCCACTGGCGCCAGGTGACCGGCCAGCCGCCGTCCTCCTGCTGGGCGGACGTCAGATGGTCGAGCGAGCGTGCCATCTCCTCCTCCGTGAACCAGCGGCGGGCCAGCGAGTCCGGCACGCGCGCGTAGTCGTACGGAAAGTGGTGCTCCCCGGGCGCGTAGCCCGGCGCCACCGGGAAGTCGTCGAGCCGCCCGGGGTCCAGGACCGCCAGCCGCTGCTCCCGCACCATGCGCCCCAGCCGGTCGGCGACCGCCTGCGCGCGCGACCGGTCCGGGACCCCGTCCAGGAAGGCGACGGCGGCCTGGATCTCGTACGGATGCGACTTCTCCAGCGACTCGACCGCCGACCAGCAGAACTCGGTCGCCCGGAACAGCCAGGCGTGCCACACCTGGTTGCGGTGGAGCAGGCCGACCACCGGGCCGGTGGAGAGCAGCGCGCTGGGCGGGTCGTCGACGATCGGCACGAACGGCGCGGAGGGGTAGCCGCGCTGCGACGGGTGGACGGCGGGCAGCGCGCCGTCGAGGGTCGACACCTCGGTGAGGTAGCGGCAGATCCGCTCGACCCGCAGCCCGCCGCAGCGGCCGATGGAGTCCAGGACCCGCAGCGCGTGCCCGGTGTGCAGGGGCTGGCTGACCGGGCCCCGCAGGTCCGGTTCGAGGGCGTGGCCGTAGCCGCCGTCCTCGTTGAGGTAGGCGGCGAGCGCCACCTCGACGGGTTCCGCGCCGCCGCGCAGGAAGTGGTAGGCGAACCGGCGCTGTTCGAGCACGCGGGCCGTCAGCCAGACGAAGTGTTCGGCACGCGCGCGGGGCGTGGGGTGTGGAGCCGCGAGAGGAGTTCCAGCCATGGTCCGACCGTAGGCCGCCGGGGACGTGTGACAAGGCTTACCGGCCGGGCTGCACTCTTGGGAGCGGGATACTGGGGTCATGCGGTTGACGATTTTCTGGGAGCGGATGGCGGACCACTTCGGCGGGTCGTACGCCGAATCCTTCGCGCGGGACCATGTGATGTCCGAACTGGGCGGCCGTACGGTGCACGAGGCGCTGGACGCCGGGTGGGAGGCGAAGGACGTCTGGCGGGCGGTCTGCGCGGCCATGGACGTCCCGGCCGACAAGCGCTGACCCGCGTCGGCCACGCGTCGACGGGACCCGGCGGGGACGGAATGTCCGCGTGGTGCGCGAGACTGGCGGGGTGGCTCCGACTGACGACACCGACGCGACCGGCAAAGAGACCGGCAGGACGACTGCCGACGGGACCCTCGACCACGCTGTGACCGGGCAGACCCCGGACACGCGGTCCGAGGGGCGGTCGGCCGTACCCCCACCGGCCCGGGGCGGGATTCCGACCCCCTCGGGTGAGCCCGAGACCGCCCCGACCGGAGCCGGGCCCGGCTCCCGTGGGCCGGGGGCCGGTGTGCCGGCCGGGCCCGCCGCCCGGATGCCCCGCTGGCTGCCCCGGGCCATGGTGCTCGCCCTCGCGCTCTACGCCTGTTTCCAGCTGGGGAGCTGGGCGTTCCACCAGCTCATCGGGCTGCTCGTGAACATCGTCGTCGCGTTCTTCCTGGCCCTCGCCATCGAACCGGCCGTCGGGAGGATGGCCGCCCGGGGCATGCGGCGAGGACTCGCCACGTTCCTCGTCTTCCTCGCGGTGATGGTCTTCAGCGTGGGCTTCGTGGTCCTGCTCGGCTCGATGCTCGCGGGCCAGATCGTCGACATGGTCGGGAACTTCCCCAAGTACCTCGACTCACTGATCAACTGGATCAACCAGACGTTCCACACCGAGCTGTCCCGCGTGGAGGTCCAGGACAGCCTTTTGCGCTCCGACTGGCTCCAGAAGTACGTGCAGAACAGCGCGAGCGGCGTGCTCGACGTCTCCGCCACCGTCCTCGGCGGCCTGTTCAAGCTGCTGACGATCTTCCTGTTCTCGTTCTACTTCGCCGCCGACGGGCCCCGGCTGCGCCGCGCGCTCTGCTCCGTCCTGCCCCCGGCCCGCCAGACCGAGGTCCTGCGCGCCTGGGAGATCGCCGTCGACAAGACCGGCGGCTACCTCTACTCCCGTGGCCTGATGGCCCTGATCTCCGGCGTCGCGCACTTCGTCCTGCTGGAGATCCTGGGGGTGCCGTACGCGCCGGCGCTCGCAGTCTGGGTGGGCCTCGTCTCGCAGTTCATCCCCACCATCGGCACGTACCTGGCGGGCGCGCTGCCCATGCTGATCGCGTTCACCGAGAACCCCTGGTACGCACTGTGGGTGCTGACGTTCGTCGTGGTCTACCAGCAGTTCGAGAACTACGTCCTCCAGCCGAAGCTGACGTCCAAGACGGTGGACATCCACCCGGCGGTCGCGTTCGGCTCGGTGATCGCCGGCACGGCGCTGCTCGGCGCGGTCGGCGCGCTGATCGCGATCCCGGCCGTCGCCACCCTCCAGGCCTTCCTGGGCGCCTATGTGAAGCGGTACGACGTGACCGACGATCCGCGTGTGCACGGTCACCGGCGCTACGGGGAGGCCGTCGTCGCCCGGCTCCAGAAGGCGCTGCACCACAAGAAGGAGCAGGGGCAGGCCGGGGAGGACGGCACCTGACCGGGCCGGAGGGTCTCTCGCCCTCCGGCCCGTCCCTCAGTGGCGTTCCAGCTGGACCTTCGGCAGGATCCGCGCCAGCGGCGCCGGAAGCCACCACGCCCGCCGCCCGAGCAGCCGCATCACCGCGGGCACGATCAGACAGCGGATGACCAGCGCGTCCAGCAGGATCGCCACGGCGAGGCCGAGCCCGAACTGCTGGAGCATCCGGTCGGGGCTGAGGACGAAGGCCGAGAACACCACGATCATGATCGCCGCGGCGGCGGTGATGACCTTCCCGGTCGCCGCCAGCCCTTCCCGTACCGCGCCCTGAGGGTCCTGGCCGCGTTCCCACTCCTCGTGTATCCGCGAGAGCAGGAAGACCTCGTAGTCCATCGAGAGCCCGAAGACGATCGCGAAGATCATCACGGGGATGAACGCCTCGATCGGGCCGGGCTGCACCCCGAACCAGCCGTGCTGGAAGACCAGGGTGATCACCCCGAGGGCCGCTCCGATGCTCACCAGGTTGAGCAGCGCCGCCTTGACCGGGATGAGCACGGACCGGAAGACGAGCAGCAGCAGGAGCGCGGAGAGACCGACGACGATCGCGACGAAGAGCGGCATCCGGTCCGCGACGGTGGCGGCGAAGTCCTCGGTCGCCGCCGTCGGCCCGCCGACCAGCAGATCGACGCCGGTCGCCCGTTCCACCGGCGGCAGGACGTCGGAGCGCAGCCGGTCTACGAGCTCCGAGGTCGCCTCGGCCTGGGGCGCCGACTCGGGGAAGGCGATCACGGTGGAAACGGCGGCGTCCTTCGTCGGGATCGGCGCGGTCACCGCGGCGATGCCCTCCGTGTGCTCGAGCGCCTCGCGCAGGGCCTGCCCGGCGCGCTCGCCGCTGCCGTCCGCGCCGCCGTCACCGCGACCGGCCGCGCCGCCGCCCTTCGCGCTGCCGTCCGCGACGATGATCAGCGGCCCGTTGAAACCGGGCCCGAAGCCCTCGGCCAGCAGGTCGTACGCCTGTCTGCTGGACTTCGTCGGAGCGTCGTTGCCCGCGTCGGCGAAGCCGAGCCGCATGTCGAGCGCGGGCGCGGCGAGCGCGCCCAGGGCGACCATCGAGACCAACAGCGCCGCCCACGGCCGCTTCTGCACGGCCGTCGCCCACCCGCGCCACCGGGCGCCCTCCAGGCGCGCCGCCCTCGTGGCGCGCCGGGCGACCTGGCTCTGGAGGCGTCGGCCGAAGATCCCGAGCAGAGCCGGGAGCAGCGTGAGCGAGGCGGCCATCGTGACGAGGACGGTCAGGGCGACGGCGAGCGCCACGCCCTGCAGCGAGCCGAGGCCGAGCACGACCAGACCCATCAGCGCGATGATCACCGTGCAGCCCGCGAAGAAGACCGTGCGTCCCGCCGCGTCCAGCGCGGTCCGGGTGGCTCGCTCGGGCTCCGCCCCGTGCAGCAGTTCGGAGCGGTAGCGGGAGAAGATCAGCAGTGCGTAGTCGATGCCGACGCCCAGGCCGACCAGCATCATGATCGGCGGGGTGAAGTCGGCGACGTCCGCGAGGTGCGAGGCGAGTGCGATCAGCCCGATCGAGCTGCCGACCGCGAAGACCGCGGTGACCACGGGCAGGCTCGCCGCGACCAGGGACCCGAACAGGAAGACCAGGATCACCAGGGCGCCCAGCATGCCCGCGCCCTCGGCCGCTCCGCCGCCGCCCTCCTCGGCGCCTCGCGCCGCCTCACCGCCGACGGCGGCGGTCAGCCCGTCGCCCTGCGCCTCCCGCACGGTGTCGATGATCTTCAGGACCTCGGTGCGGTCGGTGTTCTCCGCCGTGTCGTCCAGGGTGACGGTGGCGTAGGCGACGGTGCCGTCCTCGGAGACCGCCGCCCGATCCTCGTACGGGCCGCGTACGTCGGTCACGCCGGGCAGCCCCTCGACCGTGTCGAGCAGTCCCTCCACGCGCGCGTGGACGGTCTTCTCCCGTACGCCCCGCTCGTCCCTGACGACGATCTGCAGGGTGGCGTCCGTGGCCTGCGCGGAGCCGTGCCGTTCGAGGACGGTCCGTGCCGCCTGCGCATCGGTGCCGGGCAGCGAGAAGTCGTTGTGGTACGCGCTTCCGACAGCCGTCGAGGCGCCGGTCGCCGCGACCACCACCACGATCCACAGCAGAACGGCGGACCAGCGGTGGCGGTACGAGAAGGCGGCCAGGCGCTCGAAGACGCTGCCCCGCCGGGTGGTCGACGGAGGCGACGGGGTCGGGGGTGCGTTGTCCCGCGTGGCGGTCATGATCGGGTCTCCTTCTGGGAGTTACAGGTACGAGGGGCGGGTCACCCGGTGCCGGAAGGTGCGCCAGGCCCACACCTGGGCGGCGACGAGGAACGGGGTGACGACGAGCAGCGCGGGGACGAGGAGGGCGAGCGTGGCGCCGTCCGCGGCCTGTTCGGCCAGTGGGAGGGCCCTCCCGGCGAGCAGCGGAAGGACGCCGAGCAGGGCGGCGGTGAGCGCCAAGGACCGCCACGGTCCGGTCCGTCCGACGAGCAGACGGGCCCGTTCGTACGGCGGCCCGGTCAGCCGGAGCGTGGCGAAACCCAGCCCGTGCGCGGCGAACAGGACGGCCGTGGCGAGGCCGACGAGGATCGCGGTGGGACCGCCGGCCGGCTCGTACGGCGCACCGGTCAGCGGCGCGGCCAGCAGCCAACCCCAGGACAGGGCCACCGTCCAGCTGCCGCACACCACCGCGCCGTCGCACGCCACCCGCCAGCGCCGGCCCGGCCCGCGGCCCCGCGACCACAGCCCGAGGTCACGGACGATCCAGCCGGTCAGCAGGGGCACGAGCACCACGAACTGACCGGACAGCAGCTCCCCTTCGAGGTCCGGGAAGCAGCCGACGAGCACGCCTGCCGTGGCGATCAGCCACACCTCGTTGCCCAGGAAGAAGGGCGCGAAGGAGGCGATGACGAGCCGGCGTTCGCGGTCGGTGCGGCCGAGGTACGGGGTGAGCATCCCGGTCCCGATGTCCGCGCCCGCGAGCACGAAGTAGCCGGTGGCGAAGAAGGCGAGCAGGGCGATGGCGAGGGTTTCCACGGCCGGCTCCTCAGTAGCTCGTGGCGGGCAGGGAGTCGACGGGGTCCTGGGGGCCCTCGGGGCCGTCCCGGTCGTCGTGGCCGAGACCGGCGTCGACCGGGCCGCGGCGGGCGTGCCGGGCCAGCAGCCAGGCGTTGAGGACGACGAGCAGCCCGAAGAGGGTGGTGAAGACGATCAGCGAGGCGCGCATGGCGCCGGGGGAGAGGTCGGAGACCGCGTCCTCGGTCTTCAGCAGGCCGTACACGACCCAGGGCTGGCGGCCCGCCTCGCGGAACACCCAGCCGCTGATCATCGCGAGGTAGGGCAGCGGTACGGCGGCCATCAGGGCCAGATGCCAGAGCCGGAAGCGGAAGACGACCCTCTTGAAGGAGGCCAGGATCACGCCGGCGAAGGTGAAGTACATCATCAGGGCGAAGCTGATGAGCATGACCAGTCCGCCGCCGCGGGTCCACGCCTCGGAGGGGACGTAGTCGCCGGGACCGAAGCGGGCGACCATGTCCGCCTGGATCTGCGCGATTTCCGCCGTCTTCTGGCTGAACACGGCCGACTTCATGGGCTGGAAGGTGTCAAGGGCGGCGAACTGGATGCCGCCGAAGACGGCCGTGACCATCAGCGCGGGGAAGGAGAGGAACACCCCGATCCGCAGGCTCCGGCCGAAGAACTCCCACTCGGACGTCCGCCGGAACAGGTGGTATGCGCTGACACCGGCCACGAAGAAACCCGCCGTCAGCAGCGCTCCGGCGAGGATGTGCCCGAAGGCGAGCAGGGCCGAGGGGTTGGTCAGCACGGCGACCGGGTCGTCCAGGACCAGCGTGTCGCCCTCGGTCCGATACCCCACCGGATGGTTGAGGAAGCCGTTGGAGACGAGGATCCAGTACGCGGACAGGTACGCGGTCAGCGTGACGACCCAGATCATCGCGAGATGGAGCCACCGGCCGAAGCGGTGCCAGCCGAAGATCCACAGCCCGAGGAAGGTCGACTCGACGAAGAACGCGACGATCGTCTCGACCGCGAGTGAGGCGCCGAAGACGTTGCCCGCGTAGTGCGTGAGCCCGCTCCACCCCATCCCGAACTGGAACTCCATCACGATGCCGGTGACGATCCCGACCGCGTAGTTGATCACGTACAGCTGGCCCCAGTAGCGGACCATGCGCGCGTGCAGGGGCTTCCGCCCGATCGTCGCCACCGTCTGGACGACCGCGACCACGGTCGCGAGCCCCAGGGTCAGCGCGACGAAGAGGAAGTGGCCGCCCGCCGTGAGGGCGAACTGCAGCCGGGCGAGATCGAGGACGTCTGGATTCACGCGGCCAGCGTCGGCGTACGGCTACGGGGCGCGCGTCGCCCCGCAGTGGTCAGTGGCCCTACCCCCGGGGTTGCGCCGCTCCACGCGCGCGTACCCCAGGAGTTGCGACCACGCGCGCGTGGCCCCTAGGGGACATGCGCCTCCGCGTGTGCCCCCCCAGGTGTTCGGTGGAGCCGCGGGTCAGCCCAGCCAGCCGGGCGTGATCATCCCCGACTCGTACGCCAGGATCACCAGCTGCGCCCGGTCCCGGACGTCGAGCTTGGTCATGATCCGGCTGACGTGCGTCTTGGCGGTGGCCGGGGAGAGCACCAGGCGCTGGGCGATCTCGTCGTTGGAGAGACCCGCCCCCACCAGACCCATCACCTCCCGCTCCCGTTCGGTCAGGGCGTTCAGGCGGGGGCTCGGATCCGGCTGCTTCGAGCGGCCGGCGAACTCGGCGATCAGCCGGCGGGTCACGGCCGGGGCGATCAGCGCGTCGCCGCGGGCGACGACCCGTACCCCGTGCAGCAGCTCCATGGGTTCGGTGTCCTTGACGAGGAAACCGCTCGCCCCGGCGCGCAGCGCGCCGTACACGTAGTCGTCGACGTCGAAGGTGGTCAGGATGACCACCCGGACCCCTTCGAGCCGGGTGTCGGCGGTGATCCGGCGGGTGGCCTCCAGACCGTCGAGCCCGGGCATCCTGATGTCCATCAGGACCACGTCCGGGCGCAGTTCGCGGGCGAGTGCGATCGCCTGCTCGCCGTCCCCGGCCTCTCCGACCACCTCGATGTCGTCCTCGTCGGCCAGGATCGAGCGGAACCCGGCCCGGACCAGGGTCTGGTCGTCGGCGAGTACGACGCGGATCATCGGGGGTCCCCCTCGGACGTGGTGGTCGTGGACGCGGGTGCGCCGAGCGGCAGCCGGGCGTCCACCCGGAAGCCCTCGGCCGTGCTGTGCGCGGTCAGTTCGCCGCCGAAGGCCCGGGCGCGCTCCGCCATGCCCCGGATGCCGCTGCCCGAAGGGAGCTCCTCAGGAGCCCCCTCGCCGTCGTCCTCGATGCGCAGCCACAACTCGTCGGCGCGCCAGTCGAGCGCGATCGTGGCGGTACGGGCACCCGAGTGCCGGGCCACGTTGGTCAGCGACTCCTGCACGATCCGGTACGCGGCGAGATCGACCGGCGGCGCCAGCGGTACGGGTGTGCCCGTCAGCTCTGTACGGACGTCCAGACCCGTGCTCCTGGCCCGCTCGACCAGCTCCCCGAGCAGGGCGAGCCCGGAGGTCGGGCCGGTCGGCGCGGCCTCGTCGGCCTGGCGGAGCACCCCGAGCGTGGCGCGGAGCTCGCGCAGCGCGTCCTTGCTGGTGGCCTTCACCGCTTCGAGCGCCTCCTCGGCGGCGGCCAGCGCGACCTCGGGCTCCGGCTTCTTGCTCAGCCGGTGCAGCACCGCGCCCGACTGCACGTTGATCAGCGAGACGCTGTGGCCGAGCACGTCGTGCAGCTCCCGGGCGATGCGTAGTCGCTCCTCCGTGGCACTCTGCCGGGCTCGCGCCTCCTGCTCCCGCTCGGCGGCGAGCGCCCGCTGCTCCACCTCGTGGAGGTAGGCGATCCGGGTCCGCTGGGCGCGGCCCACGGCGACGAGGCTGATCAGCCAGCCGGAGAGCATCGCGAGCGAGGTGTCGTCGATCTGCCGGCGGCCGCCTTCCTGCCGGAGCTCGCCGAGGCCGACGGCGAGCAGGGTGGCGGCGGCGAGCGCGACCGCCGCGACGAACCGGCCCTCCGCCGCCGTGGTGTAGAGGGCGAGGGCGAAGGAGATCATCAGCGGCCCGTCCTGCGCCGACACCGGGTAGTAGGCCACGCAGGCGAGCAGGGAGACGACGGCCACGGCGACGGGTGCCCGCCGCCGGAAGGCGAGCGCCCCGCAGCCGATGGCGATCAGCGCCCAGGCGACGACCGTCCGGGCCACCGGCTCGCTCACGTTCCGCCCGGACAGCAGGGTCCAGACGGTCACGAAGAGGGCGATGACCAGGGCCACGACGGCGTCGGCGGCGCGCGGGGACATGCCGCCGCCACGGACGCGGAAGGGGAGGGCCATGCCAGGAAGGATAGGCGGGCGAGGGGGGCCGTTCAGGCGCGTCGACGCTCCTCGGGCGTGCGTAGCGGCCCGCGTGGTGCGCTTGACACCAAAATCGAACATCCATTCTTATTGGATTCCGGCCCTTGGAATCGCGGGGTTGTGGGCGAGTTATCCACAGGTCGGAGGGACGCCGGGGCCCATTGTCAGTGGCAGGGGTTAGCGTCTTTCACATGAAGCGATCGACTCAAGCAAACCGGGTGGAACCCATGGCAGGTACCGACCGCGAGAAGGCACTCGACGCCGCCCTCGCGCAGATTGAACGGCAATTCGGCAAGGGTGCCGTGATGCGCATGGGCGACCGCACCCAGGAGCCGATCGAGGTGATCTCCACCGGATCGACCGCCCTCGACGTGGCGCTCGGTGTGGGCGGCCTGCCCCGCGGCCGTGTCGTGGAGATCTACGGCCCGGAGTCCTCCGGTAAGACGACCCTGACGCTGCACGCCGTCGCCAACGCCCAGAAGGCCGGCGGCCAGGTCGCCTTCGTGGACGCCGAGCACGCCCTCGACCCCGAGTACGCCAAGAAGCTCGGTGTCGACATCGACAACCTCATCCTGTCCCAGCCGGACAACGGCGAGCAGGCCCTTGAGATCGTCGACATGCTGGTCCGCTCCGGCGCCCTCGACCTGATCGTCATCGACTCCGTCGCCGCGCTCGTCCCGCGCGCCGAGATCGAGGGCGAGATGGGCGACTCGCACGTCGGTCTCCAGGCCCGACTGATGAGCCAGGCCCTCCGGAAGATCACCAGCGCGCTCAACCAGTCCAAGACCACCGCGATCTTCATCAACCAGCTCCGCGAGAAGATCGGCGTGATGTTCGGCTCGCCGGAGACCACGACCGGTGGCCGCGCCCTGAAGTTCTACGCCTCGGTGCGCCTCGACATCCGCCGGATCGAGACCCTGAAGGACGGCACGGACGCCGTCGGTAACCGCACCCGCGTCAAGGTCGTCAAGAACAAGGTCGCGCCGCCCTTCAAGCAGGCCGAGTTCGACATCCTCTACGGCCAGGGCATCAGCCGCGAGGGCGGCCTGATCGACATGGGCGTGGAGCACGGCTTCGTCCGCAAGGCCGGTGCCTGGTACACGTACGAGGGCGACCAGCTCGGCCAGGGCAAGGAGAACGCCCGCAACTTCCTGAAGGACAACCCCGACCTCGCCGACGAGATCGAGAAGAAGATCAAGGAGAAGCTGGGCGTCGGCGTCAAGCCGGGTGCCGCTCCGGCCGAGGCCGCCGCGGAGACCACGGGCGGCGCGGAGGCCGCCGCCACGGACGAGACGGCCAAGTCCGCCCCGGCGGCCAAGGCCACCAAGGCGACCAAGGCCCCGGCGGCCAAGAGCTGAGCCCGTGACCGGTCGCACCGAATGGCCGGGCGACAGCGCCGACTCGTCGAGGGCCGAGAAGGAGCTGTCGCCCCAGGATCCGGCTGAGCGGGCGCGGGCGATCTGCCTGCGCCTGCTCACCGGGACGCCCCGTACGCGTAAACAGCTCGCCGACGCCCTGCGTAAGCGTGAGATCCCCGACGAGGTCGCCGAAGAGGTCCTCTCCCGCTTCGAGGACGTCGGGCTGATCGACGACGCCGCCTTCGCGGACGCGTGGGTGGAGTCCCGGCACCACGGACGGGGACTCGCGCGCCGGGCCCTCGCACGCGAACTGCGCACCAAGGGCGTCGATCCCTCGCTCATCCAGGAAGCCGTGGGTCAACTGGACTCCGAGCAGGAGGAGATCACCGCGCGCGAGCTCGTCGACCGCAAGCTCCGCGCCACCCGTGGCCTCGACCGGGACCGCCGGCTGCGCCGCCTGGCGGGGATGCTCGCCCGCAAGGGATACCCGGAGGGCATGGCCTTGAGGGTCGTCCGCCAGGCCCTGGAGGCTGAGGGGGAGGACACGGAGGGCCTGGACGAGCCCTTCCACTGATCAGCGGTCGTCGCCGAGTTCCTGGTGCATCTGCGGCTGGTCGTCCTGGCCGTGGGTCAGCGCGTAGTTCTCCACCTTGTTGAACGCCTTGGAGAGCTCGCCGCGGACTTCTTGCCAGGGGTTGACCCCGGTGACCTTCTTGGCGCCGTCGCCGAGGAGGCCACCGCCGATGCCACCGACGACGCGGTTGCCGGTGGCGGCGGCCTTGGCGGCCGGGTCGAGGACGAGGTTGCTGCGGATACCGGCCTTGTCGGCGTACGTGTCGGTCAGTGCGACGCGGACCATCGCCACGAACATGTCGTGCATGCCCGGAGGCAGGTACTTCTTGTAGAAGTCGATGGCCTTCTTCGTCATGAACTTGCCGTCGTCGGTCTCCTGCCACTCACGCTTGCGCTCGGCGTTCCACACTTCCTCGACCACCGCCGGGTCCTTGGGCAGCAGCCACTTCTCCGGAGTGCCGAGGTAGTGGTTGACGTAGTGCCAGGCGCACATGAAGCCCTGCTGGTCGTTGCGGTTGACGTCGATGCCCAGGCGCTTCATCGCCTGGAGGATCTCCGAGCTGAAGACGCAGGCGGCGCCGGTGGTGTATTTCTGCGAGACCGGCTCGCCCCACTTGGCGTAGTCCCACTCGCCGCTCTTCTTGTGCAGCTGGCGTACGGAGGCGTGCACCAGGCGGACCTTGGTCACGGTCGCGGCAAGCGATCCGTCTCGCAGGGCGCCCTCGTTGCCCATGCCGATGAACAGGCGTGAGGACTGCGACAGCCGTCGGCCCGGCCCCTCCACGCCGCCCAGGCGCCCGGTGGACCGCAGGGTGAACGCCCCGGTCGGGGAGAGGTAGGTGCCGATGAGACCCACGGTGCCCTGGAGCATCGACGCCTCGCCGTGGTGGTTCTTGAAGAAGCCCTCGGCGGCCTTGATGTCCGCCTCGCTCCAGTCCGGCGGCGGGTTGTCGGCCTGGTCCAGGAAGTCGGCGAGCTTCTCAGGCAGGTTCGAGTAGTCCTTGCCCTCCTGAATCGAGCCGATGGTACGGAACAGGCCGTTGACCCCGTCCACCTCCCTGTTGTCGATCAGCTCCGAGACGAGCTGATCGGCGGGCGGGTCCCCGTACTTGCTGGCGGCCTCAAGCTCGGCTTGAACGTTCGCGGTTGTCAGTGGCACAGCAGAGCTCCCTCTTGGTTGATCACGGACGGTGACCGACTACGCGCAAGATCACCGTGTGTGATCATTCCGTGGGCCGGGCCACCCTCGCTTGCACCATCCGGGGGGTCCGGTCGTGCGCCCGGCGCGCAGAGGGAGCGCTTGCGTGTGGGCCCTCGGTCAGCCCGTCGTCCCCGGCAGCAGGACCGGGAGGCCCGCCTCCTTCCAGGCCTGGAAGCCGCCGATCACGTCCGTCGCCCGGTGCAGCCCCAACTGCCGTAGGGACGCCGCCGCCAGCGAGGACGCGTACCCCTCGTTGCAGAACACCACCACCCGCAGGTCATGGCTGTCCGCCTGCGGGGCGCGGTGGCTGCCCAACGGGTCGAGCCGCCACTCCAGTTCATTGCGCTCCACGATCAGCGCGCCGGGAATCAGCCCGTCCCGCTCGCGCAGCGCCGCGTACCGGGTGTCGACCAGAAGCGCGTCACCCGCCTCGTACGCCTCGTGGGCCGCGCGGGGCTCGATCCGGTCCAGCCCCGACCTGACCCGCTCGAGGAGCTCGTCGATCCCCACCCGCTCGCCTGCCCGCTGCTCACTCACTGCCAGTCCTCCGGACGCTCGACCTGCTCAAGACGGAGCACCGCGCCCGACCGGCTGAAACGCCGGATCAACGGGAGCGGCGGATAGTACGCGTGGACCGACACGGCGTGGCTGTCGGGGGAGTCGTTGAGCACCTCGTGCACATGGTGCTGCCCGAACGCCCGTCCCCTGCCCGCCGGCAGGCGCCGCTCCCGGTCGACACCGTCGGCCAGTTCCAGGGTCTTCCAGCCCCCGGACGGCAGCCGCACCGCAAGGGAGCTCTCCCGCAGCGCGCCGCGCGCCGTGGTGAAGGCGCCGTGCGACTCGGCGTGGTCGTGCCAGCCCGTGCCCGTGCCGGGCGGCCAGCCGATCAGCCAGGCCTCGATGCCGCCGGGACCGTCGAGCCGCACCCACGTACGGCCCTCGGGGTCGAGGGGAAGGGAGTCGATCAGTTCGTCGTCCGCCGCCGTCCGACGGACGAAGTCCAGAAGGTCCGCCGCCGTGGGCGCGGCGGCGGAAGAGCGGCCGGAAGGCGCGGCGGAGGGTACGACGGAGGAAGGGGGGACACGCTGGGACACGGAAGACCGTCCTGGAGGTTCGCGGAAAGACGCGCGACGGCCACGCCGACGTCGGTCGGCGGCCGGAATCACGCGAGGGGAGGGGCGAATTCAGCAGGACGGGCGACACACGCAGCCCGCGAAACGGAGGAGATCCACATGGACCCTCCGCCACAGGCGCACATCGGTGTCGGTCACGCTCCGGAGTACACCATGTGCGCCCGCGAGGGTCAATTGATGTCCGCTGTGCGGTCGCTCGGCGTGGCCCCCCGTGAGATCTCCCTCCGCGGGGCGCCGCTCCCGGCCGCCTCGCTCGCCGCCGGCTCGGCCTTCCCGCCCCGGGTCGCGTCCGCCGCCGCGTACAGCTCGTCCGGCCGGACCCCCGGGAACGAGGCGACCAGGTGCCCGTCCGGACGTACGAGCAGGACCGTGTGGGCGACCGCGCCCGGGTACGCCTCCGTCACGAGCAGCTCCGCCTTCACCGGCAGGGCCCGTACCGCCTCCGCGAGCCGTGGCATCACGCCCGCGCTCACCCAGTGCCGCCGGTCCCACACGCCCGTCCCGGGCGCCACGAGCACCACGAGGAGCCGCCCCTGCCCGAGCCGGTCCCTGAGCCGTACGGTCGTGCCGTCCGGAGCCGTCACGCGTACGTCCTCGACCGGCGCGCCCGCCCCCGTGGCCAGCGCGCTCCGTGACGCACCGGCGTCCTGGGGTGCGAGGGGGGAGTGCGGGTACGAGGGCGGCGCCCCCAGCGGGCCGCGCCCGAGGTGACCGTCCGTCAACAGCGCGTCGTGGCTGCGGGATCCACCGGGCAGGTACGTCCGCAGGCCCCCGCCGCCCCGCAGCACCGGAAGCGACTGGTCGGCGGCGCGCAGCCGGGAGGCGACGGCGGCCCGCCGCTCGCTCTGATAGCTGTCGAGCAGCGTGTCCGAGGCCCCGTGGTGCCAGGCGTACGCGAGCTTCCAGGCCAGGTTGTCCGCGTCCCGCAGCCCCTCGTCGAGCCCCTGCGTGCCGACCGCGCCCAGCAGATGGGCGGCGTCGCCCGCGAGGAACACCCGGTCGACGCGCCAGCGCCGCGCGAGCCGGTGGTGCAGCGTGTGGACTCCGGTGTCGATCAACTCGTACGGCGGAGTCGCCCCGCCGCACCAGCCGGCCAGGGTGTCGCGGATCTTGGTGACGAGTGCGTCCGGCGTGACGAGGTCGCCGCGCGCCGGCAGCAGCCAGTCGATCCGCCAGACGCCGTCGGGCAGGGGGCGCGCCGTGACCTCCTCGCCACCGCCCCGCCAGGGCGGCTGACGGTGCAACAGGGCCTCGCCGGGCCAGGGGAGTTCGGTGCGCAGAGCGGCCACCGCGTGCCGTTCCACCGCCGTACGTCCGGGGAAGCGGATCGAGAGCAGCTTCCGCACCGTGGAGCGGGCGCCGTCGCAGCCGACCAGATGGCTGCCGCGCCACCAGGTCCCGCCCGATCCTGAACCGGCGGCGCGGGTGTGCGCCGTGACTCCGCGCGCGTCCTGCTCGATCGTGTCGAGGCGGGCGTCGCTGACGAGTTGGATGAGCTCCTGTCCGGCGATCGCGTCGCGCAGACCGCGCGCGAGGGCGTGCTGCGGGATGTGCAGCGGGGCCGCCGGACCGCCCTCGTCGTCACTCTCCGTTTCGCCCAGACCGAGACTGAGTTCGATGTGCCTCATCTGTTGCCTGCGTCGCACGGAGCGCCAGCCGACCCACCGGACCCCCTCGTCACGCAGGGTGGTGCAGCCGAGCCGCTCGACCATCGCGGCCATGTCCGCGCGCAGCACGACCGTTCGGGCGGGGCGCGGATCCTCCTTGCCGGGGCCCTCGTCGAGGACGACGCTGGGTACTCCCTGCGAGGCCAGAGCAAGGGAGAGCGCGAGGCCCACGGGCCCCGCGCCGACGATGATCACCGGGTCCACGGCGCGGCTCCTGAAGGCCGTTCGGTCATGCGGGTAGCACAGCGAAGTGTGGCGCGAGCCCGGTGCGTGATCACAGAACGTATGCAACCCATTGCGGGTGCTTGCGTCAAGCGACGGGGGCAGCGGCGCGACGCCACTGCCCCCGGATGATGTCACATACTGTCAGTTCTTCGAGATACCGGGCCCGTCGGCGCCGTTCGCCCTGTCATCCGTGGGCGGCGCGTCGTCGAGGACGCCGGGTGCCTCGGCCGGCTCGGCGGCCGCGTGCACCGCGATCCCCGTCTTGGCCCGGCGGCCCCGCTTCTCGATCCAGGTGGCGAGGGCGGACAGCGCCAGACACAGCGCGATGTAGATGGCGCCGAAGACCACGATGGTGGAGACGTACGGGTACTGGCCGTTGACCTGCGTGTTGGAGGCGATCAGGCGGGCCGAGTACAGCAGCTCGGGGTAGAGGATCACGAAGCCGAGCGAGGTGTCCTTCAGGGTGACCACCAGCTGGCTGATGATCGTCGGCAGCATCGCCCGGACGGCCTGCGGCATCAGGACCGTCGTCATGACCTGCGTCTTGCTCATGCCCAGGGCGTACGCGGCCTCGCGCTGCCCCTTCGGCACGGAGTTCACGCCGGCGCGGAGCACCTCGGCCTGGACGCAGCCGTTGTAGATCGACAGGCCGATGGCCAGCGCCCACAGCGAGTAGTCGATCAGGAAGGCGAACCACACCGCGTAGATCGTGATCAGCAGCGGGATGGAGCGGAAGACCTCGATGAAGCCGGTGGCCACCACGCGGACGGGCGTGTGGTCGGAGAGCCGGGCGACGGCGAGCAGCACTCCGAGGACGAGCGAGCCGACGGCCGCGAGACCGAACGCCTTCAGGGTGGCGACGAGGGCGTCGGCGATGTTCTGCCGGATGCCCGCGTAGTTGAAGATGTCCCACATCGCGGGGTCGAGATGCCCCTTGTCCGCAAGCCGGACCACGCTCACGGCGAGCAGCGCGACGATGGCGAGGGTGCCCACGACGGCGTAGATCCGGTTGCGGGCACGCGCCTTGGGGCCCGGGGTGTCGAAGAGAACGCTGGCACTCATCGGGCGACCTCCAGGCGGCGCTCAAGGAGACGGAAGATCCCGCTGATGGTGAAGGTGACGACCAGGTAGGCGGCTGCCACCCACAGGAAGATCGGGCCGATGGCGTAGCCCTGCTCGCTCATCAGCGTCTGCCAGCCGAAGAGCTCGGTGACACTGAACGCGCCCGCGATGGCCGAGTTCTTGGTGAGCGCGATGAAGATCGAGCTCAGCGGGGGCAGAACGGTCCGGGTCGCCTGCGGCAGCACGATCATCCGCAGCGTCTGCGAGAAGGTCATGCCGAGCGATCGGGCGGCCTCCGCCTGCCCGATCGGCACCGTGCTGATGCCGGAGCGGACCGCCTCGCAGATGAACGCGGAGGTGTAGAAGCCCAGCGCGAGCGAGCCGAGCACGAAGGGGCTCATACCCGGGAACAGGATCTCCGGGACGACGAAGAACGAGACGAGGAAGAGCAGCGTCAGGGGGGTGTTGCGCAGCAGCGTCACCCAGGCGGTCCCGAAGAGGCGCAGGGGCGGGACCGGCGAGACGCGGAAGCCGGCGACGATGATGCCGAGGACCAGTGCGATGGCCGAACTGACGGCGGTGATCGACACGGTTCCTATGAAGCCGTCGCGGAACTCCGGGAAATGGTCGAGCAGTACGTTCATGAGGTCTCCGCGTCGGCGGTCAGCGGCTTACGGGCAGGAGGAGCGGCGCCCCGTACTCCCGTACGGGGCGCTCGACTTCAGGCGAGGATCAGTAGCGGACGAGCGCCGGCGGCTCGGTGTAGGTGGAGCCGGACAGACCCAGAGTCGCCTCGTAGATCTTCTTGTACGTGCCGTCCTTGATGTTCGCCTCGAGGATGTCGCTGATCTTGTCGCGCAGGGCCTTGTCGTCCTTGTTCATGCCGATGCCGTAGGGCTCCTCGGTGAACGGCTTGCCCACGACCTTGAGCTTGCCGGCGTTGGCGGCGGCGTAGCCCTTGAGGATCGCGTCGTCGGTGGTGACGGCGTCGACCTGCTTGGTGAGCAGCTGCTGCACGCAGTCGGAGTACTTGCCGAGCTCGACGGTCTGGGCGCCGTACTCGGGCTTCTTGATCTCCTGCAGCGGGGTGGAGCCCGTGATGGAGCAGACCTTCTTGCCCTTGACGGACTGCGGGCCGGTGATCGAGGTCTCGTCCTTGCGGACCAGGAGGTCGGCGCCGGCCTTGTAGTACGGACCCGCGAAGCCGACCTGCGCCTTGCGCTTGTCGTTGATCGTGTACGTACCGACGTAGTAGTCGATCTTGCCCGCCGAGATCGTCGACTCACGGGACTTGGAGTCGATGGTCTCCCACTCGATCTTGTCCTCGGAGAAGCCGAGACCCGCCGCGATCATCTTGGCGATCTCGACGTCGAAGCCGGACCGCTCCTTGGTGGCCTGGTCCTCGAAGCCGAGGTAGGGCTGGTCGGCCTTGGAGCCGATGAGCAGCTTGCCGCGCTCCTGCGCCTTCTTGAAGGTCGGAGACTCCAGCTTCACGTCGGTGGCGACGATGTACTTGGGGAGCTGCGGCGCGCTCGAATCGCCGGGCTTCACGGCGGGCTTGTCGCCGGCCGAGCCCTCCTTGCCACCGCAGGCGGTCGCGGTGAGCGCGAGTACGGCGACGGCCACGGCCGCGGACTTGCGGAGCTTCATGGTGAACATCCCTTGATTCGTGGGTTGTTGATCGGCAGGTGAATCATGCGGGCTGACCGTCGTCAGTGGTGCAGGATTTTCGAAAGGAAGTCCTTGGCCCGGTCGCTGCGCGGGTTGCTGAAGAACTCGTCCGGCGTGGCCTGCTCGACGATCTTGCCGTCGGCCATGAACACCACGCGGTTGGCGGCGGACCGTGCGAATCCCATCTCGTGGGTGACCACGACCATGGTCATGCCGTCCCGCGCCAGCTGCTGCATGACCTCGAGGACCTCGTTGATCATCTCGGGGTCGAGCGCCGAGGTCGGCTCGTCGAACAGCATGACCTTCGGGTCCATCGCCAACGCCCGGGCGATCGCCACGCGCTGCTGCTGGCCACCGGAGAGCTGCGCCGGGTACTTGTCCGCCTGGGTGCCGACACCCACTCGGTCGAGCAGGGCGCGGGCCTTGGTCTCGGCCGCCTTCTTCTCCGTCTTGCGGACCTTGACCTGGCCCAGCATCACGTTCTCGAGCACGGTCTTGTGCGCGAAGAGATTGAAGGACTGGAAGACCATGCCGACGTCGGCGCGCAGCCGGGCCAGCTCCTTGCCCTCCTGGGGCAGCGGCCGGTTGTCGATCGTGATGGCTCCGGAGTCGATCGTCTCCAGGCGGTTGATGGTGCGACACAGTGTGGACTTGCCGGACCCCGAGGGCCCGATCACGACCACGACCTCGCCACGGGCGATGGTCAGGTCGATGTCCTGGAGCACATGCAGCGCGCCGAAGTGCTTGTTCACGTTGGACAGCACGACCAGGTCGCCCGCCGCCGCTACGGCGTCTTCCGAGCCCTTGGTCACTGACACTCCGCTCATCGGCTTCTTGCTCCGTCCTCCTCGGTTGGGAGGACACTAGGCACGCCGTACGACGAGCGTCATTACATCTGAGCGGAAATTGAGGATAACGATACGGCCTCAACCGGACACATTGCGTGAAGAGGGTGCCCGGTGGCGTACCGGGTCCATAACTAAACCCCGGCCCAACGGGGGGAGACTTGACTGTGACGCCGACCATCGGCGTTCATGCCCTGGTACACAGATAGCCATCAGGAGATCGCGGACCCGCGATCACCGAGCCACCGGAGGGGGGCCATGAGACTCCTGCTCGTCGAGGACGACGATCACGTAGCCGCGGCCCTGTCCGCCGTACTGGCCAAACACGGCTTCACGGTCACCCACGCCCGCAACGGCGAGGAGGCCCTTCAGGCGGTGCTGCCCGCCGCGCACGGCGAGCGCCCTTCGTTCGGGGTGATCCTGCTCGACCTCGGCCTGCCCGACCAGGACGGCTACCAGGTCTGTGGCCGGATCCGTAAGCTCACCACCACCCCCGTGATCATGGTGACGGCGCGCGCCGACGTACGGTCCCGGATACACGGCCTCAACCTCGGGGCCGACGACTACGTGGTCAAGCCGTACGACACCGGGGAACTGCTCGCCCGGATCCACGCCGTCAGCCGGCGCACCGTCGCCGGCGACGAGGCCGGCGCGGCCGGCGAGGACACCGCGCTGCGGCTCGGTTCGGTCGTCATCGAGCTGCCCACCCGCCGGGTCAGCGTCGACGGTGCGCCCGTGCCGCTCACCCGCAAGGAGTTCGACCTGCTCGCCCTGCTCGCCCAGCGGCCCGGTGTGGTCTTCCGGCGCGAGCAGATCATCAGCGAGGTCTGGCGTACCAACTGGGAAGGGACCGGACGCACCCTCGAGGTGCACGTGGCCTCGCTCCGCTCCAAGCTCGCGATGCCCGCCCTGATCGAGACCGTGCGCGGCGTCGGCTACCGCCTGGTCGCCCCCGCCGCCTAGCCGCCCGGGTCCTTCGTGCGCACACGTCTCCTCCCGCTCCTCCTCGTGCTGATGGCCGGGGTGCTCCTCGCCCTGGGTTTCCCGCTCGCGGCGAGCCTCGCCGCGGCCGAGCAGCAGCGCGTGGTCGTGGACCGGCTCGACGACGAGGCCCGCTTCGCCGCGCTCGCCCAGTTCGTCGGCGAGTCCGAACCGACCGTCGACGAGCGCCGGACCACCCTCCGCGGCGAACTGGCCAGCTACCACGACGTCTACGGCATCCGGACGGGCATCTTCTACCGCGACAACCGGGCCATGGCCGCCGCGCCCGCGGACTGGGTCGTACCGTACGAGGGGGAGGGGCGCCGCGCCTTCAACGAGTCCCTGCTCGGGCGCCGCAGCCACGACCCGCCCCAGGTGTGGCCGTGGCAGCGCGACGCCCGCCTCACGATCGCCTCGCCGGTCGTACGGGACGGTGACGTCGTCGCCGTCGTGGTGACCGACTCGCCCACCGGGCAGCTGCGCTCGCGCATCCTGAGGGGCTGGCTGATCATCGCGGCCGGCGAGTTCGCGGCGATGCTGGTCGCCGTCGGCGCGGCCTTCCGGCTCACCGGCTGGGTGTTGCGGCCGGTCCGCGTCCTGGACTCGGTCACCCACGACATCGCCACGGGGCGGATGAAGTCCCGGGTCGCGGCTGCTGGAGGGCCGCCCGAACTGCGCCGCCTGGCCCACTCGTTCAACGAGATGGCCGACAACGTCGAGGACGTCCTGGAGCAGCAGCGGGCCTTCGTCGCCGACGCCTCCCACCAGTTGCGCAACCCGCTGTCCGCACTGCTGCTCCGGATCGAGCTGCTCGCCCTCGAACTCCCGGAAGGGAATGAGGAGATCGCCTCCGTCCGCACCGAGGGCAAGCGATTGGCACAGGTCCTCGACGACCTGCTGGACCTCGCGCTCGCCGAGCACGCCGCCGCGGATCTGCGCCTCACCGACATCGGTGCGCTCGCGGCCGAGCGGATCGCCGCCTGGCGACCGCTCGCCGACGAGAAGGGTGTACGGCTCGAAGGGGAGCTGCGGGCGGTGACGGCCTGGGCGGACCCGGTGGCCCTCTCCAGCGCGCTCGACGCGGTGATCGACAACGCGCTGAAGTTCACCCCGGAGGGAGAGAAGGTCACGGTCGCCGTGGCCTCGGAGGGCGACAGCTGCACGATCGTGGTGGCGGACCGTGGGCCGGGGCTCACGGAGGAGGAGCTCGACCGGGTCGGCGACCGCTTCTGGCGCAGCAACCGCCACCAGAACATCAAGGGCTCGGGCCTCGGCCTGTCGATCTCCCGGGTCCTCCTCGCGGCCGGCGGTGGCTCGATCGCCTACGCGCCGCACGAGCCGCACGGGCTGCGCGTGACGCTCACGGTGCCGAGGACGGCGCCGCAGGGGCGGTGAGGCGGGGTCGGGGGCCTGGGCGCTTGGTCGTCCCGGGGGCGCCTAGGGGGTGTCCGGAAAGGAGAGCCGTCCGCCCGAAGGACGTCGCGAGCCAGGCCGACTTTCCGGACGCGACCTACGGCTTCACGGAGCGGTAGTAGCGGCGGGCGCCCTCGTGGAGGGAGAGGGGCTCCGTGTAGATCGCGGTGCGGAGGTCCACCAGTTGCGCCGGGTGGACCTGGCGGCCGATCGCGTCCCGGCTGTTGATCACGGTGCGGGTGAAACCCTCCACCAGCGCCGGATCCGTCGCGTCCGTCGTCACGAGCAGGTTCGCCACGGCAAGGGTCGGCACCTGCTGCCCGTCCTGGGCCAGGGCGTAGGCGTCCGGCGGGATGACGGCGGAGCGGTAGTGGCGCGTCGACTCGCCCGCGTCGTGGACCCTGTCCACCAGGGCGGCGTCGAGCGGGATCAGGCGGACCGGAAGGCGCTCGGACAGCTCCTGGACGGCCTGGGTGGGCAGGCCGCCCGACCAGAAGAACGCGTCCAGCTGCCCGCGCTCCAGCAGGCCGGGCATGGTGTCGATGCCGGCCGAGACCGGCTCGACGTCGGCGTCGGGGGCGAGACCGCCCGCCGCGAGGACCCGGTCCGCGATGAGCCGGACCCCGGAGCCCTTCTGCCCGACGCCGACCCGCAGCCCGCGCAGGTCGGCTACGGACCGCACGGACGACTCCTTGCGGACGACGAGCTGGACGTAGTCGTCGTAGAGGCGGGCGGAGCCGCGCAGCCGGTCGTGGCCCGGCTTGCGGTCGCGCTGGTACTGGGCCACCGCGTCGGCCGTCGCCACGGTGAAATCCGCTTCGCCGGAGGCCAGGCGGGCGAGGTTCTGCTGGGAGCCCTCGCTGTTCTTCAGGGTTATCGACACGTCCGGCAGATCGGCGGCGAGAGCCTGCCGGAGCAGGTCGCCGTAGCGCTGGTAGACCCCGGTAGGCACGCCCGTACTGAACGTGACCCGCCCGCTCGGCGCCGGTGTACCGAAAGGAACCAGCCACCAGACCAGCAGCCCGCACACCACGAGAACCGCCGCCGACACCTGGAGAAGGCGGCGGCGGGCGGTACGGGAGTACGAGGCGAGCATGGCGCGATCCTGCCAGCTCGATCCCCACCCTGGCCAGGGCGGGCTCCGGTGTGCTGCTTCACGCGCGCGTGGAGGGGGCGGCGACTCTTGCTGCCGGCCGGTGTCACAGCCCGGTCGCCTGGGCCCGCAACCAGGCCAGCAGGGCGGCGATCCGCTCGTCCCGTGCGGGCGGCCGCGGGCTGAGCAGGTGGTATCCGGTGCCGTCCTCGACCAGGCCGAAGGGTGCCACGAGCTGCCCGCTCATCAGGTCGTCGTGGACCAGCGCGTACGGACCGATGGCCATGCCGACGCCGGCGACGGCCGCCTGCAGCGCCAGGTAGAAGTGCTCGAAGGTCTGCTCGCCCGTGGGATCGACCCGCCGCCGCGTGATGCGCTGCCAGTCCGCCCACGCTCGCGGCCGGGTGCTGGTGTGCAGAATCGTCACACCGGCCACGCCGCTTCCGGCCGTGAGCCGTTCCGCCACGTCCGGGCTGCAGACCGGACCGATGCGTTCCAGGAAGAGGGGGGAGCGGGTCACGTCCGCCGGTACGGGGAAGTCGTCGCGGCGCAGGGCGACGTCGACCGGGTCCCGGTCGAAGGCGACGGGTCCGCCGCCCGCCGACAGGTGCACGGTGAGTCCGGGCACCTCGGTGGCGAGGTCGGGCAGGCGCGGAATGAGCCAGCGCATCAGCAGGGTCGGCTCGCAGGACAGCGCCAGCGGACCTCCGCGTTCGCGGCCCGAGACCTCCCGGGCGGCGGTGTCGACCTGGTCGAGCGCGTCCCGGACGGCGGCCGCGAGCCGACGCGCCTGGGGGGTCGGCCCCAGCGCGCGGGTCCCTCGCTCGAAGAGCGTGACGCCGAGGGACTTCTCCAGATTCTGGATCTGGCGGCTGACTGCGCCGTGGGTCACGTGGAGCTCCTGCGCGGCCCGGGTCATGCTCGCGTGCCGCACGGTCGCCTCGAAGGGGAGCAGCGTGTTCAGCGGGGGGAGGTCGGGCCAGCGCATGCGTGAAATCTACTCACAGATGGGGTGAGAAGGAATCGCTTGTCGGCCAGCGTCCCGAACGCCAGGGTTGACGTCAGTGACGCCGATTCCGAGGAGGACGAAAGACATGAGGCGGAACCCCCCGGCCCATCCCGTGACGGGCATCGCCGTCCTCGCGGACGACCTCACGAGTGCGGGCGACGGCGCGGCGCCCTTCCGCAGGACGGGGCGACGGGCGAAGGTGCTGCTGTCCGGAGCCGTCGAGCCGGACACGGCCTTCCATGACGGCGTCGTCGCCGTGGACCTCGGCAGCCGCCTGCTCGACGAGGCCTCGGCCGTGGCTCTCGCCGGGCGGTTCGCCGCCGCGTTCGCCGGTTCCGACCTGCTGATCAAGACCGTCGACTCTACGCTCCGGGGCCATGTGGCGGCCGAGATCCGCGCCGCCCACGCCGGTTCGGGCCGGCGGGCCGTCGTTCTCGCGCCCGCGTTCCCCGCCGAGGGCAGGACGACCGTCAGCGGGGTCCAGCACGTCCACGGCGTGCCGGTGCACGAGACGGACTTCGCGCGCGACCCGGCCCACCCCGTCCGTACCGCCGACCTCGCCCGGCTGCTGCCCGAAGCGGAGCTCCTCGAGCCGGATCAGTTCGGGAAACTGCCAGAACTGATCGACGCGGGAGGTGTGTTCGTCTGCTCGGCGGCCACGGACGCCGACCTCGGCCTCCTCGTCTCCTCCGTGCCCCGGCAGGGCGACGTGCTCTGGGTCGGCTCCCCGGGCCTCGCCGCCGCGCTGGCCGGACACCACTCCCGTCGTCCTGCCGACCCGCCGCCCGAACTGCCGCGTGTGCGGCGCCCCTTGATCGTCGTCGGCAGCGCGCATCCGGCGACACGCCGCCAGTTGGACCGGCTGCGGGCACGGGTGGACGTGGCCTCGGTCGAGGCGGCCGACGCCCCGGCCGAGGCCCTCGGAGCCCTGCGCCGGTCCACCGCACCCGTGCTCGCCGTCCACACCCCGGACGCCCGCCGCGCGGCAACCGGTTCGCTGACCGGCGAGCTTGCCCTCGTCGTACGGGAGTTGGCGGCGGACGGCCTGGTGGACGGGCTCGTGCTGACCGGCGGGGAGACCGCGGTGGCGGTCCTCGAAGCCCTCGGAGCCGCCGGTGTCGACCTGGCCGACGAACCCGAACCAGGGGTCGCACGTGGCGTGCTCCTCAGTCCGCCCCACCTCCCTGTCCTGGTCAAGGCGGGCGGCTTCGGAGACGACGGCACACTCGACCGGCTCTGCCGCCTCCTCGTGGAAGGTGGGCCGGCGTCATGACGCTCCCCATCGCCCTCACCATGGGCGACCCGAACGGCATCGGCCCCGAGATCACGGTCAAGGCGTACGCCGACCCCCTGCGCCGTCCCGCGGTCGTCGTCATCGGCGACCCGGCCGCCCTCACCCGGGCCTGCCGGATCACGGACACCGAGCTGACCGTGCGACCGATCGCCTCCGTCGCGGACGCGGCCCATGACCCTCGGGTCCTCGATGTCCTCGCCGAGGGCACGCTCCCCGGGGGCCTGACGCCCGGCACGGTGGACGCCCGCGCCGGAGACGCCTCGTTCCGGTACGTACGCCGAGGCATCGAGCTCGCGCTCCGCGGCGAGATCCGCGCCCTCACCACCGCACCGATCAACAAGGAGGCGCTCGGGCTTGCCGGGCTGCCCTACCCCGGCCACACCGAGATCCTCGCCGCGCTCTCGGGCACGAGCGACTACGCCATGATGATGGCCAACGACGAGCTGCGGGTCGTCCTCGTCACCGTCCACCAGTCGCTGCGCACCGCGATCGACTCCCTCACCACCGCCCGCGAGCTGGAGATCATCCGGCTGACGGACCGGACACTCCGGGCCGGCCGTGCGACGGGACCCTCCGGGAACCGCCCCCGGATCGCCGTCGCCGCCCTCAACCCGCACGCCGGGGAGAACGGGCTCTTCGGGCGCGAGGACCTCGACATCATCGAACCGGCCGTACAGGCAGCCCGGCGCGAAGGCATCGACGCCAGCGGCCCCTGGCCCGCCGACACCGTCTTCATGCGCGCCCGCGCGGGCGAGTTCGACGCCGTTGTGGCCCAGTACCACGACCAAGGGCTCATACCGGTCAAGTACCTGGGCCTTGAGCACGGCGTCAACATCACCATCGGCCTGCCGTTCGTGCGCACCAGCGTCGACCACGGCACGGCCTTCGACCTGGCAGGCCGGGGCACCGCCGACCACACCAGCCTGCTCACCGCCCTGCACCAGGCCGACGAGCTGGCCACCGCAGCGCCTTGACCCAGCCCGCAGACCGCCTCACCCACCCCTTAGGCCGGCGCCCCCCTCGCACGTCCCCACCGCCGCCCCGCACGCCCCCCCAGACCCGGAGGACCCCGTGGACTTCATCTTCATGCTCACCCGCGACGACAGGACCGTCACGGACTGCCTCGACGTCCTCGACGCCGTCCGGGGCCTCGGAGTCGCCCACCTCGGCTTCAAGGACGTCGGCGTGGAGCCGGCCACCCTCGCCCGGCTCCACCGGCAGATCAAGGAGCTCGGCGCCACCAGCTACCTCGAAGTGGTCAGCACCACCCGTGACGAGGCGCTCACCTCCGTCCGGCGGGCGATCGACCTCGGCGTCGACCGGCTCATGGGCGGCACCTGGATCGACGAGACGCTGCCTCTCCTCGCGGGCACGTCCGTCGAGTACCTCCCCTTCGTGGGTGAGCCGCTCGGCCACCCCACCCGCCTCGCCGGCGGCCCCGACCGGATCGCCGACGACTGCCGCCGGGCGGAGGCCGCAGGCTGCGCGGGCGTCGACCTCCTCGCCTACCGGGCCACGGACGCGGACCCGATCGACCTGGTCCGCGCCGCCCGAGCGGCCACGACGGGCCGCCTGGTCGTGGCCGGCAGCCTCACCACGACCGCCCGGATACAGGCAGTGGCGGCCGCCGGAGCCGACGCCTTCACCGTCGGTTCCGCCGCCTTCGACGGCTCCCTGCGCCCCCACGCGGGCACCCTCGCCGCCCAGCTCGGCGCGGCGCTCGAAGCCGCCGGGAGCGACCCCGCGCCGTCACCGCGGAGGGACGGGGCCGGGCAATCCCCGGCACCGCATACCCTTGTTCCATGACCAGCAGCGACCGGAGCCAGGCAGTGGACGTCCAGCGAACCTACGAAGTGCGCACCTACGGGTGCCAGATGAACGTCCACGACTCCGAGCGGCTCTCCGGTCTGCTGGAGGACGCCGGCTACGTCCGAGCCCCCGAGGGCTCCGACGGTGACGCCGACGTCGTCGTCTTCAACACCTGCGCGGTCCGCGAGAACGCCGACAACAAGCTCTACGGCAACCTCGGCCGGCTCGCGCCCAAGAAGACCACGCGCCCGGGCATGCAGATCGCCGTCGGCGGCTGTCTCGCCCAGAAGGACCGCGACACCATCGTCAAGAAGGCCCCCTGGGTCGACGTCGTCTTCGGCACGCACAACATCGGCAAGCTGCCGGTCCTCCTGGAGCGCGCCCGCGTCCAGGAAGAGGCCCAGATCGAGATCGCGGAGTCGCTGGAGGCCTTCCCCTCCACGCTGCCCACCCGCCGTGAGTCCGCGTACGCCGCCTGGGTCTCGATCTCCGTCGGCTGCAACAACACCTGCACCTTCTGCATCGTCCCGGCGCTGCGCGGCAAGGAGGAGGACCGCCGTCCCGGCGACATCCTCGCCGAGATCGAGGCCCTGGTCGCCGAGGGCGTCTCGGAGATCACCCTCCTCGGCCAGAACGTCAACGCGTACGGTTCCGACCTGGGCGACCGCGAGGCCTTCTCCAAGCTGCTGCGCGCCTGCGGCGAGATCGAGGGCCTGGAGCGGGTCCGCTTCACCTCCCCGCACCCCCGCGACTTCACGGACGACGTCATCGCCGCGATGGCCGAGACCCCGAACGTCATGCCGCAGCTGCACATGCCGCTGCAGTCCGGCTCGGACACCGTCCTGAGGGCCATGCGCCGCTCGTACCGGCAGGAGCGCTTCCTCGGCATCATCGAGAAGGTCCGCGCGGCCATCCCGCACGCCGCCATCTCCACCGACATCATCGTGGGCTTCCCCGGCGAGACCGAGGAGGACTTCGAGCAGACCATGCACACGGTCCGCGAGGCCCGCTTCGCCAACGCCTTCACCTTCCAGTACTCCAAGCGGCCCGGGACCCCCGCGGCCGAGATGGACGGCCAGATCCCGAAGGAGGTCGTGCAGGCGCGCTACGAGCGTCTCGTCGCCCTCCAGGAGGAGATCTCCTGGGAGGAGAACAAGAAGCAGGTCGGCCGGACCCTGGAGGTCATGGTCGCCGAGGGCGAGGGCCGCAAGGACGGCGCCACCCACCGCCTCTCCGGCCGCGCCCCCGACAACCGGCTCGTCCACTTCACCAAGCCCGACCAGGAGGTCCGCCCGGGCGACGTGGTGACCGTCGAGATCACCTACGCCGCCCCGCACCACCTGCTCGCCGAAGGCCCGACGACCTCGGTACGCCGCACCCGCGCGGGCGACGCCTGGGAGAAGCGCACCACCGCCGCCGCCGCGAAGCCGGCGGGCGTCCTGCTGGGCCTCCCGAAGATCGGTGTCCCGGAGCCGCTCCCCACGGCTTCCGCCCCGGCCTGCGGAAGCCACTGACACCACGGACGTCACGGACATCGGGGACGACACCGACAGCCGTCATATCCCTCGGAGAGGCAGACGGTGCTGAGCATCGCCGAGCTGGTCCACGACTCGGCCGACCCGGGGATCGCCACGGTGGAGCCGACCGTCGAGCCGCAGGACGGTGTCCCGCCCGTGGACCGGAGACCGTCGCAGTAGGCTGCGGATCATGCTTGTCGCCGCAGCCGTCTGCCCCTGCCCCCCTCTGCTCGTGCCCGACGTGGCGGCGGGAGCCGCCGGTGAGCTCGATGGAGCCCGGACGGCCTGCGTCGACGCCGTCGGGCTGCTGGCCGCCTCCCGGCCCGACCGGCTCTTCGTCGTCGGTCCCGCCGACGAAGGAGCGCGCGGGACGTTCCCGGGCGGTTCGACCGGCAGCTTCGCGGGCTTCGGCGTCGATCTCTCCGTACGACTCGGTGCCGGGCCCGGCGGGGAGCGACCGCTGCCCCCGTCCCTGGCCGTCGCCGCCTGGCTGCTCCAGCGCGCCGACTGGGCCGACGCGCCCGTCGAGGGCCTCGGGATCGGCCAGGCGCTGGAGGCCGACCGATGCGTCTCCGCCGGCCGCGAGCTGGCCGCCGAGGCCGACCGGGTCGCGCTGCTCGTGATGGGCGACGGCAGCGCCTGCCGGACCCTCAAGGCCCCCGGCTACCTGGACGAGCGGGCCGCCGACTTCGACGCGGAGGCCGCACGGGCGCTGGGCGCGGCGGACGTGGACGCCCTGCTCACGCTCGACGAGAACCTCGCGTACGAGCTGAAGGCGGCCGGGCGCGCCCCCTGGCAGGTCCTCGCGGGCGCCGCCGAGGGGGCGGGCCTCGACGGCAGGCTCCTGTACGAGGACGCCCCGTACGGCGTCGGCTACTTCGTGGCGGCCTGGTCGTAACGGCCGCCCTAAGGCACCGGCAGCCGAACCGAACCGCGTACGACGCACCACGCACGACGCACGACGCACGACGCACGACGCACGACGCACGACGCACGACGCATCACGCACGACGCATCACGCACGACGCATCACGCACGACGCACCACGCACCACGCACGACGCATCACGCACGACGCATCACGCACGACGCATCACGCACGACGCATCACGCACGACGCGCCTCCACCCACGCACCGCCCACGACGAACGGCGGACGGCCGCAGAGCGTTGCGCTCCGCGGCCGTCCGCCGTGCGGGAGGGACCGTCGATTGACGTCGGGTGACGCCGGACCTCAGGGTGCCGGCGGCGGGGTCTGGCCCGGACCCGGGCCCTGCCCAGGACCGGGACCCTGCCCCGGACCCGGTCCTGCCCCGGGGGCCGCGCCGGGGCCCTTCGTGCCGCCGTCGTCCTTGTGGGCGATCCGCTCAAGGGCGCCCTTGGCCTTGCCGGTGCCCGATTCGATCTTGGCGCTGTACTTGCCCTTGGTCTTCTCGTCGACCAGCTTCGCGGCCTTCTCCAGGCCATGATCGATCTTGGCCTCATGCTGCTGGGCGAGGTCCGAGACCTTGTCCTTGGCCGGGGCGAGCTTCGCCTTCAGTGAATCCAGGAGACCCATGGGCCACCTTCCCTCCGGAGAGTCCGTATGCCGTGCCCTGTCGCCACGGGCCCGTTACTTCCGGGCGCTTTCGCCGGCCTCGTTGTCCGCGGCCTCGTCCGCCGACTGCTGCTTCGGGATCTCCACGGCCTCGACGGCCTCGACGGTCTCCGCCACGGGGGCCTCGTCGCCGCTCTCGGCCCGGACGGCCGGCTCCGTGGACGAGCCGGTCTCGGCACCGTCCGCGGCCTCCGCCTCGGTGGCCTCTCCGCTGCGCGCTCCGGCCTCCGCCTCCTCCGGCGCGTCCGTCACGGCGACAGGCTGGGCCTCCTCCGTCGACGACGTGGCAGCTTCCTTGCCCTTCCGCCGAAACATTGCAAAAACGCCCATTTCAACTCCATAGCGTACTCGTGTGGGAAAAGCCCCGCGGCGCCCGGAGCGCCCTGTTGCGCCACCCGGCGCAGCCGGTACGGAAAACCGGCGGTCGGAACCTCGCAACTGGCAACGAACCCGGTGGCGGACCGTCACGTCGCTCATTCGGGGACCTGTCGGGAGGTTTGCGAGACTGTGACGGTGAGAAGTGCAGCTCCCGCCCCGCGGGTCATCGCCGTCGTCGGTCCCACAGCGGCCGGAAAGTCCGATCTGGGCGTATTTCTCGCCCAGCAACTGGGCGGCGAGGTCGTCAACGCAGACTCGATGCAGCTCTACCGAGGGATGGACATCGGTACCGCCAAGCTGACGCTCGAGGAGCGCGGCGGCGTGCCGCACCACCTCCTCGACATCTGGGACGTGACGGAGGCCGCCAGCGTCGCCGAGTACCAGCGCCTCGCCCGCGCCGAGATCGACCGGCTCCTCGCGGAGGGCCGCACCCCGATCCTGGTCGGCGGCTCGGGCCTGTACGTCCGGGGCGCCATCGACTCCCTGGAGTTCCCGGGCACGGACCCGGCCGTACGGGCCCGTCTGGAGGCCGAGCTGGAGGAGCGCGGCTCCGGGGTGCTGCACACCCGCCTGGCCGCGGCCGACCCCGACGCCGCGCGCGCGATCCTCCCCAGCAACGGCCGGCGCATCGTCCGGGCCCTGGAGGTCATCGAGATCACCGGCAAGCCCTTCACCGCCAACCTGCCCGGCCCCGACCCCGTCTACGACACCGTGCAGATCGGCGTCGACGTGGAGCGCCCCGAGCTCGACGAACGGATCACCGCGCGCGTGGACCGGATGTGGGAGGCCGGACTCGTCGACGAGGTGCGCGCCCTGGAGGCGCAGGGGCTGCGGGAGGGGCGCACGGCCGCACGCGCGCTGGGTTATCAGCAGGTCCTCACGGCGCTCGCGGGGGAGTGCACCGAGGACGAGGCGCGGGCCGAGACCGTACGCGCCACCAAGCGCTTCGCGCGCCGCCAGGACTCGTGGTTCCGGCGCGACCCGCGGGTCCACTGGTTGAGCGGCGCCCTGGAAGACCGCGGGGAACTCCCGCGACAGGCGCTGACGTTGGTCGAACGAGCGGTTACAGCCTGATCACGTGATGGCATCGGGACGCCATGCCCGTCATTCCAGGGGTCTCTGGCGTGCCATCATCGAGCATCGATCGACCAAGTGGAGTCCGAGTGGGAGGGCGCGTGGCGATGGAGGCCGGCCCTCGTGACACAGAACAGCAGGACGCGGTCCCGGGCGAAGCTCCGGGTGACGCGCCCGGTTTGAGCCCGGACGGACCGGACGACGCCGAAGGCTCGTCCGTCGAGGTCGACGCGGACGAGGTCGAGGTCGAGCTGCGACCGCAGCGCAGACTGCGGATCTGGCAGCTCGCGCCCATCGTGGGCCTCGCCGCCGTCGGGTCGCTGATGTTCGCCTTCCCCCTCGCCTTCGGCTCCGGCGACGGCGGTGCCGTCGTCGCCATGCTCGGCCTCCTGATCAGCTCCTGCGCCGCCGGCTGGGGCATGATGGCGGCCCGCAGGGTCGGCTCCGCCTGGCCGGGCCTCCCGGCCCGCGGCTCGGGCGAGCGGCCGAACTGGCGCGTCATCGCCCTGTACGTGTTCCTCAGCGCGCTCCTGGTCGCCCTGGCCGTGTGGCGCGTGGCCCGGCTGCGCTGAGACCCCCGACGGCCCGCCCGAGGGGTGGATTTTCGAGCGGCTGTCGGACCCGGCCCGTACAGTTGATCCCGTGACCACCACGCAGACCTCGCCACTCGCATTCCTCAAGGGCCACGGGACCGAGAACGACTTCGTGATCGTCCCCGACGCCGACAACGCCATCGAGCTGCCCGCCGCCCTCGTCGCGCGGCTGTGCGACCGCAGGGCCGGTATCGGCGGCGACGGCGTGCTGCACGTGGTCCGCAGCGAGGCCCACCCCGAGGCCCGCGCGATGGCCGGCGAAGCGGAATGGTTCATGGACTACCGCAACGCCGACGGCTCGGTCGCCGAGATGTGCGGGAACGGCGTCCGCGTCTTCGCCCGCTACCTGGAGCACGCCGGCCACATCACGGCCGGCAAGGTCGCCGTCGCCACCCGTGGTGGCGTCAAGCACGTCCACCTGGACAAGGACGGCTCGGTCACCGTCTCCATGGGCCGCGCCCGGCTCCCCGAGGACGGTGTCACAGTCACCGTCGACGGCCGCAGCTGGCCCGCCCGCAACGTGAACATGGGCAACCCGCACGCGGTCGCCTTCGTCGAGTCGCTCGACCACGCGGGCAGCCTGTTCACCGAGCCCCCGTACACACCCGCCGCGGTCTTCCCGGACGGCGTGAACATCGAGTTCGTCGCCGACCGCGGCCCGCGCCACGTGGCCATGCGCGTGCACGAGCGCGGCGCCTCCGAGACCCGCTCCTGCGGCACGGGCGCGTGCGCCGTCGCCGTCGCCACCGCCCGCCGGGACGGCGTCGACCCCGCCGTGAGCGGGACGCCCGTGACGTACACCGTGGACGTCCTCGGCGGGACGCTGACGATCACCGAGCACCCCGACGGGGAGCTGGAGATGACCGGCCCCGCCGTCATCGTCGGCGAGGGCACGATCGACCCGTCCTGGCTCGCGGACGCCTGAGCGGACCCGGGTTCCCTCCGCCGCGGAAAGCGGCGAAAGAGGGCGACGGGTAGATTCGAAACAGTCAACGACTGATCGTTCGCTCGAATGGGTGATCCGTTTCACGCTGGGCGAGAGCGGGACTGCGGCGCGTGGTGGGGTCGGTAGCATCAAGCACCGGCCCCGCGGGCACGCCTTGCCCGTCAACCGCCGGTCGACGCCGCCGGAGGTGCCCATGAGCGCAGAGGCCACCAACCCTGTGAGCGAAGCGGAGGCCACCGGCCCCGACGCTCCCAGCCGCAGGCGCGCCCGTCCGAGGATCGACCTCCGCAGGCTGGGCCGCGCCGCACTGCTCGGTCCCACCACCCGGGGCAGGCTGCCCGACGCCATCGGCCACGTCGCCGAGGCGCACCGGGCCCACCATCCCGACGCCGACCTGGCCGTCCTGCGCCGGGCGTACGTGCTGGCCGAGTCCTCGCACCGGGGCCAGTTCCGCAAGAGCGGCGAGCCGTACATCACCCACCCGCTCGCGGTCACCCTCATCCTCGCCGAACTCGGCGCCGAGACGACGACGTTGACCGCCGCCCTCCTCCACGACACCGTCGAGGACACCGAGGTGACGCTCGATCAGGTACGGGAGCAGTTCGGCGAGGAGGTCGCCTATCTCGTCGACGGCGTGACCAAGCTGGAGAAGGTCGACTACGGAGCCGCTGCCGAACCCGAGACCTTCCGCAAGATGCTCGTCGCCACCGGCAACGACGTCCGTGTCATGTCGATCAAACTCGCCGACCGGCTCCACAACATGCGCACGCTCGGTGTGATGCGCCCGGAGAAGCAGGTCAGGATCGCCAAGGTCACCCGCGACGTGCTCATCCCGCTCGCCGAGCGCCTCGGAGTCCAGGCGCTCAAGAGCGAGCTGGAGGACCTCGTCTTCGCGATCCTCCACCCCGAGGAGTACGAGAGAACCCGCGCTCTCATCGCCGGCAACACCGGCGCGGGCGACGCGCTGGCGGCCATCGCCGAGAGCGTCTCCGCCGTTCTGCGCGACGCGGGCATCACCGCCGAAGTGCTCGTCCGGCCACGGCACTTCGTCTCCGTCCACCGCGTCCGCCTCAAGCGCGGCGACCTGCGCGGCAGCGACTTCGGACGCCTCCTCGTCCTGGTCGCCGAGGACGCCGACTGTTACGCCGTCCTCGGCGAACTCCACACCTGCTTCACACCGGTGATCTCCGAGTTCAAGGACTTCATCGCGGCCCCCAAGTTCAACCTGTACCAGTCCCTGCACACCGCCGTCGCCGCCCCCGACGGCGCCGTCGCCGAAGTCCTCATCCGTACGCACCAGATGCACAAGGTCGCCGAAGCCGGCGTCGTCGCGCTGGGCAACCCGTACACGCCCCCGACCGGCGGCGACGGCGGCGAACCCACGGAGGACGGCGAGCGCGCCGACCCCACCCGGCCCGGCTGGCTCTCCCGGCTCCTCGACTGGCAGCAGTCCACCCCCGACCCCGACACGTTCTGGACCTCGCTCCGCGCCGACCTCGCCGAGGACCAGGAGATCACCGTCTTCCGCGCCGACGGCGGCATGCTCGGCCTGCCGGCCGGGGCGAGCTGTGTGGACGCCGCCTACGCCCAGCACGGCGCCGCCGCCCACGGGTGCCTCGGAGCCCGCGTCAACGGCCGTCTGGCGACGCTCAGTACGGTCCTGAACGACGGCGACACCGTCCAGCTCCTGCTCGCCCAGGACAGCGCCTCCGGGCCCTCTCCGGAGTGGCTGGAGCACGCCCGTACACCCGCCGCGCGGATCGCGATCACCGCCTGGCTCCAGGCGCACCCGGAGGCCGTCAGGGCACCGGAGGCCGACCCCAGGCCCCCCGTCTCCGTCACCGCCGACCGCCGCTCCGGCACCAAGCTCCTCGCCGACCTGCCCGACGCCGAGGCCACCGCCGTACGCCCCGCCGGCTGCTGCACGCCCGTACCGCCCGACGAGATCACCGGCTTCCAGGTGCGCGGCGGCTCCGTCACCGTGCACCGCACCGGCTGCGCGTCCGTCGACACGATGAGACGCCTCGGGCGCGCACCGGTCACCGTCCACTGGGGCGACACCGCCGAGTGCCGCGTCACGCTCGTCGCCGAGGCCTTCGGCCGGCCCCGGCTCCTCGCCGACCTCACCGAGGCGATCGCCGCCGCGGGCGTCGCCGTCGTCTCGGCGACCGTCGAGCCCCCGAGCGAACAGCGGGTCCGGCACACGTACACCATGCAACTCCCCGACGCGGCAGGGCTGCCCGCTTTGATGCGCGCCATGCGCGACGTCGCCGGGGTGTACGACGTGAGCCGCGCCCAGCACCCCGCGACGCCCGAGTTCTGAGGCAGGACGTCCGCGCGTCCGACGGCTCGTGATCGCGCCGGCACCCGTGACTCCTTCGGGTGGCCGACGCGCGCGCCGCCCGGGGGAGCGGCGACGGCACTGGTAGCCGTAGCCCATGCCGCTCACACCATCCCGGAACCCCTCCCCACGCGCGCGGTGGCTGCGCTCCGCCGTCCTGGTCGCCGCATCGGCCGGACTCGTCGCCGCCGCCCTCCCCGCGCCCACGCCGCTCGGCATCGGGGACCCGCTCTTCCCCCACCTCGGCAACCCGGGCTACGACGTCCTCGCGTACGACATCGACCTCACCTATCCGGGCAGGAACACCGAACCGCTCGCCGCAGTGACCCGCATCGAGGCGCTGGCCACCGCCGACCTGGAGCGGATCAACCTGGACTTCACGCACGGGACGGTCGCCTCCGTCACCGTCGACGGAGAGCCGGCGACCTTCGAGACCAGCGGCGAAGACCTCGTGATCACGCCCGGCAGCACGACCGAGAGCGGCGACGCGCTGACCATCGCCGTGACCCACACCAGCGACCCCGGCGGGCCAGCCGACGCGGGCGGCTGGGTGCGCACCGGCGACGGACTCGCCATGGCCAACCAGGCCGACGCAGCCCACCGGGTCTTCCCCTCCAACGACCACCCCGCCGACAAGGCGTACTTCACCTTCCGGATCACCGCGCCGAACGCCCTGACGGCCGTCGCCAACGGCCTTCCGGCGGGCCGGACCACCGACGGGACCAGCACCACCTGGACCTATCGCACGGCCCACCCCATGGCCACCGAGCTGGCCCAGGTCTCCATCGGCCGCACCACCGTCGTCCACCGGACCGGGCCGCACGGCCTGCCCCTGAGGGACGTGGTCCGCACCGCCGACCGCGACCTCCTGGAGCCCTGGCTCAAACGCACCCCCGGCCACGTCGAGTGGATGGAGCGCCAGGTCGGCCCCTACCCCTTCGAGACGTACGGACTGCTGATCGCCGACGCCGAGACCGGCTTCGAGCTGGAGACCCAGACCCTCTCGCTCTTCGAGAGAAGACTGTTCACCGACCCCGACTTCCCCGAGTGGTACGTCGACTCGGTGATGGTCCACGAGCTCGCGCACCACTGGTTCGGCAACAGCGTCTCGCCCCGCACCTGGTCCGACCTGTGGCTCAGCGAGGGACACGCGAGCTGGTACGAGGCCCTGTACGCGGAGGAGACCGCCGGGAAGTCCCTGGAGCGGCGCATGAAGGCCGCGTACGCCGCCTCGGACGCCTGGCGCGCGGACGGCGGCCCGCCGGCCGCCCCCGAGCCCCCCACGCCAGGCCAGAAGATCAGCCTCTTCCGTCCCGTCGTCTACGACGGGAGCGCCCTGGTCCTCTACGCGCTGCGCGAGGAGATCGGCAAGGAGGCCTTCCAGAAGCTGCAGCGCCGGTGGGTGAGCGAGCACCGGGACGCCACCGCCTCCACCGCCGACTTCACCGCCCTCGCCTCCGAGGTCGCGGGGCGTGACCTTTCGTCCTTCTTCGCCGGCTGGCTGTACGCCGAGAAGACCCCGCCGATGCCCGGGCACCCGGACTGGCGCTCCGGCCCGAAACCGGGATGACGGGCCCGGGCCGACCGTGTCACCATCGTCAGGTCGACGACGCGGCCGGCCCGGGAATCTTTTCCCGGCGTCACGCGTTGTGATCGACGCAACCACTTTCCATCGACGTAAGGATCAAATGACCTCCTCTTCATCTTCTTCCCAGGACGAGCAGAGCTTCGCGGATTCGCGCCGCACCGAGAGCCTTCGGGCCGATGCCCTGATGGAAGAGGACGTCGCCTGGAGCCACGAGATCGACGGAGAGCGGGACGGCGATCAGTTCGACCGCTCCGAGCGCGCGGCTCTGCGGCGCGTGGCGGGCCTCTCCACCGAGCTCGAGGACGTCACCGAGGTCGAGTACCGGCAGCTGCGCCTGGAGCGCGTCGTGCTGGTCGGCGTATGGACCTCGGGGACCGTGCAGGACGCGGAGAACTCCCTCGCGGAGCTCGCGGCCCTCGCCGAGACGGCGGGAGCCCTGGTGCTCGACGGCGTGATCCAGCGCCGTGACAAGCCGGACCCGGCCACCTTCATCGGCTCGGGCAAGGCACGCGAGCTGCGGGACATCGTGCTCGAGACCGGCGCCGACACCGTCGTCTGTGACGGCGAGCTCAGCCCCGGTCAGCTCATCGCCCTCGAAGACGTCGTCAAGGTGAAGGTGGTCGACCGGACCGCCCTGATCCTCGACATCTTCGCCCAGCACGCCAAGTCCCGAGAGGGCAAGGCGCAGGTCGCGCTCGCGCAGATGCAGTACATGCTGCCGCGGCTGCGAGGCTGGGGTCAGTCGCTCTCCCGTCAGATGGGTGGCGGCGGCGGTGGCGGCATGGCCACCCGTGGTCCCGGTGAGACCAAGATCGAGACCGACCGGCGTCGGATTCGCGAGAAGATGGCGAAGATGCGCCGGGAGATCGCGGAGATGAAGACCGGCCGCGACATCAAGCGGCAGGAGCGGCGCCGTCACAAGGTTCCGTCCGTCGCCATCGCCGGCTACACCAACGCGGGCAAGTCCTCGCTGCTCAACCGGCTGACCGGCGCGGGTGTGCTGGTGGAGAACGCGCTGTTCGCCACCCTCGACCCGACCGTGCGCCGGGCCGAGACGCCCGGTGGCCGGGTGTACACCCTGGCCGACACCGTCGGGTTCGTACGGCACCTGCCGCACCACCTGGTCGAGGCGTTCCGCTCCACGATGGAGGAGGTCGGCGACTCCGACCTCATCCTGCACGTGGTGGACGGCTCGCACCCGGCTCCGGAGGAGCAGCTCGCCGCCGTGCGCGAGGTGTTCCGGGACGTCGGCGCGGTGAACGTGCCGGAGATCGTCGTCGTCAACAAGGCGGACGCGGCCGACCCGCTCGTCCTCCAGCGACTGATGCGCGCCGAGCGGCACTCCATCGCGGTCTCCGCCCGTACGGGCGAAGGCATCGAGGAGCTGCTCGCGCTCATCGATGCCGAGCTGCCGCGCCCGCAGGTCGAGATCGAGGCCCTCGTGCCGTACACGGAAGGCGGTCTCGTCTCCCGGGTGCACGCCGAGGGTGAGCTGCTCTCCGAGGAGCACACGCCGGAGGGCACACTGCTCAAGGCGCGGGTGCACGAAGAGCTCGCGGCGTTCCTCACGCCGTTCGTCCCGGCCGCGCACTGACACCGGTTCGCCCCGCGAGCCGACAGGGAAGGCCCCGCCCCTCATCGAGGGGCGGGGCCTTCCGCGTGTCTGCCGTCCGTCACATCCGTACGGTGATCAGCGGGCGAACTTCTTGCTCACCATCTCGTGCGCGTCCTTCGCGCCCTTGCCCAGCTGCGGTCCCGCAAGCCAGCCGTTGCCGCCGGCCGGGCCGATCGACGTGTTCGACACCAGCGCCGGCTTGCCGTTCGGCATGGTCCGGATCCAGCCGCCGCCCGACGAGCCACCGGTCATCGTGCAGCCGATGCGGTACATGGTGGGCGTCGCGGGCGCCGTGGTCAGCCGGGTGGGCCGGTCGACGCACTTGTGCATGATCAGACCGTTGTACGGCGCCGCCGCCGGGTAGCCCCAGGCGCCCATGTATCCCGCCCGGTTGTGCGCCGGGACCGAGAAGTCGATCGGCAGGGCGACGCCGACGGTCTCCTCCAGGGACTTCTTGCCCTGCTGCGGCTTCACGTGGAGCACGGCGTAGTCGTACGGCCAGGCCGCGTTCGTGCCGCCGCGGTTGATCCACTCGCCCGAGGTCACGGCCCAGTCGGCCCAGTACTGACCGTACGGAGCGACCTCGTGCGGCTTGGCGTTGCGCAGCGCGGCCGGGGACTTGCCGAGGTCGTTGTAGGCGGGGACGAAGGTGATGTTCCGGTACCAGCCGCCCCGCTGACCCGCGTGGACGCAGTGGCCGGCGGTCCACACCATGTTGGACTTCCCGGGGCGGCGCGGGTCCTTCACGACCGTGCCGGAGCAGACCATGCTGCCCTGCGGCGAGTCGAAGAAGATCTTGCCGACCGGCGCCGCGTTGCGGTGGTACGGGGTCTTCTCCCGCTGCGCCTGGACGGGACGCGGCGTGGGGTCGGTGCCCCCGGAGCCCGCCGTGGTCGTCATCGTCTGGTCCGGGCTCTTCGCGGTCTGCATGCGCTCGGCGTCCCAGAGCCCCTCGATCACGGGGTTGACGAAGTCCTCGGCCTCACGGAGCCAGGTGTCCTTGTTCCAGTTCTTCCACTCGCCGTCCTTCCACTTGTCCACGTCGACGCCGCGCTTCTTCAGCTTGTCGGCGATGTCCTGGGGAAGTGCGGGATCCTCGGCGCCTCCCGTCGCGGAGGCGGAGGCGCTGGACCCGGCGGCGGGCTTGTCGGCCGCCGGCGTCTCGGTCGGACCGCAGGCGGTGGCCGTCAGCGCGAGCGCCGAGACCAGGCCGACGGTGGCTGGAAGCATTCGTATGGAGCGCATGTGTGGGGATCCCCCTGATGATGTGCGGTGCGGTGCGCGGTGAACGGTCCGCGCGGGCACCCGGTGTGATGTCGTGGGAAGGGGCGGGACCCCGCTGGGCCCCGCCCCGGAAAGCTGCCGCCTAGCGGCCGGCGTACTTCTTGCTGACCTCGTCGTAGATGCCCTTGGCCTCCGCGCCCAGCCGCGGACCGGCAAGCCAGCCGGCCGTCACCGGGCCGATCGAGGTGTTGGACACCAGCGCCGGCTTGCCGTCCCGGCCGGCGGCCACCCAGCCGCCACCGGAGGAACCACCGGTCATCGTGCAGCCGATGCGGTACATCGTCGGCTGGTCCGACTTGACCGACAGGCGGCCCGGCTTGTCCTGGCACTGGTACATCTTCTGGCCGTCGAACGGCGGCCCCGCCGGGTAGCCGATCGCCTTCATGTTCGCGATCTTCGCCACCGTCGGGGCGTTGAACTCGACCGGCAGAGCCGAACCGACCGTCTCCTCCAGCGACTTGCTCGTGCCGCCCTTCTCCGGCGTCACGTGGATCACCGCGAAGTCGTACGGAGCGCCCTGGCCACCGGTCGACGCGCCCTCCGAGATCCACTGCTCGGAGGTCTGCGCCCAGTCGCCCCACCACACGCCGTACGGAGCGACCTGCTCACGCGTCGCGTTCTGCAACTGCGCGGTCGGCAGGGCCTTGTCGTTGTACGAGGGCACGAAGGCGATGTTGCGGTACCAGCCGCCCTTCTTGCCCGCGTGGACGCAGTGGCCGGCCGTCCAGACCATGTTGGACTTGCCGGGGTTGGCCGGGTCCTTCACGACGGTGGCCGAGCAGACCATCGAACCCTCGGGACCGTCGAAGAACACCTTGCCGGCCTCAGGGGCGTTGGAGTGGTACGGCGCGGGCACACCCTTCGCGCGGACCGGCGCGGGCGTCGGGTCGGTGACCCCCTTGTCGCCCTGCAGGTCCTCCTCCTCGACCGGCTTGTCGGGGCGCTGGGCGTCACGCATCCGGTCCGGGTCCCAGAGGTCCTCGATGATCGGATTGACGTAGTCCTTGGCCTCACGCAGCCACTTGTCGCGGTCCCAGTTCTTCCACTCGCCGTTCCGCCACTTGTCCAGGTCGATCCCGTGCTCCTTGAGCCGGTCCTTCAGATCGTCCGGAATCGTGATCTTGTCGGCGCCGGACGAGGTCGTGGGCGCGGCAGGCTTGTCGCCCGCGTTCTCCTCGCTCGGGCCGCAGGCCGTCGCCGTCAGCGTCAGCGCCGCGACGGCTGCGGCCGCGGCCAGCAGCGGACGAATCGATCGCATCTCGTGATCCCCCTGGGACTACGTCAACTTGTGCATGAGTGAACTGTGGTGGCGCCGTCGCCGACGCCGAAAGTGCGGCCCCCACTATGCCGGTGCCGGAGGGGACGGTACGCGGCAGGTCCACGGTTCCGCCCGCGCACGGGCGTTGCCAGGTCGTGATCCCCGCCACGTCAAGGATCTTGGGATTCTCCCGTGATCCTTGGCATCTCGCGTCGTTGGTACGTACGGGGGACACAGAGGGAGCGTTCAGGGCGACCGTTCGCGGTGTGCAGCAACGTACCGATGTGCAACGCAACTGTTACAGCGGGAGGACACCGAGCCGTGGCCGTGACCGAACCAGCTCCGGCCGTACCGCCGGCCGCGCCGACGCACCAGGGGGAGCGGAGGGCCGGCGAGGGAGCCGCTCTCGAAGGCATCCTGCGCCGCCAGTCGTTGCGCGAGTCCGCCGCGCGCACCTACGCGCGCTCGCTGCCGATCGTCCCGGTCCGGGCCAGAGGCCTGACCATCGAGGGCGCGGACGGCCGGCGTTACCTGGACTGCCTGTCCGGCGCCGGGACCCTGGCGCTCGGGCACAACCATCCGGTGGTCCTCGAAGCCATCAAGAAGGTGCTCGACTCGGGAGCCCCCCTCCATGTCCTCGACCTCGCGACCCCGGTGAAGGACGCCTTCACCACCGAGCTGTTCGCGACGCTGCCCGCCGGACTCGCCGACAACGCGCGCATCCAGTTCTGCGGACCGGCCGGGACGGACGCGGTCGAGGCCGCCCTGAAGCTGGTCCGCACGGCCACCGGCCGCCGCGGGCTCCTCAGCTTCACCGGCGCCTACCACGGCATGACGGCCGGCGCCCTGGACGCCTCCGGTGGCGCGACGGACGTACGGGTCGCCCGGCTGCCCTACCCGCAGAACTACCGCTGCCCCTTCGGCGTCGGCGGCGCACGCGGCGCCGAACTGGCCGCGCGCTGGACGGAGAACCTCCTCGACGACCCCAAGAGCGGGGTGACGACGCCCGCCGCGATGATCCTCGAACCGGTCCAGGGTGAGGGCGGCGTCATCCCCGCCCCCGACGACTGGATGCGGCGCATGCGGGAGATCACCGCGGCCCGGTCCATCCCGCTCATCGCCGACGAGGTGCAGACGGGCGTCGGCCGCACCGGCGCCTTCTGGGCCGTCGAGCACAGCGGTGTCGTGCCCGACGTGATGGTCCTCTCCAAGGCCATCGGCGGCTCCCTCCCGCTCGCGGTCGTCGTCTACCGCGCCGAGCTCGACGCCTGGGAGCCCGGCGCCCACGCCGGCACCTTCCGGGGCAACCAACTCGCCATGGCCGCCGGAGCCGCCACCCTCGCGTACGTACGGGAGAACCGGCTCGCCGACCGCGCGGCCACCCTCGGCGCCCGGATGCTCGGCCGCCTGCAGGGCCTGGCCGCCGTCCACCCCTGCATCGGCGACGTGCGCGGCCGGGGGCTCATGATCGGCGTCGAACTCGTGGATCCGGACAGAGCCGACGCCACCGCCCCCGTACCCCCGGTCGATCAGGCGCTGGCCGTGGCCGTCCAGCAGGAATGCCTGGACCGAGGACTCATCGTCGAACTCGGCGGCCGGCATTCCGGCGTCGTCCGGCTCCTGCCCCCGCTCACCCTCACCGACGAGCAGGCCGAGGCCGTCCTCGACCGCTTCGCCGGCGCCCTGGCCGCCGCCGAACGTGCCCACCGCCCGCGTCCGGCACGCGCCACCTGAACACCACCGGACCGACCCGGCCGACCGGACCGTCCCACTGATCCCGGACCGCCCCCCGGACACCCTTACAAGGAAGCCCCCGTGAACGTCAGCCCCGCCTCCGAAGCGTCCGACAGCGCCGCACGTGGCCCGCTCACCGTCGAGCAGGCCACCGTCCCGCGCCAGCACTCCGGTCCGCGTGACACGCAGCCCACGCCCGCGCGGACGGTCGCGGGTGGCCCCGCCACCCGGCAGGACCACCTCGACGACCCCGATCCGCAGCGCGCCGCCGACGGGGCGACCATCGAGAACCTGCTCCGCTGCTGGGTACGGGAGAAGAACCTGCCCGCCCCCGGCTCGAACACCCTGCGCGTCCCGCTCGAAGCCAGCGGCACCGCCCTTCTCGTCCCCGTCCTCTACTGGTCGCCCACGGGATGGCACCGCTTCGGCGCCCCCGTCCTCGAAGGCCTCCACCCCGCCGCCCCACCGCTCGACGCGGTCACCGTCGCAGCCCTGATCAGCCGCGAGACCGGTCGCCCCGAAGGCACCGAACTCGTCGGCCGGGTCGCCGACTCGGCCCGTCGCACCACCGACTTCATCACCGACCGGCGCCGCCGCCCGAACCCCGGCCCCGAGGCGGACCTGTTCCTCACCGCCGAGCAGTCCCTGCTCCTCGGCCACCCGCTCCACCCGACCCCCAAGAGCCGCGAAGGACTCTCCGACGCCGAGGCCCGGCTCTACTCGCCCGAGCTGTACGGCTCCTTCCCGCTCCACTGGATGGCGGTCGACCGCTCGGTCCTCGCCTCCGACTCCGCCTGGACGGAACAGGGCCGCCCGGTCAGCGCAGCCCAGCTCGCCACCGGCCTCGCCGACGGGCTCGAACTGCCTGCCGGCACCGTCCCGTTGCCGCTGCACCCCTGGCAGGCCCGCGAGCTGACCCACCGCCCCGCCGTCGCCTCCCTGCTGGCCTCCGGCCTCCTCCACGACCTCGGTCCCTACGGCGCCCCCTGGTACCCCACCTCCTCCGTGCGCACGGTGCACCGGCCCGGCGCCCGCACGATGCTCAAGCTCTCCCTCGGCGTCCGCATCACCAACTCCCGCCGGGAGAACCTCCGCAAGGAGCTCCACCGCGGAGTCGAGGTCCACCGCCTTCTGCGCACGGGCCTCGTCGACCAGTGGCAGGCCGCCCATCCCGGGTTCGACATCGTCCGCGACCCCGCCTGGCTCGCCGTCAACACCCCGGACGGAGCACCAGTCCCCGGCCTCGACGTCGTGATCCGGCACAACCCCTTCGCCGCCGCGGACGACGCCGTCTGCATCGCCGCCCTCACCGCGCCCCGTCCCTGGCCCGGCACGCAGCGGATGCGCTCCCGGCTCGCCGACGTCGTCACCCGGCTCGCCGCCCGCACCGGCCGTCCGACGGCCGCCGTCGCCGCCGAGTGGTTCCTGCGCTACCTCGACCAGGTCGTCCGCCCCGTCCTCTGGCTGGACGGCGTGGCCGGAGTCGCCCTGGAGGCCCACCAGCAGAACACCCTGGTGCTCCTCGACCCGCACGGCTGGCCGATCGGCGGCCGCTACCGCGACAATCAGGGCTACTACTTCCGTGAGTCCCGCCGCGACGAGCTGGAGACCCGCCTCCCCGGCATCGGCGCCACCAGCGACACCTTCGTCTCCGACCAGGTCACCGACGAACGCTTCGCCTACTACCTCGGCATCAACAACGTCCTCGGACTGATCGGCGCCTTCGGCGCCCAGCACCTCGCCGACGAACGCGTCCTGCTCGCCGGATTCCGCCAGTTCCTCACCTCCGCCACCGGCCTCGGCTCGCCGCTGCCGCACCGGCTCCTGGAGGCCGCCACGCTGCGCTGCAAGGCCAACCTGCTCACCCGTCTGCACGGCCTCGACGAACTCGTCGGTCCCGTCGACACCCAGTCCGTCTACGTCACCATCACCAACCCCCTCCGTTCCTGACGCCCCCACCCCGACCGCACGGCCCGAACAGCGCGGCCGTCCGACCGAACCGCCGAGAGGAGAGCCCCACCGTGCCTCCCACCGATGCGCGACCCGCCACCGACACAGGCGGCGACGACACCCTGGACCTGCACCTCTCGGACGAACTCGTCACGCTGATCGCGTCCGGCGAGGGCCCCGCGAGCCTGGACGGCGACCTGCTCGACGCCGTCGCCTCGTGGGGCCCGGTCACCACCCCCGTCGGCTCGTTCCGCCTCGTCCCCGTCCGCCTCGACCGCGACCTGGACCTCATCACCCGGTGGATGAACGACCCGGCCGTGGCGGCCTTCTGGGAACTCGCCGGCTCCGAGAGCGTCACGGCCGCCCACATCCGCGCCCAACTCGACGGCGACGGACGCAGCGTGCCCTGCCTGGGAGTCCTCGACTCCATCCCCATGAGCTACTTCGAGATCTACCGCGCCGACCTCGACCCCCTCGCCCGGCACTATCCGGCCCGCCCGCACGACACCGGCATCCACCTCCTCCTCGGCGGCGTCGCCGACCGAGGCCGTGGAGTCGGCAGCGCGCTGCTCCGCGCCGTCGCCGATCTCGCGCTGGACCACCGTCCCCGGTGCACCCGCGTCGTCGCCGAACCCGACCTGCGCAACACCCCTTCCATCTCCGCCTTCTTGAGCGCCGGCTTCCGCCTCTCCGCGGAAGTCGACCTTCCTGACAAGCGAGCCGCCCTCATGGTCCGCGACCGCGCCCTTCGTCACGTCCTGTGAACGCCTCATGCCTTGCATCCACCGCTCGACCCACAGCGGTTCCCACTCCGAGGAGTCCTTGTGCCGACGTCCCCTGCCACCCATGACTCCGTACTGCTCGCACCGCCCGAGCTGACCCCCGAGGCCTGGAACCGGGCTGCCGCCCGCCTGCTCACCAAGACCATCGCCGAGTTCGCGTACGAAGAGATCGTCGAGCCCCTCCCAGCGGCCGACACCGCCCCCGAAACCCCCGACGGCAGCGGCCCCGGCCCTCGCCCGTACGTCCTGCTCCTCGACGACGGTGCGGCCCTCACCTTCACGGCACGCCGAGGCGCCTACGGAAGCTGGCGCCTCACCCCCGACTCGCTGGCGCTCGACGGGCGCCCGCTGACCGACCCCCTCGACTTCCTGGTCCGCGCGCGCCGCCTCCTCCACCTCGACGGCGCCACCCTCGGCCATCTGATCCGCGAGCTCACCACCACCCTCGCCGCCGACGCCCGCCTCGATCAGGAAGCCCTCACCGCCGACCGGCTCGCCGACCTCGGGTACGCCGAACTCGAAGGCCACCAGACCGGCCACCCCTGGCTCGTCCTCAACAAGGGCCGGATCGGTTTCTCCGCCACCGACGCCGCGCGCTGGGCCCCCGAGGCCCGCCGCCCCGCGCACCTCCCCTGGATTGCCGTCAGCACCGACCTCGCCGCCTATCGCGGAGTCCCCGGCCTCGACACCCCCGACCGGCTCTACGACCGCGAACTCGACACCGACGTCCGCGAGACCTACCGCGCCACGCTGCGCGCCCGCGGCCTCGATCCCGACCGGTACCTGCTCCTGCCCGTCCACCCCTGGCAGTGGGACGAGATCATCCTGCCGCTCTACGCCCCGGCGGTCGCGGCCGGCGCGATCGTCCCGCTGCCCGCCGACGGAGACCTGCGCGTTCCGCAGCAGTCCGTCCGAACCTTCCTCAACACGAGCAGGCCCGACCGGCACACCCTCAAGCTGCCGCTGTCCGTCCTCAACACCCTCGTCTGGCGCGGCCTCCCCACGGAGCGGACCCTCGCCGCCCCCGCCGTCACCGCCTGGGTCCACGGGCTCCGTGACGCAGACCCCTTCCTGCGCGACGAGTGCGGGGTGATCCTGCTCGGCGAGGTCGCCTCGGTCACCGTCGAACACCCCCTCTACGACCGGCTCCCCGAGGTCCCGTACCAGTACAAGGAACTCCTCGGCGCGATCTGGCGCGAACCGCTCAGGCTCCCGCCCGGTGAACGGGCCCGGACCCTGGCCTCCCTGCTGCACACGGACCCGCACGGCCGCGCCTTCGTCGCCGAACTGGTCGAACGCTCCGGGCTCGCCCCCAGGGCCTGGCTCCAGCGGCTCTTCGCCGCCCTGCTCCCTCCGCTGCTGCACTTCCTCTACCAGTACGGCACGGTCTTCTCCCCGCACGGCGAGAACGCCATCGTCGTCTACGACGACAGTGACGTCCCCGTACGCCTGGCGATCAAGGACTTCGTCGACGACGTCAACATCAGCGCCCGCCCGCTGCCCGAGCACGACGCCATGCCGGACGACGTCCGGGCCGTCCTGCTCACCGAAGAGCCCGACTTCCTCACCCAGTTCATCCATTCAGGGCTGTTCGTCGGTGTCTTCCGCTACCTGGCACCGCTCTGCGAGGAGCAACTCGCCGTGCCGGAGGGCGACTTCTGGGCGCTCGTACGGGCCGAGATCCTGCGCCATCAGGCTCGCTTCCCGGAGCTGAAGGAACGGTTCGAGCTCTTCGATCTTCTTGTCCCGCGGATCGAGCGGCTCTGTCTCAACCGGAACCGTCTGCACCTGGACGGCTACCGCGACCGCCCCCAGCGGCCGCACGCCGCCGTCCACGGAACGGTGCCGAATCCGCTCGCGTGACGTGACTGTCGGTGCCGCGCCGTAGGGTGGACGCGCTATGACGAAGCCATCCCTCCCCGACCTCCTGCACGCCGCCGTCACCGCCGTCGGCGGGGTGGAGCGGCCCGGCCAGGTCACCATGGCCGAGGCTGTTGCCGAGGCCATCGACGACACCTCCCACCTGCTGGTCCAGGCCGGCACCGGCACCGGAAAGTCCCTCGGCTATCTGGTGCCGGCGCTGGCGCACGGCGAGCGCGTGGTGATCGCCACGGCCACCCTCGCGCTCCAGCGCCAGCTGGTCGAGCGTGACCTTCCGCGCACGGTCGAGGCGCTGCACCCGCAGCTGCGCCGCCGTCCGGAGTTCGCGATGCTCAAGGGGCGGTCGAACTACCTGTGCCTTCACCGCCTCCACGAGGGCGTGCCCCAGGACGAGGAGGAAGGCCTCTTCGACCCCTTCGAGGCGGCCGCGCCCACCAGCAAGCTGGGGCAGGACCTGCTGAGGCTTCGCGACTGGTCGGACGAGACGGAGACGGGCGACCGGGACGACCTGACACCCGGCGTCTCCGACCGCGCCTGGGCCCAGGTGTCCGTCTCCTCGCGCGAGTGCCTGGGCGCGACCAAGTGCGCGTACGGCGCCGAGTGCTTCGCCGAGGCGGCCCGGGAGCGGGCCAAGCTGGCGGAGGTCGTCGTCACCAACCACGCCCTGCTCGCCATCGACGCGATCGAGGGCGCCCCCGTGCTGCCGCAGCACGAGGTGCTGATCGTGGACGAGGCCCATGAGCTGGTCTCCCGGGTCACCGGGGTGGCGACCGGCGAGCTCACCCCCGGGCAGGTCAACCGTGCCGTCCGCCGGGCGTCCAAGCTGGTCGACGAGAAGGTCGCCGACCAGCTCCAGACGGCGGCGGAGGGCTTCGAGCGGCTGATGGAGCTGGCCCTGCCCGGCCGGCTGGAGGAGATCCCCGAGGACCTCGGCTACGCACTGATGGCCCTGCGGGACGCCTCGCGCGCGGTGATCTCGGCGCTCGGCACCGCCCGGGACAAGTCCGTCCAGGACGAGGACGCCGTCCGCAAGCAGGCCCTCGCCTCCGTGGAGAGCGTCCACGCCGTCGCCGAGCGCATCACCCAGGGCTCGGAGTGGGACGTCGTCTGGTACGAACGCCACGACCGCTTCGGCGCCTCCCTGAGGGTCGCCCCGCTCTCCGTGTCGGGGCTGCTGCGCGAGAAGCTCTTCGCGGACCGCTCCGTGGTCCTCACCTCGGCGACCCTGAAGCTGGGCGGCGACTTCAACGGAGTGGGAGCCTCCTTGGGGCTGGCTCCCGAGGGCACCAAGGGCGACGACATCCCGGAGTGGAAGGGCATCGACGTCGGCTCGCCGTTCGACTATCCCAAGCAGGGGATTCTCTACGTCGCCAAGCACCTGGCCCGCCCCGCGCGGGACGGCGACCGTACGGACATGCTCGACGAGTTGACGGAGCTGATGCAGGCGGCGGGCGGCCGGACGCTCGGCCTCTTCTCCTCGATGCGCGCCGCCCAGCTCGCCGCCGAGGAGCTCCGCACCCGGATCCCGGAGTACCCGATCCTCCTCCAGGGCGAGGACACCCTCGGCGAGCTGATCAAGAACTTCTCCGCCGACCCGCAGACCTGCCTCTTCGGCACGCTCTCCCTGTGGCAGGGAGTGGACGTTCCCGGGGCCAGCTGCCAGCTGGTCGTCATGGACAAGATCCCCTTCCCGCGCCCCGACGACCCGCTGATGAGCGCCCGCCAGAAGGCGGTGGAGGACGCGGGCGGCAACGGCTTCATGGCCGTGGCCGCCACGCACGCGGCCCTGCTGATGGCCCAGGGCGCCGGACGGCTCGTGCGCGCCACCGGAGACCGAGGTGTGGTCGCCGTACTCGATCCGCGGCTTGCCACGGCCCGGTACGGCAGCTATCTGAAGGCTTCGCTGCCCGACTTCTGGTACACGACGGACCGTAATCAGGTGAGGAAGTCGCTGGCGGCGATCGACGCGGCTTCCAAGGCCGCGGGCGCCTGAGGGGCCGAGACAGGGACCGGGTCCTGCCGTGGCACGGCAGGACCCGGGAGGGGACAGAGCAGGGCCCCGGGACCGGCGCAGTGGGTCCCGGGGCCCGGTCAGAGCCGGCCAGGTGGTGTCACACCCGCCGCAGCACCGCCACGACCTTGCCGAGGATGGTGGCCTCGTCACCGGGGATCGGCTGGTACGCCGCGTTGTGCGGCAGCAGCCAGACGTGGCCGTCCTCGCGCTTGAAGCGCTTGACCGTGGCCTCGCCGTCGAGCATGGCGGCGACGATGTCCCCGTTCTCCGCGACCGGCTGGCGACGGACGGTGACCCAGTCACCGTCGCAGATCGCGGCCTCGATCATCGAGTCGCCGACGACCTTCAGGACGAAGAGCTCGCCGTCACCCACCAGCTGGCGGGGGAGCGGGAAGACGTCCTCGACCGACTCCTCGGCGAGGATCGGTCCACCCGCGGCGATCCGACCGACCAGGGGCACGTACGACGCGGCCGGCTTGCCGGTGGTGTCCGTCGGCTGGGTGCTCGGCTGGTCGGAGCCGCGCACCTCGTACGCCCGGGGGCGGTGCGGGTCACGGCGCAGGAAGCCCTTGCGCTCGAGCGCCATCAGCTGGTGCGCGACGGAGGAGGTGCTGGAGAGGCCCACCGCCTGACCGATCTCGCGCATCGACGGCGGGTACCCGCGCCGCTGGACCGAGTCCCGGATGACCTCGATGACCCTGCGCTGCCGGTCGGTCAGGCCCGAGCTGTCGGCCCTGATGCCTGGAGGTCGTCCGGGCAACGAGCGCGCAGGTCGGCCTGGCTCCCCGTCCCCGGTCATGGCTGCGTCATTCATGGCATGCACCGGCTCGAGTCGGCCCTGGGAGCGGTCCTGGGCAGTGATGGTGGCACTGTCTGCGGTGGTGGTCACGTCGGCGGCCCCTCTCGAATGGTCTCCCTGGCTGGCACAACGGTAGTGGCTTTCGAAAGGTTGCGCCAAACACACGTTCGAGTGAAAAAACGCAGATTGCCTTACATGTGTGCGCGGCTGGGTGTATATGCGGGCCCGGGCGCCAGTGCCAATTCGGTCATTACGGTACCGTCGGCGGCGGGCCGCTCGTGGGCGGGGGGTGCCGTTCCAGTCTCGCACCCGGCGGGCCCGAATCGGCGGAGCCGCGCGCTTCACGTACCCTCGTGGCCGGTCGCGCATCAGGGGACCACGCGACACGCGCGAAGTGCCGGAAAACGGGCTCAACCCCAGATCTAGTGGTTGGATTGCATCAACCACCTACAAGTTGTGGTCCCCGGTCTTTCGGGGGTACCCGCATCGCCTATGCTGGTGGTCGCTTCGAGGGCCTTGACGGGCCCGGTGGGGCTTTTCAGTCGTGCCGTGAGGGAGGGTCGGAACCATGCATTGCCCCTTCTGCAGGCACCCCGACAGCCGTGTCGTCGACAGTCGCACCACCGACGACGGGACGTCGATCCGACGCCGCCGCCAGTGCCCCGACTGCTCCCGTCGTTTCACGACGGTCGAGACGTGCTCGCTCATGGTGGTGAAGCGGTCGGGCGTGACGGAACCCTTCAGTCGCACCAAGGTCATCTCCGGCGTGCGCAAGGCGTGCCAGGGGCGGCCCGTGACCGAGGACGCCCTCGCCAAGCTCGGCCAGCGGGTCGAGGAGGCGGTGCGCGCCACCGGCAGCGCCGAGCTGACCACCCACGACGTGGGTCTGGCCATTCTCGGCCCCTTGCAGGAACTCGACCTCGTCGCGTACCTGCGCTTCGCATCCGTTTACAAGGCTTTCGAAAGCCTCGACGACTTCGAGGCCGCCGTCGCGGAACTCCGCGAGGGACGGCCAACCGCAGAGGGCGGCGGAACCGGAGCGACCCCAGAGGTCCCCGTTCCCGCCACCGCCGCCGACTGACCGGCGGGCCGGACCGAGGGTCCGGTCGTGGCCGGCCGCGTCGCGGCGGAAAAGACGTGTCACGGGCGTTCCGAGTGGCGCTCGCGACAACAGACAAGAAGACAGTGCCCTGGGATTATCTGGGCACTTAAGGGTGTTTTGCCCGTATATGGGAGGCGGCATGACAGAGACGGCGAGCGGTCCGGCACGAGGTTCCCGCGCCAAGGGGGCCAAGGGCAGCAAGGGCCTGCGTATCGAGCGCATCCACACGACTCCTGGCGTGCATCCGTACGACGAGGTGGTCTGGGAGCGCCGTGACGTCGTCATGACCAACTGGCGCGACGGCTCGGTCAACTTCGAGCAGCGTGGCGTCGAGTTCCCCGACTTCTGGTCGGTGAACGCGGTCAACATCGTCACCAGCAAGTACTTCCGCGGGGCCGTCGGCACCCCGCAGCGCGAGACCGGTCTCAAGCAGCTCATCGACCGGATCGTGAAGACCTACACGAAGGCCGGCGAGGAGTACGGCTACTTCGCCTCGCCCGCCGACGCCGAGATCTTCGAGCACGAGCTGGCCTACGCCCTCCTGCACCAGATCTTCAGCTTCAACTCCCCGGTGTGGTTCAACGTCGGCACGCCCCAGCCCCAGCAGGTCTCCGCCTGCTTCATCCTGTCCGTCGACGACTCCATGGAGTCGATCCTCGACTGGTACAAGGAAGAGGGCATGATCTTCAAGGGCGGCTCCGGCGCCGGCCTGAACCTCTCCCGCATCCGCTCCTCCAAGGAGCTGCTCTCCTCCGGCGGCAACGCCTCCGGCCCGGTCTCCTTCATGCGCGGCGCCGACGCGTCCGCGGGAACGATCAAGTCGGGTGGCGCCACGCGCCGCGCGGCCAAGATGGTCATCCTCGACGTCGACCACCCCGACATCGAGGACTTCATCGAGACCAAGGTGAAGGAGGAGGAGAAGATCCGCGCCCTGCGCGACGCGGGCTTCGACATGGACCTGGGCGGCGACGACATCACGTCCGTCCAGTACCAGAACGCCAACAACTCGGTCCGCGTGAACGACGAGTTCATGAAGGCCGTCGAGAACGGCGACAAGTTCGGCCTGCGCGCCCGTATGACCGGTGAGGTCATCGAGGAGGTCGACGCCAAGTCGCTGTTCCGCAAGATGGCCGAGGCCGCCTGGGCCTGCGCCGACCCGGGCATCCAGTACGACGACACCATCAACCGCTGGCACACCTGCCCCGAGTCCGGCCGGATCAACGGCTCGAACCCGTGCAGCGAGTACATGCACCTGGACAACACGTCCTGCAACCTCGCCTCGCTGAACCTGATGAAGTTCCTCAAGGACGACGGCAAGGGCAACCAGTCGTTCGACGTCGAGCGCTTCGCCAAGGTCGTCGAGCTGGTCATCACGGCGATGGACATCTCCATCTGCTTCGCCGACTTCCCCACCCAGAAGATCGGCGAGAACACCCGCGCCTTCCGTCAGCTGGGCATCGGCTACGCCAACCTCGGCGCTCTGCTCATGGCCACCGGCCACGCGTACGACTCCGACGGCGGCCGCGCCCTGGCCGGTGCCATCACTTCGCTGATGACCGGCACCTCGTACAAGCGCTCCGCCGAGCTCGCCGCGGTCGTCGGCCCGTACGACGGCTACGCCCGTAACGCCGAGCCGCACCAGCGGGTCATGAAGCAGCACGCCGACGCCAACACCGCGGCCGTCCGCATGGACGACCTCGACTCGCCGATCTGGGCCGCCGCCACGGAGGCCTGGCAGGACGTGGTCCGCCTCGGCGCCAAGAACGGCTTCCGCAACGCGCAGGCCTCGGTCATCGCGCCGACCGGCACCATCGGTCTCGCGATGTCCTGCGACACCACCGGCCTCGAGCCCGACCTCGCCCTGGTCAAGTTCAAGAAGCTGGTCGGCGGCGGCTCGATGCAGATCGTGAACGGCACCGTCCCGCAGGCCCTGCGCCGCCTGGGCTACCAGGAGGAGCAGATCGAGGCGATCGTCGCCCACATCGCCGAGCACGGCAATGTGATCGACGCCCCCGGCCTGAAGACCGAGCACTACGAGGTCTTCGACTGCGCCATGGGCGAGCGTTCCATCTCCGCGATGGGCCACGTCCGCATGATGGCCGCCATCCAGCCCTGGATCTCCGGCGCCCTCTCCAAGACCGTGAACCTGCCGGAGACGGCCACGGTCGAGGACGTCGAGGAGGTCTACTTCGAGGCCTGGAAGATGGGCGTCAAGGCGCTCGCCATCTACCGCGACAACTGCAAGGTCGGCCAGCCCCTCTCCGCCAAGAAGAAGGAGCAGGAGAAGGCCGAGGTCACCGCGAAGTCCGAGGCGACGATCCGCGAGGCCGTCGAGAAGGTCGTCGAGTACCGCCCGGTCCGCAAGCGTCTGCCCAAGGGCCGCCCGGGGATCACCACCTCCTTCACCGTGGGTGGCGCCGAGGGCTACATGACCGCCAACTCCTACCCGGACGACGGTCTCGGTGAGGTCTTCCTGAAGATGTCGAAGCAGGGTTCGACCCTCGCCGGCATGATGGACGCCTTCTCCATCGCCGTCTCCGTCGGTCTGCAGTACGGCGTCCCCCTGGAGACGTACGTCTCGAAGTTCACCAACATGCGCTTCGAGCCGGCCGGCATGACGGACGACCCGGACGTGCGGATGGCGCAGTCGATCGTCGACTACATCTTCCGCCGCCTGGCGCTGGACTTCCTGCCCTTCGAGACCCGCTCCGCGCTCGGCATCCACTCGGCCGAGGAGCGCCAGCGTCACCTGGAGACGGGCTCGTACGAGCCCACCGACGACGAGATGGACGTCGAGGGCCTGGCGCAGTCCGCCCCGCGCCAGACGGAGACCCTGAAGGCCGTCTCGACCCCGCCGAAGGCGGAGGTCCCGGCCCCGAAGCAGGCGCACACCTCGGCGGAGCTCGTCGAGATGCAGCTGGGCATCAGCGCGGACGCCCCGCTCTGCTTCTCCTGCGGTACGAAGATGCAGCGGGCCGGCTCCTGCTACATCTGCGAGGGCTGCGGCTCCACCAGCGGCTGCAGCTGAGCCGCCGGCTGATCGGTGAGTGAGAAGGGGACCGGCCTCGGGCCGGTCCCCTTTCCTCGTGCTCGCCCTCTTCGCGCCCGCTACGGGCCCCTCGTGCCCGGTCTCCCGGCGGTCCGGGTCAGGCGGGCCGCGCGCCCATCAGCGTGGCGAAGGTCTGCGGGTCCGTGTCGAATCCGCGGCGGATGGAACGGCAGGACCAGCCCTCCGATCCGTCGCGGGTGAACTCCACGACGGTCGCCGCCGTGGCTCCGGCGACGTCCTCGAAGCCGTGGACGACGAGGTCGGTGTAGCCCTCGCGCACCCGCACGCCGGTGTTGACGACGTCGCCGAACGTCAGCCTTCCGGAACCCTGCTGTATGGCCACTCCCACCACCACGCGCGCGTAGAGCGGGGCGAGCCGGTTCAGTTCCAGGATCATGGCCTCGTCGTAGCCGAAGCCCTGGCCCGTACGGCTGTCCCGGCTGAGTGTGATCGTGCCGTCGGGGGAGCGGCTGTCGAAGTGCACCAGGTAGGCGGGCGCACCGTACGGATCGTCCGCCGTGTAGACCCCGGCGATGATGTCCAGATCGTGCGCCGAGGCGCCGATCGGACTCGGGTCCCACTTGAGCGTCACCTCGACCTTGCCGACCCCCTTGTTGAGTCCGCTCACCGTGAATCCCCTCTCTGCGTACGACTGGTACCGCGGGCCCGGTCAAGTGCCCATGGTCTGCGACCGGTTGTTCATGGTGTCATGCGCACTCGGTGCGAGAACGGGGTGGCGGAGGGTGAATGCCCCGTACGATGGCGCCGTGCTGGTCAAGTGGATTCGCTGCACCGTGGTGGACCGTCGGGGGTTCGAGCGGGGGCAGCGGAAATGGGCGGGGTTGCTGGGTGAGCCGGGATTCCGGGGCCAGGGCGGAGGGTGGAGCCGGGCACGGCCGGATGTCGCCCATGTCTTCTCGTTCTGGGAGAGCCGCGCGTTCTACGACTCGTTCATGGCGCGCTCGCACGACCGGCTCGCGACCACGCAGTCGGGCTCGTTCAAGGATCTTCAGGTCAAGCTCTTCGACCACCGTTTCGACGTCAAGACGGGCTTCGAGCCCAGGTTCACGGACGCCGACGTGGCGCGGGTGGCGCACTGCCGCGTCCACGAGGACCGGGTCGAACACTTCGCGCTGATGCAGGAGAAGGTGTGGAACCCGGCGATGGCCGGTTCGCCCGGGATGCTGCGCGGGGTGTTCGGGGAGGCGCCGGGGAACGAGTTCGTGGTGCTCTCGATGTGGCGGTCCGCGGCGGAGCACGGCAAGTACCGCGTGGAGCGTGTCGAACGGCTCGGCCTGCGGGCTCAGACGGAGGCCGACGTGGCGGCGCTGAGCGGGGACGTGGTGCAGCTCGAGCCGTCCTGGACGGTCTGATCACCCAGCTCGGGACCCGCACCGCCGTCACCGGCCGGCGGAGGGACGAACGCCCCCGCCGCGACCGCGACCGGCGTCTCCCGGGCCGGCCGGTCGGCCGGTCCACCGGCCGCATACGCCGGATGGACGCCGGACGCCTCCCCGGCTGAGCCCGGCCGAAGCGGGGGATCTAGGGTCGTGGCATGGCACGACCGCGGCGCATCGTCCTCGTACGGCACGGAGAATCCGAAGGCAATGCCGACGACACGGTGTACGAACGAGAGCCCGACCACGCGCTCAGGCTCACCGAGACCGGTCTGCGGCAGGCACGGCAGACAGGGGAGAAACTGCGGGAGCTGTTCGGGGAGGAGCAGGTCAGCGTCTACGTCTCTCCGTACCGCCGCACGCACGAGACGTTCCGGGAGTTCCGGCTCGACCCCAGGCATGTCCGGGTGCGGGAGGAGCCACGGCTCAGGGAGCAGGACTGGGGAAACTGGCAGGACAGGGAGGACGTACGCCTGCAGAAGGCGTACCGGGACGCGTACGGGCACTTCTTCTACCGCTTCGCGCAGGGCGAGTCCGGGGCCGATGTGTACGACCGGGTCGGGGCGTTCCTGGAGAGCCTGTACCGCAGCTTCGAGGCCCCGGACCACCCGCCGAACGTCCTGCTGGTGACCCACGGGCTGACGATGCGGCTGTTCTGCATGCGGTGGTTCCACTGGACCGTCGCCGAGTTCGAATCGCTCTCCAACCCGGGCAACGGCGAGACGCGGGAGCTGCTGCTCGGCAAGGACGGCCGCTACCGCCTGGACCGGCCGTTCGAGCGCTGGAAGACCCCCGAACCGTACGGCTACACCGGATAGAGTGGGGGAGCGATGACCGCTGACTCCTCTCTCGACCGGCGCTTCGAACGCGCCCTGGCCAGCCTCCGAGGGCTGTCCGTGGGAGACGCCTTGGGCTCCCAGTTCTTCGTCCCTGTCAACTATCCGCTGCTCAAGCGACGCGAGCTGCCTCCGGGCCCCTGGCAGTGGACCGACGACACCGAGATGGCCGGCTCGGTCCTGGCCGTGCTCGTACGGCACGGTCGGATCGACCAGGACGCGCTCGCCCGTTCGTTCGCCGAGCACCACGACTTCGACCGGGGCTACGGGCCCGCGGTCAACCGGATGCTCCGGCTCATCAGGGAGGGTGGCGACTGGCGTGAGCTCGCGGCCGCGCTCTTCAACGGGCAGGGCTCCTGGGGCAACGGCGCCGCGATGCGGATCGCCCCGCTCGGCGCCTGGTACGCGGACGACCCGGAGCAGGCGACCCACCAGGCGGAGATCTCCGCGTACACCACGCACCAGCACCGCGAGGCCGTCGTCGGCGCCATGGCCGTGGCGGCCGCGGCCGCGCTCGCCGCGGATCCGGCGGGTCCGCCGACACCCACGGACCTGCTGGACGGAGTGATCGCCCTCGTACCGCGCAGCGCCGTCGGCGCGGGGCTGCGCCGGGCCCGCGACATGCTCGACTACGGCGACGCCGGAACGGTCGCGGCGGTGCTGGGCAGTGGGCGACGCACCAGCGCCCACGACACCGTGCCGTTCGCGCTCTGGTCGGCGGCCCGGGCCCTCGGCGACTTCGAGCAGGTGTTCTGGACGACCGCCCAGGTCGGGGGAGACGTGGACACCACCTGCGCGATCGCGGGCGGTGTCGTGGCCTCCGGCACGGCCGGTGCCCCGCCCGCCGCGTGGTTGGAGCGGACGGAGGAGCTGCCGGACTGGCTGCCGGCCGCCGTCCGTCCCTGATCCGGCCCGTCGCCGTACCCAGGGAACGGGTCGTCGGTGTCACGGTCCTGCCACAGCGTCGTGCGGCCGGGCCCGAACGGCGGTACCGCCGTTAGAGTCGGCCACTCCGCAGCGCTGATCATGCCGAGAGCGCGCCGACGCGACACCCGGACCGCAGCCCTCCGCCGCCATGGCGCCGAGTGCGGGCCGGGTCGGGAGGGGGTCCCGTGTCCGACATACCGTCCGATCCACCACCGCAGGACAGAACTCAGCCGGCCGGCGAGCCCACCGCGGCCGCGCCGAAGCCCGAGCCCACCGCCGGACCGAAGCCCGAGCCCGCCGCGGCCGCGCCGAAGCCCGAGCCCGCCGCCGGGCCGAAGCCCGAGCCCAAGGCTGCCGCCTCCGTGGGTACGCGGCCGGGCGGCGCCGTACCGCCTGGTCCGGTAACGCCTCGGGCGGTACCGCCCGGCGCCGTACCGCCCGGCGCCGTACCGCCCGGTCCCGTACCGCCCGGGCCGTATCAGCCGCCGCAGCAGCGGGCCGTGGCGGCCGGTGGGTGGCCGGGTGGGCGGCCGCCGTATCCCTGGGCGCCGCCCACGCCGCCCGGCGACTCCTGGCTCACCCGACTGCGCCCCGCCGCACCGGCCCGGGTCACCGCTCCGACGCTCGGGGCCGTCCTGGCCACCGCCCTGCTGTGCGCCCTGGTCCTCGACGAAGGGCTCGGGCTCAACCTGATGATCGTGGCCGCGCCCGCGGTCCTCGCCGCCGCCTTCGCCGCGCGGGCCGCCGGCCGCCGGCTCCGCCCCTGGACACTGACCTGGGCCGTCGGAGGCCTCGCCCTCCTCGCCGTACCGGCGCTGCGGGACGCCGGATGGCCGACCTTCCTCGCCGTCGTCACCGCGCTCGGCGTGACCGCCCTCGCCCTGCACGGTGGCCGGGGCTGGCCGAGCGTTCTCCTCGCGCCCCTAGGACTGTTCGACTCCCTCGGCTCCGGCACCGCCTGGGTCTGGCGCGGCGTACGCGACCGGGCCGACAGCTCCCGCGGCCGGTGGGGTCCAGTCGTGCGGACCATCGGGGCGGCCCTCGCCCTGCTCGTCGTCTTCGGGGCCCTGTTCGCCGGTGCCGACGCCGCCTTCGCCGACCTGCTCGGCTCCCTGATGCCCGACATCTCGCTGGAGCAGGCGCCCTGGCGGCTCTCGCTCTTCCTGCTCGGTCTCTTCGGCGCCATCGCCCTCGCCCGGACCGCCGCCGCGCCCCTGCGCTGGGACCGGATGGCGATCCGCCCCGGCCGGGCCCGCGCGCGACTGGAGTGGGCCCTTCCGCTCATCGTGCTCAACGTACTCTTCGCGGCGTTCAACGCGGTCCAACTCGCCGTTCTCTTCGGCGGGTACGACAAGGTCCTCAGCGAGACCGACCTGACCTACGCCGAGTACGCCCGCCAGGGCTTCTGGCAGCTGCTGACGGCCACCCTGCTCACCCTCGTGGTGATCGGCCTCGCCCTGCGCTGGGCGCCGCGTGCGGACGCCCGCGACCGCACGCTGGTCCGCGCTGTCCTCGGCACCCTGTGCGTGCTCACGCTCGTCGTGGTCGCCTCCGCGCTGCGCAGGATGGACCTGTACGTGGACGCGTACGGGCTCACGCGGCTGCGCATCTCGGTGGCCGCCATGGAGATGTGGCTGGGTCTTGTCATCCTGTTGATCATGGCCGCGGGGGTCTTCGGCGCACGCCTGCTGCCGCGCGCCGTGGCGGTCAGCGCCGCCGCGGGCGTACTCGCCTTCGGCCTCGCCTCGCCCGACGCCCTCGTCGCCGAACGCAACGTCGAGCGGTACAGCAGCTCGGACAGTATCGACCTTCCCTACCTCGCCGGGCTCTCGGCCGACGCCGTACCCGCCCTCGACCGGCTGCCCGAGCCCCAGCGCTCCTGTGCCCTCCTCGGCATCGAAGCCCGCCTGCGCGAGGACGACCGAAGCTGGTACGCCACCAGTTGGTCGGAGGCGCGGGCGCGCACGCTCCTGTCGGAGCGGGGCATCGACCGTAGCCCGGCCGGGTGCGGAGCGGGCAGCAGAGGAGAGGACGACCCCTACGGGAGCGGCGATCCATACGACGACCCGTATGCGGATCCGTACGACACCCCCTGACATCCGGAGGTCACCGCGCACCCCGGTGCCTTCCCGCTCGCGAGCC
>NZ_JBSGWV010000028.1:0-88974 GCF_053609105.1 Streptomyces sp. NPDC054975
CCGGGTCGAGGTCCGGGACGCCCGCACGCACCGGGTGGTGGGCTCGCTGAGCGGGCAGGCGCTGGCCGATGCCGCCAACCCGGTGGGCGACCCCCTGCTGGGTGCGGACGGGTACACGCCGGCGCCCCCGGGGCCGACGCCGACCGTCATCCCGGGCTCCCAGCAGTGGGTCGTCTGGCTCGACCTGGTCCTCGACCGCGATCAGCGGGTGCCCAAGGTCCTCGAACACCACCTCTCGGGTGCCGTCCTCACCGCCTCCGGCTCCTCCCCGTTCGAGGAGACGGTCCAGATCACCCCGACGGGCCGCACCGCGCCGCTGAACCTGGACGCGCCGGTCCGCCCCGGCACCTGGTACTCCAGCGAGTCGTGCTGCGGCAACACCCACCACCGGCGCGGCCTCGGCCCGATCAACGGCCGCTTCTACGTACCGCAGCGCTTCGCGATCGACTGGTACCGGGTCGGCGAGCAAGGACAGACCTGGGAAGGCGACCCCTCGCGCCTGACCAGCTACCTGAGCTACCGGCAGCCCGTCGTGGCGGCGGCGGGCGGCAGGGTGGTGGAGGTCCAGGACGGCATCCCGGACAACACGCCGCCCGTCACGCCGCCGGTCCCGCCGATCGAGGAGACCGTCGGCAACCACGTCACCGTGGAGGTCGCGCCGGGCCGCTACCTGCTCTACGCCCACCTGAAGCCCGGCTCGCTCAAGGTCAGGGAAGGCGACCATGTCGAACCCGGCCGGGTTCTCGGACTGATCGGCAACAGCGGCAACTCGACCACGCCGCACCTGCACTTCCAGGTGATGACCACGCCCGAGTTCTTCCCGACCGACAGCCCGCCGTTCACCTTCCGGAAGTTCCGCGTCGTCGGACACGTCGAACCCCGCCTCTGGGACGACAACCTGGGCACCCAGCCGACCGGCGTCCTCCCGATCACGCCCTCACCGCACGACGGCCCTCACCGCGCGCGGTATCCGCTCGACCGCGAGGTGCTGGAGTTCTGACCGGATCCTCGATCCCCTGCCGGTACCGGGCAGTACGCCTCACACCGTCTTGATGCCGCCTCCCTCGACCACGTAGTCGGCGCCGGTCACGCTTGCCGCGTGGTCCGAGGTGAGGAACGCGACGACGGCCGCGACCTCGTCGGGTTCGACCATGCGCCCGGTGCTCATGCCCATCGCCGCGGGCACCCCGGCCAGGAAGTCGCGGTGGTCGACGCCGTTGGCCTCCGCCAGACGGGCGCCGAAGCCGTCGGTGTCCTCCCACATGCCGGTGCGCGTCGGTCCGGGGGAAACGGTGTTCACGCGTACGCCCTGCGGTCCGAACTCCTCGGACAGTGACTTGCCGAACGCGTTGAGAGCCGCCTTCGCGGCGCCGTACTCGATGGGGCCCGTGCCGGGCAGGCGCGCGCTCATCGACGAGACGTTCACCACGGAGCCGCGGCGTTCCAGGATGCTCGGCAGCAGCCTGCGGGTGACCCGGACCGTACCGAACAGATTGACCTCGAAGCTCCGCGCCCACAGGGCGTCGCTGGTCGCGAGGAACCCGTTCAGGGTGAACTCGTCGCCGCCGCCGAGGTTGTTGACCAGAATGTTCACACCACCGAGTGCGGCCAGCGCCTGTGCCCCCAACTCCTCGGCACCTTCCGGCGTGCTCAGGTCCGCCGCGACCGGGTGGGCGCCGATCTCCTTGAGCTCGGGCGTGATCGTCCGGGCTGCCCCGACCACGCGGACGCCCTCGGCGACGAGCTGCCGGGCGATCGCGAGACCGACACCCCGGCTGGCCCCCGTGACGACCGCGGTCTTGCCGGCGAGATTGAGTTCCATGTCCCACTCCCCACATATTCTTGAATCAGAGGTACAAAATGAGCCCGAAAAAAAGAGGGCTGCCGTCGGCGGCGCCGACTACAGCGACCTCATCGCCGCATCCACGACTCGCCTCAGCTGTGTGGCGTCCTCGGCGGTCTTCGCCAGTACGCGCATTCCGATGACGGTCGCGAGCAACCAGGCGGCCACCGCCGCCGCGTCGCGGTCGCCGGCGATCTCGCCGGACCGCTGGCCTTCCTCGACGGTGGCCCTGAACGCGCTCTCGGTGCGCGCGAACATCTTGCGCACCGTGTCAGCGGTCCCGGCGTCCGACGAGGCCAGTTCGGCGGCGGTGTTCACCGCCATGCAGCCGCGCCGGTCCGGATCGCCCAGGTCGAGGTGGATCAGGGCCTCCAGGGCTCCGCGCAGCCGGTCCCTCGCCGAACCGGGGTGATCGAGGAGCGCCTCCAGCCACGCGGCCTGAGAGTCGCGGTACCGCGCCAGCGCCCGCTCGAACAACGCGTGCTTGCTGCCGAAGGCGTTGTACAGGCTGCCCTTGCCGATGCCGATCTCGTCCACGAGGTCCTGAGGCGTCGTCGCCGCGTACCCCTTACGCCAGAACACACCCATCGCGCGCTCCACCGCGACATCCGGATCGAACTGCTTCGGCCTGCCCATGGTGCCACCGTAGCAGCGTTCTTGACCCAGAGGTAAAAAAGAGCGGATGACGGGAATCGAACCCGCGCTACAAGCTTGGGAATCACCCGGTACAGCCGCCCGTCAGCCGTTCGGCGAGCAGGGGCACCAGCCTCTGTTGCCCGTAGTCCTGGAGCATGCTTCTCGGCGGCAGGTCACGCCGCCCGTCCCCCGTGCGGGGGCACCCGGCCGCAGGCGGCCGGCGACGCACTCGCTGGGCCTTCCGAGTCCGCCGCGTCCGGAGGCGGACCGGCTCAGCCGCCCTCTTCCTCCTCCGCTTCCATGAGGCGGATGCCCTGGTGGGTGAGCGAGACCATCGCGGGTGTGTTTCCCGGCTCCCAGTCGACGGTGACCAGTCCCTCGCCCGCGAGGTAGGAGCAGGCGGCGGCGAGGTCCTGCTCCGGGATGCGCAGGCCGTGGTTGAGCGCGGCTCCGGTGACGCCGAGCAGGCGGTTTCCTTCGGCGGTCGTGTAGAGCGCCTGGAGGATCTGTCGGCGGTACCGCTGCCGCTCGTGGAGTGTCGCCATGGCCGCGTGGTCCTGTCGGCCGGTCAGGGTTCCTCGGTGTGGGGGCCGGTGCCGGCGGGAGGTCTGCTGGTGGCAAGCCAGGTGCGAGCGGGTCCGGCGGCGGCCTCGGTGTCGACGGTGAGGTGGAGCCGTGTGCCGCCGCCCGGCACGGGGTAGCTGCGCTGCTCCGTCCCGGCGAAGCACCGGCGGATCACGTCTGCGACCGCACGGGCGGCCTCGGGCGTGGCGGAGACGATACGGATCTCGGCGTGTTCGGCCTGCGGTAGCGGTTCGTTCTCGGTGAGGTCCAAGACGGCGTGCTCCGTTCGGGACAGAAGCGAGAGGCCGACGGGTGGGTTGTCCCGGGTGTCGGGTGCCCCATCCGCGGCCTTCGGCGGGAGGAGTGGTCTGCGGTCAGGCAGGTCAGGGCCAGGTGCCCGTTGGCCGGCCATCGGCGGTTCGTTCGGGCGGCCCGGGGTTGCCGTGGCCGGGGGGACGGCTGAGGGAGGGGTAGGGGTCGCTGAAGTGGTGGGCCGCTATGCGCGCGTCGTGCTGGGCGTTGAGCCGGTGGATCAGGCGTGTGCCGAGCGCGATCAGGAACGCGGCTGCCAGGAGCGTGATCACGGTCTCCATGTCCTCACCTCCCGGTGTGTTCCGGCAGCGGGATCATCCGCGCGCCGACGACGGGGTGCGCCGCTGGGTGCGGCTGGGGCGCCGAGGCGGCCCCGCCGTCGGTCTCCCAGGCGTCTTCGCTGCTCCTTGCCTCCCGCATACGGCGGCTGGTCGCGGCCTCGCCGGACATCAGCGAGCCCGCGGTGAGGATGCTGCCGGGGAGTGCGGCGGCGGTCATGAGCCGGGCCGCGGAGGCGGGTTCGGTCTCGGGCGGAATGACGAGCAGGTCGCAGCGGCCGGTCGTGTAGGACAGCAGGATGACCTTGTCCGGGTCCTGCTCGGTGAACCAGCCCACGTGCAGGACGTGGCCGGTGACGGCGACCTTGTGCGGGACGACGGGCCAGTGGCCGGGGTTCACCAGGACACGGGTGATGCGGCCCCAGCGTCCTTCGAGGGCGTCGGCCAGCGCCGGCAGCTCGGCTGCCAGGTCGCGTGAACGCGGCCACCAGGCGCCGTCGAGACGACCGGCGAGCGTGGTCTTCGGGGTGAGCGACAAGCGGGCCGGAAGTCCTGGGGTGAGGGCGCGGTTCGCTGTCCTGTCGAGCGTGGTGGTCATGGCGGACCTACCCCCGGGCTGCCCGTCGGCAGCCCGGTTTTTCGTGTTCCCCGGAAATGACACCTGCGTGGAAGCTGGTGCTCGAAGTACTTCCGGTACTTCCAGGGTACGTCTGATCAGTCCGTTTTCGGTCTGACAGGGCGAGGCACTTCCGGTTCGTACGGACGAGTGTGCGGCGACGGGCGGACACGCGGGAGCCGGGGTTACCGTGAAATGACGGCACAGTCGCCCCGTCGGCGGCCTGTCGCCCCTCCCGGCGCGGCCGTCGCAGGCCGCTGCACCTCACTCGTAGACGAGCGGATCCATCATGGCCGACTCCGACATCCCGCCCCCGTTGCTCCTGCCGGACGAGATCCACCAGGCGGCGCGCCCCGGAACGGCTCTGCTCCGGCTGGAGACGACGCACTCCCGGCAGGGCGTCCTCGACGGGGCGTGGTGGCCGCGCACCCGACACGTGGAGCAGGAGGTTCCCGCGCTGGTGTCCGTGCTGACCGAGCACCTCGGCCCCATCACCCGGGTCGGCCTGGACGCCACCGCGTGGGACGCGATCCCGCCCCGGCTGGTCATCGACGACCGGGTCGTCCACCTCGACTCGTTCCCCGTGGGCGACGACACCGTCCTGATCACCCGCGGCGACAAGGACCACTTCGCGCTGATGGTGGTGCCGCCGGGCACGGAACCCGACGCCGCCCGCACGGCCATGGCCCGCGCGGTCCGCGTCGGCAACATCACGCAGGCCACCGAACTCCTCGTCGCCCCGCTTCCCCCACCGGCGAGCGAACAGGGAGGAGAGACATGATCCAGACGGCGGACATCCGCGAGTGGCGCAACCAGGCCGTGATGGACCCCGGCGGCCACAAGATCGGCGAACTGGAATCCGTCTACGTCGACACCAGCACCGACGAACCGGCCATGGCCACGGTCCGCGTCGGCCTGCCCACCCGGCACCGCCTGGTGTTCGTCCCCCTGGAAGGGGCGACGGTGGGACCGGGGTACGTGCGGGTCGCCCACGACAGGAAACTGGTGAAGCAGAGCCCCTCCATCGGCACGGACGGTGTCCTGCCCTTCGGGGACGAGGAGGCCGTCTTCCGCCACTACGGCCTCGCCTACGAACCCGGTGCGAACGGCGAACGGCAACTGGCCCGACGTTGAGCACCCGACCGCCGGGGAGGCGGCCCCCATGACACTCTTCCTCGCCCTGATCATCGTCGCGATCATCCTGGGCCTCATCGGCGTCGTCGCCGATGGACTCCTGTTCCTGCTCTTCATCGGCATCGCGGTGCTCGTGGCGGCCCTCCTCTACATGGCCCTGCGCACCCGCCGCTCCGTCCGCCACCGCCCGCACCGGTGACGTGCCAAGTTCGAGACGTTCGCCTTTCTCGACCGCGTCCTCGGACTGGACCCCCCGCGCGACGGCATGTCGCCACCCGGTGCTGGTGACCCGCCTCGCGCCGGCGGATTCCCCGGTGGGTGAGGGAGGCCATCGCGGGTGTGTTGCCCGGTTCCCGGTCGACGGGGTGTCCGGAAGGTGTCGCGGACGGCGGTGAGGGGTTCGCGGCGCGGTGGCCAACGCAGAAGCCCCAGGTCGCTGACCTGGGGCTTCGTTCAAGAGCGGATGACGGGAATCGAACCCGCGCTATAAGCTTGGGAAGCTCATGTTCTACCATTAAACTACATCCGCCTGGCGGTCCGTTGATCGGTACCGCAGACTCGGACACTGTACCCCATCGCGAAGTCGCGGCGTACCTCCGCGTGACGGAGCGCCGCCTGGAGGCGTGTCCCGTTCATCCCCTAATGTGGCTGTCTCGTCCACCACTTGTCGGGGAAGGGACTTGATGGGTTCGATGGAGCGCACCGTCGTCCGTTGTGCCGAAGGGCACGTGTTCAGTACCGCTTCGTTCCCGTTGCAGCAGCTCGGGGCCGGGCGGATCGGGCCAGGGCGGCTCGTCCGGTGTCCACGGTGTGCGCGGCTGCGGCACGCGGTGCCGGTGACCGTGGAGCTTGAGCAGCGCTGATGGCGGCACGGGCGCGGAACCTTCCCGATTGGGGCAGGTCCGCGCCCTCTGCGTATCGTGGGGGCGTGCTTCTCTCAGACAAGGACATCCGGGCCGAGATCGATGCCGGACGGGTGCGCATCGACCCGTACGACGAATCCATGGTGCAGCCCTCGAGCATCGACGTGAGGCTTGACCGCTTCTTCCGGGTGTTCGAGAACCACCGCTACCCCCACATCGACCCCGCCGTCGAGCAGCTCGACCTGACGCGCGAGGTCGAGCCGGAGGGCGACGAGGCGTTCATCCTCCACCCCGGCGAGTTCGTGCTCGCCTCGACCTACGAGGTCATCACCCTGCCTGATGACATCGCGTCGAGGCTCGAGGGGAAGAGCTCCCTGGGCCGCCTCGGGCTCGTCACGCACTCCACCGCCGGGTTCATCGACCCCGGTTTCTCCGGGCACGTGACGCTGGAGCTGTCGAACCTCGCCACCCTCCCCATCAAGCTGTGGCCGGGGATGAAGATCGGCCAGCTCTGCATGTTCCGGCTGAGCTCGCCCGCCGAGTTCCCGTACGGCAGTGAGCGGTACGGGTCGAGGTATCAGGGCCAGCGCGGACCGACCGCTTCGCGTTCCTTCATGAACTTCCATCGGACCCAGGTGTGACAGCGATGAGTGACGTACGGGAGAACCTCACCTACGAGGGATTCGGGCGCGCGATCCGCGAGCTCGCGCAGACCATCGCCGACGACGGCTACGAGCCCGACATCGTGCTCTCCATCGCCCGCGGCGGCGTCTTCGTCGCCGGCGGCCTCGCCTACGCCCTCGACTGCAAGAACATCCACCTGGTCAACGTGGAGTTCTACACCGGTGTGGGGACCACGCTCGAAATGCCGGTCATGCTCGCGCCCGTCCCCAACGCCATCGACTTCAGCGACAAGAAGGTCCTGATCGCCGACGACGTCGCCGACACCGGCAAGACCCTCAAGCTCGTCCATGACTTCTGCGTCGACCACGTCGCCGAGGTCCGCTCCGCCGTCATCTACGAGAAGTCGCACTCCCTCGTGAAGTGCGAGTACGTGTGGAAGAAGACGGACGAGTGGATCAACTTCCCCTGGTCCGTCGAGCCGCCCGTCGTCCGGCGCGAGGGCCAGGTTCTCGACGCCTGAGGTCCGGCGTCCGAGGAATTGCCGAACTGCTGGTTCTTACGAGGAAGGCCCCCGCCCTTGCCCGGGCGGGGGCCTTCCTCGTGTGCGTACGGGGCTACAGCATGCCCAGCTTGATCAGTGAGAGCAGTGCCACCAGCTGGATCGCCGAGGCGCCCAGGGCCTTCGGCCACGGCAGGTCGTGCGAGCGGCTCACCATCATCGTGAAGAGCGCGCCCGCCGCCAGCCAGGTCAGCCAGCCGAGGACCTGCACCAGGCCGTTCTCGCCGCCCAGGAAGACGGCGAAGACCAGGCGGGGGGCGTCCGTGATCGACATGATCAGCATCGACAGGCCCACCGTCGGCTGCCACGAGCCGTCGCCGCCGAGCTGGCGCGCCAGCGTGTGCGTCACCACGCCCATGATCAGGCCGGCCACGACGAAGCCGACGCCCGTCATCAGTACGTAGGGCAGGGCCTTCGAGAGAGGGGCGTCGATCGCCTCCTCGCGGGCCTGGTCGAAGCCGAAGATCGCCAGCAGGCCGTAGAGGAACGTGACCGCCAGCGCCGGGCCCCACACCGCGTGGTCCCGCATCTGCAGGAACGTCGGGCCCGGGCGCAGCACGATGCCGCTCAGCAGGGCCTTCCAGGGCAGCCGCGGGCCCGTCGGGACGGCGGCGGCCGCGTTGTACGCCCCCGCGTCGCCGTAGGGGTCCTCGTTCACGCTGAACATCTGCGTGTGCCCCGGTGTGTTCGCCGCGTAGTGCTGCTGCGGGTGGTGCTGCTGCTGCGCCCCGTACGGGTCCCCGAAGTACTCCGGCTCCCCGTATCCGCCGCCGCCCTGCTGCGGGGCCTGCTGGGGCCACTGCTGCTGCGGGTGGGGCGGCGGGGCCGCGTTGTACCCGTACGGCGCCTGCTGCGGTTGTTGTTGCGGGGGGCGGTTGTCCCGGCCGCGTCCGTTCCTGAATCCAGCCACGTCATCGAACGTACCTGTTCCTGCTACGACTCCGCTCCTTCGCCCCTGAGCTGCCACGGAGCTGTGACATCCCCTAGGGGGCTTTACAGGGTTGGGGCACAGGTCTCGGCTGACCGTTACAAAGCCGACGGATGGCCTAGACATCCCCTTCGTAGCTTTGTGGATGTCGCAGGACGAACCGTATGAAATCGACATTCGAGGGGCTCCTCATGCGCGCCACCCGTCGCACCATCCGCACCGCAGCGATCGCCACCGGCACCGTCGCCGCGCTGGCCCTCCCCACCGCCGGCGCCTTCGCCGCCGATCAGCCGACGCCGGCCGCCGTCACCCATGACGACCAGAGCAACGAGAGCGACCAGAGCAACCAGAGCGACCAGAGCGCCCGCCCGGAAAGCACCGACGATCAGGGCGGTCAGGACCAGGACCAGCAGAAGCAGGGCGACCCCGTCGTCGGGCGGATCTTCGTCCAGTCGTACAAGCTCGCCGACGGGTCGGTCGCCAAGGTCTTCATGACCACGCCCCAGGACTACCAGGCCGAGATCTGGGCCGGTGGCACCCTGATCGACACCCTCACCACCTCCGGGCAGCCCGCCTACGGTCAGAACAACGGCCTGCACGTCGTCCTCCAGCCCGACGGCACCGTCTCCTCGTGGCTCGACAACGCGCCCAAGCCCGACCCGAAGCCGACCCCCAAGCCCCGCCCCAAGCCGACCCCGAAGCCCGCCCCCAAGCCCGCGCCGCACGCCGACGCGCGGATCACCATGCCCGACGGCAACGTCGCGAAGTTCTACAAGAAGGCCCGCCGGGTCGAGGTCTCCACGCCGAAGGGCCACCGCCTCGCCACGCTCGGCCCCAAGAACCCCGTCGCCGCCCACAAGGGCTGGACGTACAAGGTCGTCGACGCGGGCAAGGGGCAGTACAAGTTCGTCGTCATCGACACCCCCAGGCAGGGCGGCAACAGCTGGGTGTACGACTTCCACGGCAAGCTCGTCGAGAAGTACCGGGCCCAGAAGGGCACGGCCGGCAAGAAGGTCACCACCTCCACCGTCGTCCCCCAGGGCGCCCTCCCCCAGGGCGCCGCGAAGGCCGGGGTCGAGAACGTCGCCGACTCCTCCCACGAGGCCACCCTCGTCGGCGCCGGCGGCGGGCTCGCCGCCCTGGGGGCCGCCGCTCTCGGGTTCGCCCTGTACCACCGGCGCTCCCAGGAGAGCTGACGTACGACGGAGGGCCGCCCCGCGCGACATGCGCGGGGCGGCCCTCGTACGTACGCGGCGGAAAGCTACTCCGCCGACACCGACTCCGGCTCGTCCGCCTCGACGTCCGGGTCCGTCGCCACGTCCTCCGGCTTCGTCTTCACCGAGTCGAGCAGCAGCTGCGCCACGTCCACGACCTGGACGGACTCCTTCGCCTTGCCCTCGTTCTTCTTGCCGTTGACCGAGTCGGTCAGCATGACCAGGCAGAACGGGCAGGCCGTCGACACGATGTCGGGGTTCAGCGAAAGAGCCTCGTCGACGCGCTCGTTGTTGATGCGCTTGCCGATCCGCTCCTCCATCCACATCCGCGCGCCACCGGCGCCACAGCAGAAGCCGCGCTCCTTGTGGCGGTGCATCTCCTGCTGACGCAGGCCCGGGACGGCCGACATGATCTCGCGCGGCGGCGTGTAGACCTTGTTGTGGCGGCCCAGGTAGCACGGGTCGTGGTACGTGATCAGACCGTCGACCGGCGTCACCGGGATCAGCTTGCCCTCGTCGATGAGGTGCTGGAGCAGCTGCGTGTGGTGGATGACCTCGAACTCGCCACCCAGCTGCGGGTACTCGTTCGCGATCGTGTTGAAGCAGTGCGGGCAGGTCGCGACGATCTTCTTCGCCGACTTCGGCTTCTTGGTCGACTCGTCCTCGTCGTCCTCGCCGAACGCCATGTTCAGCATCGCGACGTTCTCCTGGCCGAGCTGCTGGAACAGCGGCTCGTTGCCCAGGCGGCGGGGGGAGTCACCCGTGCACTTCTCCTCGCCGCCCATGATCGCGAACTTGACGCCCGCCATGTGCAGCAGCTCGGCGAAGGCCTTGGTGGTCTTCTTGGCCCGGTCCTCCAGGGCGCCGGCGCAGCCGACCCAGTAGAGGTAGTCGACCTCGGTGAGGTCCTCGACGTCCTTGCCGACGATCGGGACCTCGAAGTCGACCTCCTTGGTCCACTCGACGCGCTGCTTCTTCGCCAGGCCCCAGGGGTTGCCCTTCTTCTCCAGGTTCTTCAGCATCGTGCCGGCCTCCGAGGGGAAGGCGGACTCGATCATCACCTGGTAGCGGCGCATGTCGACGATGTGGTCGATGTGCTCGATGTCGACCGGGCACTGCTCCACGCACGCACCGCAGGTGGTGCAGGACCACAGCACGTCCGGGTCGATGACGCCGTTCTCCTCGGCGGTGCCGATCAGCGGGCGCTCGGCCTCCGCGAGGGCGGCGGCGGGGACGCCCGCGAGCTGCTCCTCGGACGCCTTCTCCTCGCCCTCCATGTTCTTGCCGCCGCCGGCCAGCAGGTACGGGGCCTTGGCGTGCGCGTGGTCGCGCAGCGACATGATCAGGAGCTTGGGAGAGAGCGGCTTGCCCGTGTTCCAGGCGGGGCACTGCGACTGGCAGCGGCCGCACTCGGTGCAGGTGGAGAAGTCGAGGATGCCCTTCCAGGAGAACTGCTCGACCTGGGAGACACCGAAGACGGCGTCCTCGGCCGGGTCCTCCCAGTCGATCTCCTTGCCGGCCGTCGTCATCGGCTGGAGCGCGCCGAGCGCGGTGGAGCCGTCGGCGTTCCGCTTGAACCAGATGTTCGGGAAGCCGAGGAAGCGGTGCCAGGCCACACCCATGTTGGTGTTGAGCGAGACCGTGATCATCCAGGTGAAGGACGTGACGATCTTGAGCGCCGCGAAGAAGTACGTGAGGTGCTGGATCGTCGACAGGTCGAGGCCGTCGAGGAGCGCGATCAGCGGGTACGAGGCGAAGAAGCCGGGCTCCCAGCTCGTCACGTGGTGCTGGACGCCTTCGAGGGCGCGCAGCGTCATGATGCAGACGCCGACGATGAGGATGACGGCCTCGACGAAGTACGCCTGGCCGGTCTTGGAGCCCGCGAAGCGCGACTTGCGGCCCGCCCTGGTCGGCTTGGAGAGCTGCCGGATCACGATCAGGGTGAGGATGCCGAGGACGGTCATCAGTCCGAGGAACTCGGTGAAGATCTCGTACGGCAGCCAGTCACCGATGATCGGGATCAGCCAGTCGGCCTGGAAGAGCTGGCCGAAGGCGTTGACGATCGTCAGCAGCAGGGAGAAGAAGCCCACCGCCACGAACCAGTGCGCCACGCCGACGACGCCCCACCGGTTCATGCGCGTGTGGCCGAGGAACTCCTTGACCAGCGTGATGGTGCGCTGCTTGGGGTCGCCGGTGCGCGTGCCCGCGGGCACGGGCTGGCCGAGCTTCACGAAGCGGTAGATCTGCGCGGTGGCGCGGCCGAACAGCGCGACGGCCACCACCGTGATGGCGATCGACACGATGATCGCGGCGAGTTGCATGAGGGGCTCCTCGGGCGGGCCTGCGAGGCGGAGTGCCGGCACTGTCGAGTGTGGCACTACTAAGCGGTAACTTATTCAGTCCGTGCTGAGATTACCGCTTCACGGCTCCGCCCTGTAGCGGCGCCTGCGGTGATCTGTGTCGCTCAGGCAAGCCTTGCCGACCGGCTCCGCCCCGCCGTCGAACCGCTCGCCGCGCGTCGTCTGCGGACTGCTGGAAGCGTACGCGCCAGGATGGCCAGGTCCATTCCCAGCCAGTGATGGTCCACATAGTGGAGATCGAGCAGCTCACGCTCCTCCCAGGGCAGCTCCGAGCGCCCGCTGATCTGCCACAGTCCGGTCATCCCGGGGCGGACCGACAGCCGACGGCGGGCGTCGCCCACGCACTCGCGGTGGCCGGGGGTGAGCGGGCACGGCCCGACCAGGGACATCTGTCCCCGTACGACATGGGTGAGCAGCGGCAGCGCGGCCAGCGGGCTCTTCGTGCGGAAGGTGAGCATCTCGAAGGGGCGCCCGTGCCGGCCCGCGACCGTCCGTCGGCGCAGGACGCCGCCCGGTCCGGCCGGGGCGAGCGCCACGGAGAGCGCGACGGCGGCGAGCAGCGGGGAGAGGACGGCCAGGAGGGTCAGTCCGCCGAAGAGGTCGAGTGCGCGCTTGGCCGTCATGACGCTTCCCCACACCCTTTCGAGTGACATTCATGGGATATTCGGGGTGTATGCCTGCTACGCCCGCTTTGCCCGTCAGGGGCATCCCGGACTCTCTCATGAAGTACGGCTCCGAGCCCGGGAATGACGCGCCCTCCGCGGCCGCATCGGCGTCTCTTTGAGTGATCCTCAGGGCGAAGAGTTGAGCCGCCTCCACTCAGGTCTGTTGACGCGGTCGATGCCGTCGTGCATCCTTGAGTCAGTTCCACTCAAGTCGGTCAGCTGGAGGAATTGAAATGGCACGTGCGGTCGGCATCGACCTGGGCACGACTAACTCCGTCGTCAGCGTTCTGGAAGGCGGCGAGCCCACCGTCATCACCAACGCCGAGGGCGCCAGGACCACGCCGTCCGTCGTCGCCTTCGCGAAGAACGGTGAGGTGCTCGTCGGCGAGGTCGCCAAGCGCCAGGCGGTCACCAACGTCGACAGGACCATCCGGTCGGTCAAGCGCCACATGGGCACCGACTGGAAGATCGACATCGACGGCAAGTCCTTCAACCCGCAGCAGATGAGCGCCTTCATCCTGCAGAAGCTGAAGCGCGACGCCGAGGCGTACCTGGGCGAGAAGGTCGTCGACGCGGTCATCACCGTCCCCGCGTACTTCAACGACTCCGAGCGTCAGGCCACCAAGGAGGCCGGTGAGATCGCGGGCCTCAACGTCCTGCGCATCGTCAACGAGCCGACCGCGGCCGCCCTGGCCTACGGCCTGGACAAGGACGACCAGACGATCCTCGTCTTCGACCTCGGTGGCGGCACCTTCGACGTGTCGCTCCTGGAGATCGGCGACGGCGTCGTCGAGGTGAAGGCCACCAACGGTGACAACCACCTCGGTGGTGACGACTGGGACCAGCGTGTCGTCGACTACCTGGTGAAGCAGTTCGCCAACGGCCACGGCGTCGACCTGGCCAAGGACAAGATGGCTCTCCAGCGTCTCCGCGAGGCCGCGGAGAAGGCGAAGATCGAGCTGTCGTCCTCCACCGAGACGTCGATCAACCTGCCGTACATCACCGCCTCCGCCGAGGGTCCGCTGCACCTGGAGGAGAAGCTCACCCGGGCTCAGTTCCAGCAGCTGACGGCCGACCTTCTGGAGCGCTGCAAGACGCCGTTCCACAACGTCATCAAGGACGCGGGCATCCAGCTCTCCGAGATCGACCACGTCGTTCTCGTCGGTGGCTCCACCCGTATGCCGGCCGTCGCCGAGCTCGTCAAGGAGCTGACCGGTGGCCAGGAGGCCAACAAGGGCGTGAACCCGGACGAGGTCGTCGCCATCGGCGCCGCCCTGCAGGCCGGTGTCCTCAAGGGTGAGGTCAAGGACGTCCTGCTCCTCGACGTGACCCCGCTGTCGCTTGGTATCGAGACCAAGGGCGGCATCATGACCAAGCTCATCGAGCGCAACACCACGATCCCGACCAAGCGGTCCGAGATCTTCACGACGGCCGAGGACAACCAGCCGTCGGTGCAGATCCAGGTCTACCAGGGTGAGCGCGAGATCGCGGCGTACAACAAGAAGCTCGGCATGTTCGAGCTGACCGGTCTGCCGCCGGCCCCGCGTGGCGTCCCGCAGATCGAGGTCGCCTTCGACATCGACGCCAACGGCATCATGCACGTGACCGCGAAGGACCTGGGCACGGGCAAGGAGCAGAAGATGACCGTCACCGGCGGCTCCTCGCTGCCGAAGGACGAGGTCGACCGGATGCGCCAGGAGGCCGAGCAGTACGCGGACGAGGACCACCGTCGCCGCGAGGCCGCCGAGTCCCGCAACCAGGGCGAGCAGCTCGTCTACCAGACGGAGAAGTTCCTCAAGGACAACGAGGACAAGGTCCCCGGTGAGGTCAAGACCGAGGTCGAGACCGCCGTCGCCGAGCTGAAGGAGAAGCTCAAGGGCGAGGACACCGCGGAGATCCGTACGGCCACCGAGAAGGTCGCGGCCGTATCCCAGAAGCTCGGCCAGGCCATGTACGCCGACGCCCAGGCCGCGCAGGCCGCCGGCGGCGAGGCCCCGCAGGGTGACGCCAAGGCCGACGACGACGTCGTGGACGCCGAGATCGTCGACGACGAGAAGCCCGGTGACGCGAAGGGCGGCGCTGCCTGATGACGGAGGAGACCCCGGGCTTCGAGGAGAAGCCTGACGTCCCCTCCGGCGCCGACGACGCCGCCGAAGCCGCCGAGACCCCCTCCACGGAGGAGGGCTCGGCGGCCCCGGCCGGGGACGACGCACAGACCGTCGGTCTGACGGCGCAGCTGGACCAGCTCCGCAGTGCGCTCGGTGAGCGCACCGCGGACCTCCAGCGGCTCCAGGCCGAGTACCAGAACTACCGCCGACGGGTGGAGCGTGACCGGGTCACCGTCAAGGAGATCGCGGTCGCGGGCCTCCTGACGGAGCTGCTGCCCGTGCTCGACGACGTCGGCCGGGCCCGTGACCACGGCGAGCTCGTGGGCGGCTTCAAGTCGGTCGCCGAATCGCTGGAGACCGTCGTCGCCAAGATGGGTCTGCAGCAGTTCGGCAAGGAGGGCGAGCCCTTCGACCCGACGATCCACGAGGCCCTGATGCACAGTTACGCACCGGACGTCACCGAGACGACCTGCGTGGCGATCCTGCAGCCGGGGTACCGGATCGGCGAGCGGACCATCCGGCCCGCGCGCGTGGCGGTGGCCGAGCCCCAGCCCGGGGCGACGCCGGCCGCGAAGGAAGAGAAGTCGGCAGACGAGGAGAGCGGTGGCCCTGAGGAGGGCTGACGCGAAGATCGTCCGGGAGGAGGGACGTCGATGAGCACGAAGGACTTCGTCGAGAAGGACTACTACAAGGTTCTCGGCGTCCCCAAGGACGCCACCGACGCCGAGATCAAGAAGGCGTACCGGAAGCTCGCCCGCGAGAACCACCCGGACGCCAACAAGGGCGACACCAGCGCCGAGGCGCGCTTCAAGGAGATCTCCGAGGCGAACGACATCCTCGGTGACCCCAAGAAGCGCAAGGAGTACGACGACGCCCGCGCGCTCTTCGGCAACGGCGGCTTCCGCGCCGGTCCCGGGCAGGGCGGCTCGTTCAACTTCGACCTGGGCGACCTCTTCGGCGGCGCCCAGGGCCCCGGCGGCCCGGGCGGGGCGGGCGGCTTCGGCGGCGGTCTCGGCGACGTCTTCGGCGGCCTGTTCAACCGGGGCGCGGGCGGCGGCGCGGGGACGCGCACGCAGCCGCGCCGCGGCCAGGACATCGAGTCCGAGGTGACGCTCAGCTTCACCGAGGCCGTGGACGGCGCCACGGTGCCGCTGCGGATGTCCTCCCAGGCGCCCTGCAAGGCCTGTTCGGGCACCGGTGACAAGAACGGCACGCCTCGCGTGTGCCCGACCTGTGTCGGCACCGGCCAGGTCTCGCGCGGCAGCGGCGGCGGTTTCTCCCTGACCGACCCGTGCGTGGACTGCAAGGGCCGCGGCCTGATCGCCGAGACCCCTTGCGAGGTCTGCAAGGGCAGCGGACGGGCCAAGTCCTCCCGCACCATGCAGGTCCGCATTCCGGCCGGGGTCTCCGACGGGCAGCGGATCCGGCTGCGCGGCAAGGGCGCTCCGGGCGAGCGCGGCGGTCAGAACGGCGACCTGTACGTGGTCGTCCACGTCGACGCCCACCCGGTCTTCGGCCGCAAGGACGACAACCTGACCGTCACCGTGCCCGTCACGTTCGGCGAGGCGGCGCTCGGCGGCGAGATCAAGGTGCCGACATTGGGCGGCCCGCCGGTGACGCTGAAGCTGCCGGCCGGCACGCCCAACGGCCGGACGATGCGCGCCCGCGGGAAGGGCGCGGTCCGCAAGGACGGGACGCGCGGCGATCTGCTGGTGACGGTGGAGGTCGCGGTGCCCAAGGAGCTCGACGACAAGGCCCGCGAGGCCCTTGAGACCTACCGTCAGGCGACGGCGGGCGAGGACCCCAGGGCAGAGTTGTTCCAGGCCGCGAAGGGAGCTTGACCCGATGGACCCTCGACCGGGACGCAGCCGTAATCCGTACGAACTGACCGACGAGACGCCGGTGTACGTCATCTCGGTGGCGGCCCAGCTCTCGGGGCTGCACCCGCAGACCCTGCGTCAGTACGACCGCCTGGGCCTGGTCTCCCCGGACCGTACGGCCGGGCGCGGCCGGCGCTATTCGGCCCGTGACATCGAACTGCTCCGCACGGTGCAGGCGTTGTCGCAGGACGAGGGCATCAACCTGGCGGGCATCAAGCGCATCATCGAGCTGGAGAACCAGGTCGCCGCGCTCCAGCAGCGCGTCGCCGAGCTGTCGGCGGCGGTGGAGGGCGCGGCGTCCGCGATGCGCCAGCGCGAGGCCCAGGTCCACGCCTCGTACCGCCGTGACCTGGTCCCGTACCAGGACGTCCAGCAGGCGAGCGCGCTGGTGGTCTGGCGCCCGAAGCGGACCGGCGAGTAGCCGGAGCTGTTCCCCGTACGACGAAGGCCCTCTCCGCGGCACGCGGAGGGGGCTTCTTCGTGCCGTGGTGTCCGACGCGGGCCTACGGGATGAGTTCGCCGACGATGTTCGTCGCCGTGTCCCACCAGGGGGCCGCGCCCGTGCCGAAGGCGGCGGCGAGGGTGGTGCCGACGGCCCGGTCCAGAGGGGTGGGTTCGCAGTCCTCGGCCCAGTCGGCGTCGACGGTGCCGTCTCCGGTCGACTGGAAGGTCCCCAGGGGGCGTCCGTCGCGGAGCAGCCGGCTCTCGGCGTACGAGCAGGGGACGAGCCGGTAGCGCGTGCCGGAGACCGTGGCCTCGACGCGGTACGAGCGCCGCAGGAGCCGCCCCCGGCTCGGCCGGATGCGCGCGGGCGCGCCGTCGACGGTGAGGGTGAGACGGTCGGCGGCGCGGGTGCCGATGGGGATCAGCGGGTCGGGGGCGTCGCCGGGGGCGCGCACCAGCTCCACGGTGGGCAGCCCGTGGCCGCGGACCCGCAGGGTTCCGGCGGGGCCGTCGAGGTCGATCTGTATGTACAAGGTCAGTGGTCCTGCTCCAGAAGCCCGGACTGGGCGATGAGATAGCCGAGTTGCGCGCGGCTTCCGCTGCCGAGCGCGGAGGCGAGCTTGGCGATGTGGGCCCGGCAGGTCCGCACGTTCATGCCGAGCCGCCGGGCGATGGCCTCGTCGACATGGCCCTCGACGAGGAGTTTGGCGATCGAGCGCTGGATGCCGCTGATGCCGTCCAGCGGCGGCTGGTAGGTGACCGGGTTCTCCAGCGGGGTCGCCTGGAGCCAGAACTGCTCGAAGACGCCGACGAGATACTCGACCAGGCCGGTGTGGCGCAGCTCCAGTGCGACCTGGCGGTCGCGGCTCGCGGGTACGAAGGCGACCTTGCGGTCCACGATGATGAGGCGGTCGATGATCTCCTCGAGCGTGCGGACCTCGACCTCGGGGCCGATGCGCTCCAAATAGGCCAGGGTGATCGGCTGGTGCCGTGCCGTGTGCTGGTAGAGCGTGCGCATCCGGATGCCCCGGCCCAGGAGCGGCCGGACCCGGCGGAGGGCTTCGCCGAAGGTGGTGGCGCTGCGGCCGCTGCCGGGCTGCACGGTCAGCAGTTCCGAGGAGCACTCGGCCACGACGCGGTCGAGGGAGGTGTTGATCCTCGTGAGGCCCTCCAGGACGGTGATCGCGTGCGTGGTGGAGGGGTCCTGGGCGCTGACGTTCATGAATGGCTCGAACGCGTCGGAGAGTTCGATGCTGAGCCGTCTACGCTCCTGGATCTCCTTCTCGATCGGGAGCAGGAGCCGGGCCAGGGCGGCCGAGGGGGGAACCGGCCGGAGCCACTGCACGTCGTCGGGGTCGGGCCGCAGGAGGTCGAGGTCCATCAGACAGGGCGTGGAAGCGATGTCCGACCGGGCGATTCGTCCCGTGCGCAGGGCCTCTTTATAGACCCGTGTGCCCGCTTCGCACAGCTCGGCGTGCGTATGAGGATGCCCCGTTTTATCCGGTTCTATTCGCATATGTACACCCCCAGGCTTTTCCGATACAGGAACATGATGCATTGAGCCAGTGGTGGAAACGTGAGGAGTGAGCCATCGTCGTGCCTGCGGGGGAGCAGGAGATACACACCAAGTGAGGTTGCTCGGTCATGGCCAAGAAGCTCATACGCACCGTAGTTGGTGTCGCGTTCATAGCTGCTGCCGCGGTCGGCGCGGTGGCGGCCAGTGGGGACCCGGGCTGGGGAGCTGCTCCGCAGCAGGTCGTCGCCAAGGCGAGTGACCCGGGCTGGGGCGTCATCAAGGCGAGTGACCCGGGCTGGGGCGTTGCGCCTGCGGCCGTCTCCGATCCTGGTTGGGGGTCCGTGGGGGCATGACGGTTCCCGAAGATCCTCGATTCCGGCGTGAGATGGCGGCTGCCTACCGCTCCGGGTGGCATTTCATCGACCTCGTCACAGCCGTGCCGCACGGTGGCGATTCGTTGATGGTCACCCTCTTCGGTGAGCCCATCATCATCAGGCGCGGGGACGATGAGGATATTCGCGCCTACCGATGTCTCCGGAAGCCACGTGGCGCTCCACAGCCCGTCCGCTGTGCCATCCGGTACGGCATGATTTTCGTCAATCTCGACCAGCGTGACCACCAGCTCGTCGAGCCCGAGACCATCACCGCCACCCCCCGCAGTGCCTGAGCGGTTCCCCCGTCGTTGTAGATCGCTCAGGTACTTCCCCCACACAGCGGCGCCATCGCGGACCTGAAACGCGATGGCGCCGCTGTGCTGTGTCCGTAAACCCGACACGGGGTCCACCGCGCCGGCCTCAGGCCCGCCCCATCGCCCGGGTCAGCGCGATCTCGATGACCACCCGGTCCGGGTTCGGCGCGGGCACCCGGCCGTAGCGCGCCGCGTAGCGGTCCACCGCGTCCGCGACGACCTCCGGCTCCGTACGGATGTGGGCCACGCCCTCCAGCGTCGCCCAGCGGCCCTTGTCCACCTGGCAGACCGCCACGCGCGCGCCCTCGGGGCCCGCCGCCAGGACGTTGGCGACCTTGTGGCTGTGCTTGTTGGTGATGACCCGCGCGATGCCGTTCTCGCCGCCTTCCGGGTCGTACGTCACGCCCACCGCCACCACGTGTGGCGTACCGTCCGCTCGGGGGGTGGTCAGGGTGCACATGTGGTACTCGCGCCAGAAGCTGAGGTACGAGTCGTCCGGGTTCCTCGGGTCGGTCGCCATGCCCGGAACCTACCCCTGGCAGAGCCCTGCGCGACACCTTGAGCGGAATAGGCTCAACTTTGTGTACGCTGGATGAGTCATGGAACGTGTACAGCGGACGCCGAGGAGGAGACAGCGCACGTGGACGCCGAACTGACCAACAGGAGCCGGGACGCGATCAACGCGGCCACCAGCCGCGCCGTGTCCGAGGGGCACGCCGACCTGACCCCCGCCCATCTGCTGCTCGCCCTCCTCGAAGGGCAGGACAACGAGAACATCGTGGACCTGCTCGCCGCCGTCGAGGCCGACCTGGCGGCTGTACGGTCCGGAGCGGAGCGGCTGCTGGCCGCCCTGCCCAGCGTGACCGGATCCACGGTCGCGCCGCCGCAGCCCAACCGTGAGCTGCTCGCTGTCATCGCCGACGCCGCGAAGCAGGCCAAGGAGCTCGGGGACGACTACCTGTCCACCGAGCACCTGCTCATCGGGATCGCGACGAAGGGCGGACAGGCCGGCGAGGTACTGGCCCAGCAGGGGGCAGGTGCGAAGAGGCTGCTCGACGCGTTCGAGAAGAGCAGGGGAGGGCGCCGGGTGACCACACCCGACCCGGAGGGTCAGTACAAGGCACTGGAGAAGTTCGGTACGGACTTCACCGCCGCCGCGCGGGAGGGAAAGCTCGACCCGGTCATCGGGCGCGACCAGGAGATCCGTCGCGTCGTCCAGGTCCTCTCCCGGCGCACGAAGAACAACCCGGTCCTCATCGGTGAGCCCGGCGTCGGCAAGACCGCCGTCGTCGAGGGCCTCGCCCAGCGGATCGTGAAGGGCGACGTGCCCGAGTCCCTCCGGAACAAGCGGCTGGTCTCGCTCGACCTCGGCGCGATGGTCGCCGGCGCCAAGTACCGCGGCGAGTTCGAGGAGCGCCTGAAGACGGTCCTCTCCGAGATCAAGGCCAGCGACGGCCAGATCATCACCTTCATCGACGAGCTGCACACCGTCGTCGGCGCGGGCGCAGGCGGCGACTCCGCCATGGACGCCGGCAACATGCTGAAGCCGATGCTGGCCCGCGGCGAGCTGCGCATGGTCGGCGCGACGACCCTGGACGAGTACCGCGAGCGGATCGAGAAGGACCCCGCCCTGGAGCGCCGCTTCCAGCAGGTCCTGGTCGCCGAGCCGAGCGTCGAGGACACCATCGCGATCCTGCGCGGGCTCAAGGGCCGGTACGAGGCCCACCACAAGGTCCAGATCGCCGACTCCGCCCTCGTGGCCGCCGCGACCCTCTCCGACCGGTACATCACCTCCCGCTTCCTGCCCGACAAGGCCATCGACCTCGTCGACGAGGCGGCCTCCCGGCTCCGCATGGAGATCGACTCCTCGCCCCTCGAGATCGACGAGCTCCAGCGCTCCGTGGACCGGCTGCGCATGGAGGAGCTCGCGCTCAAGAACGAGACCGACGAGGCGAGCCGGCAGCGCCTGGAGAAGCTCCGCCGCGACCTCGCCGACCGCGAGGAGGAGCTGCGCGGGCTGACCGCCCGCTGGGAGAAGGAGAAGCAGTCCCTCAACCGCGTCGGCGAGCTCAAGGAGCAGCTGGACGAGCTGCGCGGCCGCGCCGAGCGGGCGCAACGTGACGGCGACTTCGACACCGCCTCCCAGCTGCTCTACGGCGAGATCCCGGCCCTGGAGCGGGAGCTGGCGGAGGCCTCCGAGGCCGAGCAGGAGGTGTCCAAGGACACCATGGTCAAGGAGGAGGTCGGCCCCGACGACATCGCGGACGTGGTCGGCGCCTGGACCGGCATCCCCGCCGGCCGCCTCCTGGAGGGCGAGACGCAGAAGCTGCTGCGCATGGAGGACGAGCTCGGCAAGCGGCTCATCGGCCAGACCGAGGCCGTCCGGGCCGTCTCCGACGCCGTACGCCGTACCCGCGCCGGGATCGCCGACCCCGACCGCCCCACCGGCTCCTTCCTCTTCCTCGGCCCCACCGGCGTCGGCAAGACCGAGCTGGCGAAGGCGCTCGCGGACTTCCTCTTCGACGACGAGCGGGCGATGGTCCGCATCGACATGAGCGAGTACGGCGAGAAGCACTCGGTCGCCCGCCTGGTCGGCGCTCCCCCCGGCTACGTCGGCTACGAGGAGGGCGGCCAGCTCACGGAGGCGGTGCGCCGCCGCCCGTACAGCGTGGTGCTGCTCGACGAGGTGGAGAAGGCCCATCCGGAGGTCTTCGACATCCTGCTCCAGGTCCTCGACGACGGCCGGCTCACCGACGGCCAGGGCCGGACGGTGGACTTCCGCAACACCATCCTGGTCCTGACCTCGAACCTGGGCAGCCAGTACCTGGTCGAGCCCCTGACCTCCGAGGAGGAGAAGAAGCAGCAGGTCCTGGAGGTGGTCCGGGCGAGCTTCAAACCGGAGTTCCTCAACCGGCTCGACGACCTCGTGGTCTTCTCCGCCCTCGACAAGACCGAGCTGGGACGGATCGCCCAGCTCCAGATCGACCGGCTGGCGAAGCGCCTCGCCGAGCGTCGGCTCACGCTCGACGTCACGCCCGCCGCCCTCGCGTGGCTGGCCGACGAGGGCATGGACCCGGCGTACGGCGCCCGTCCGCTGCGCCGCCTGATCCAGACGGCGATCGGCGACCGGCTCGCGAAGGAGATCCTCGCGGGCGAGGTCCGCGACGGCGACACGGTCCGCGTGGACCGGTTCGAGGACGGGCTGATCGTGGGCGCGGCGCAGTAGCCGACGGCGCACGCCACGCCCACGTCCAGGCGTTTTCCCGCCTTCCGTCCCCCATCGGGCCCAGATCTTGTCAGCCCGCAGCGGATCGCGGGAGGTGGGGCTTGCGCCGTACCGCCCGGCATGGGAGAGGATGGCGGCAACCGTACGAAGGGATATTCACGGTGAGCATCGACCCGTCCTCGATTCCGAATTTCGGGGGCCAGCCCCAGCCTCAGGCCGCAGGACCGGCGGGCCCCGTCGTCCCCGACCAGGACCTGGTCAAGCAGCTCCTCGACCAGATGGAGCTGAAGTACGTCGTCGACGACGAGGGTGACCTCGCGGCGCCGTGGGAGGAATTCCGCACGTACTTCATGTTCCGCGGCGAGGAGGACCAGCGTGTCTTCTCCGTGCGGACCTTCTACGACCGCCCCCACTCGGCGGACGACCGCTCCAGGATTCTGGACGCGATCGACGACTGGAACCGCCGCACCCTGTGGCCGAAGGTCTACACGCACCTGCACGAGGAGGAGGACGGCTCCGCCACCCTCCGCCTCATCGGCGAGGCGCAGATGCTGATCGGCACCGGCGTCGCGCTGGAGCACTTCGTGTCCTCCACCGTCAGCTGGGTCCGCGCCTCCATCGAGTTCGACAAGTGGCTCGTGGAGCAGTTCGGCCTGGAGACCCCTGGGGACAAGGAGCCCGAGGGCGAGTAGCCCCGGCTCCGCTACAGGGCCATGCGCGCGAGCGTCAGCGCGTACGCCCCGAAGCTGAACGACAGCCCGGCGAGGGCCGCGATCACCACGATCGCGGCCCTCGGCCGGGCTTTCGTCAATGCCTGGGCCAGCGGGAAGAGCAGCGGGAACGCGGGCAGCAGGAAGCGCGGCTTGGACTCGAAGAACCCCGAGCCGCCCACCGTGATCACCACCAGGACGGCCGTGTAGACCAGGAGCGGCAGCGGCGGCCGCTCCACCAGGGCGAGCAGCGCGAAGAGCAGCACCCCGGCGCCCGTGAACAGCAGCGCCGTCGCGAAGCCGAACTGCGTCGGCCCCCGCAGCATGTCCCGGACGAAGACCAGCGCCCCCTTGCCGAGGTCGAAGCGCGAGGTCCAGCCGTCCTGGACGGCGAAGTAGCCGCCGAGCAGATCGCCGCGCCGCGCGCCCACCCAGAGCAGGTACGAGAGCCAGCCGAGCGGCGCGAGCGCGGCACCCGCCCACACGCGGGGGCCGCCCCCGCGTCGATACAGCTCGTACGCCGCCGCCACCAGGACCGCCGCCGCGATGGCGATCGCGTTGGGGCGGGACAGACCGGCCAGGGCGGCCAGCGCGCCCGCCCACAGCCAGCGGTGGGTGAGGAGCGCGTACAGCGACCAGGCGGCCAGGGCCGTCATCAGCGGCTCGGTGTACGCCATCGAGAGCACGATCGAGTGCGGCAGCAGGCCCCAGAGCAGGACGAGCACGACCGCGGTGCGCCGGCCGTACAGCCGCTCGCCGATCAGGTAGATGCCCCAGGCCGCCGCGCCGGCCGACAGCCAGGACAGCAGCAGCCCGGCCGTGCCGCCCTCGACGGGCAGGACGGTCGTGACGGCCCGGATCAGGCCGGGGTAGAGCGGGAAGAAGGCCAGGTCCGACTGGACGACCCCTTCGGGCCAGTGGATCGTGTGGCCGTATCCGCGCGCCGCGATCCGGCTGTACCAGTCGGAGTCCCAGGAGGTGGCGAGCAGGAGCCGGGGCGAGCGCCCGAGGTGCCAGGCCCAGGCCGCGAGCACCAGCATCCCGGTCAGCCGCGCGGCGGCGAAGAGGCCGAGCGCGGGCGCGGCCCGGTGCAGCGAGGCCCGCCAGCGCGGAACGCTCCGGACAGCGGCGGTCGCCGTCGGGCGGTCGAGAGTCTCGGCGGACAGGGTGCACCTCCGTGCGCACGGGAATCGGGATCAGCCCGGCAAATCGGTCTACCCGACAATCGATGCGGCACGGAGGGGGCGCGCACGGGCGAGGGTCCCACCGGGTGAAAAAAACCCCGCGCGGACACCGCTCCTCCTCGGCCGGCCTCTCGGCCCCTGCGCTCCTCAGCCCGCGAGGCCCTTCAGCCGGGACACCGCCTCCTCCAGCACATCGACGCCCTTGCAGAACGCGAAGCGGACGAAGGGCTCACCCTCCGCGCGGTGGTCGTAGAAGACGGCGTTGGGGATGGCGACCACACCCGCGCGCTCGGGCAGCGCCCGGCAGAAGGCGAAGCCGTCGGACTCGCCCAGCGGGCGGATGTCGGTGGTGACGAAGTACGTTCCGGCCGGGCGGTACACCGCGAAGCCCGCTCGCGCGAGGCCGTCGCTCAGCAGATCACGCTTGGCCCGCAGATCGGCGCGAACGGCGTCGAAGTACGTGTCGGGCAGCCGCAGCGCCTCGGCGACGGCGTACTGGAACGGGCCGGAGGCCACGTAGGTGAGGAACTGCTTGGCGGACCGGACGGCGGCCGTCAGCTCCGGGCTCGCGGTCACCCAGCCGACCTTCCAGCCGGTGAACGAGAACGTCTTGCCCGCCGAGCCGATGGTGACCGTGCGCTCCCGCATCCCCGGGAGGCTCGCGATCGGCACGTGCTCGGCGTCGTCGAAGACCAGGTGCTCGTAGACCTCGTCGGTGACGACGAGCAGGTCGCGGGCGACGGCGAGCTCGGCGATCGCGGTCAGCTCGGCACGGGTGAGGACGGTGCCGGTGGGGTTGTGCGGGGTGTTGAGCAGGATCAGCCGGGTCCGGTCGGTGACCGCGGCCCGCAGCTCGTCCAGGTCCAGGACGAAGCGTCCCTCGTGCGGGCGGAGGGTGACGGGGACGCGCGTGCCGCCGGCCATCGCGATGCACGCGGCGTACGAGTCGTAGTACGGCTCCAGGGCGATCACCTCGTCGCCTGGCTCGACGAGGGCGAGCAGCGCGGCGGCGATGGCCTCGGTGGCGCCCGCCGTGACGAGGACCTCGGAGTCGGGGTCGTACGTCAGGCCGTATCGCCTCAGCTGGTGCTCGGCGACGGCGGTGCGTAGCTCGGGTACGCCGGGGCCGGGCGGGTACTGGTTGCCGCGTCCGTCGCGCAGCGCCCGCACCGCCGCCTCCCTGATCTCCTCGGGGCCGTCGGAGTCCGGGAAGCCCTGCCCGAGATTGATCGCACCGGTCTTCGTGGCCAGCGCGGACATCTCGGCGAAGATCGTCGTCCCGAACTCGGCGAGCCGGCGGTTGAGCAGCGGTCGTGTCATGCCCGTCATCCTGGGCCGAAGCTCTGGACTTCCTCAAGTGCGCTTTGGCCGCGCACCGGGGTGGGCATCCCCCTCGCACAGACCTACGGGGGTGTCACAGATGGAAGTACTGGTCATCGGATTCATCATCCTGATCATCGTGGTGGGCGTGGCGTCGGCGGTCGGCGGAGGCCGGAGCAGCGGCCGGCGCGGCGGCAGGCGGCGCGGCGGCTGGTCGGACGGCGGCGGGGGTGGCGGCTGCGGCTCGTCCTGCGGGGGAGGCGGCGGCTGCGGCGGCGGTGGCGGCGGCGACTGACACGGACGCGAGGGACACGGGGGCGACTGACACGGGGCAGTCGCCCCCGCGGCCACCCAGGTGCCCGGCGTCACTCCAACATCCGCCGGGCACCTTCGTGTTGGAGCCAGGAAGCAGGTTTGTTTGAACAATTGAACTGTGGGGTCCCCGAAGGGGATGGAAACCACGGCAAGTTGGGTAAAAACGCTGCGAGTCGCTCGAAGTCCATGATTCCCTCGCTGTTGATAAGAGACAGCCCTCGGACCGTGTGTGGACCCGAGTCGGCGATCCCCCACTCCCGTTGGACCCTCTCTCCGGGGCGCCCCCGGCCCACCCGTCAAACCGTGTTTGCGGAGCCGACCCATGCTCACGACCCTGAAGACCTCCTACACCGACACGCGTGCGGCCGATCTGGCCTGGGCGCTCGGGCGCGAGCCGCTGCCCGCCCTCGCCGTGCTCGACCTCGAACTGACCGGCGCCAAGCTGCAGTTGCGGCTCCTCGGCGCCTCCCATCAGGTGCTTCTGGAGGAAGAGGAGCGCCGCTGCTCCGAGACCGTCGCCTGTATGCCCGGCAGCAGTACGCCGCTGCCGCTGGGCGTCTCCAAGAGAGTCGGCGGATGGGAGTACGAATTCGCCGCCCGCGTCGAGAAGCTCAACCACGGCTCCTTCGCGGGCCGTGCCCAGGAGTTGCTCGCCCTGGTCGCCGACCATCCCAACGGCCTCGCGGGGACGTTCCCCGGCTCCCCGCACGCCTTCACGGCGATGCTGGCGCAGCGCCACGAGGGCCAGGTGCGGTGGCGCACCTGGCACGCGTACCCGCAGGAAGGGCAGTTGGTGGTCACCCGGACCCAGATCGGCGCCCGTATGTCCGCATCGCTGTAACGCGCCGCCCAGAAGCCTCAGGTGCACTCGTGTGGGTGACAAGCGGCGACAGATGTGTGACGTAGCGTTACGAACATGATCGATCCGCCCCTGACCATGCCACCCAAGAGGGTGACGCGGCTGCCCGTGCGGCCGAGCGCGGTGCGGTATCCGGTCCTCGTCGTGGTCTTCGTCTGCGCCGCCTGCGGCCTCGTCTACGAACTGGAACTGGTCGCGCTCGCCTCGTACTTGATCGGCGACTCGGTCACCCAGGCCTCCGTCGTGCTCTCCGTCATGGTCTTCGCGATGGGCGTCGGCTCGCTGCTCGCCAAGCGGCTGCGCTGCCGTGCCGCCGTCGGCTTCGGCCTGGTCGAGTGCGGCCTCGCGCTGATCGGCGGTTGCTCCGCCCTCGTGCTGTACGCGGCCTTCGCCTGGTTGGGGGAGGCACGGTACGTCCTGGTGGCGTTCTCGCTCGCCATCGGCGTCCTCATCGGGGCGGAGATCCCCCTCCTCATGTCGCTGATCCAGCGGGCGGAGTCCGCGCGTTCGACCGGCGTACGGGAGCAGGACAGCGCCGCCGACCCGGCCGGGACCGTCGCCGACCTCTTCGCCGCCGACTACGTGGGCGCGCTGGTCGGCGGCCTCGCCTTCCCGTTCCTGCTGCTGCCCTGGCTCGGCCAGCTCACCGGCGCGCTCGTCACCGGCGCGGTGAACGCGGTGGCGGGCGGCGGCCTGGTTCTGTGGCTCTTCCGGCGCGACCTGACCTGCCGCTCCCGGGCGCTCCTGATCGGCGCGAACCTGGCCGTCCTCGCCGTCCTCGCCACCGCCACCGCCCTCGTCGACGACTTCGAGGCGGCCGCGCGCCGCGCGGTCTACGGGGACGACGTGCGGGTCGCCGTCCAGACCGACCTCCAGGAGGTGGTCGTGACGGGGGAGCGCGGCAGCCCGCCGGACCTCTTCGTGGACGGACGGCTGCGGGCCGGCGGCGAGGACGCCTCCCGGTACCACGAATCGCTGGTGCACCCCGCGATGAACGGGCCGCACACGCGCGTGCTGATCCTCGGCGGCGGTGACGGCCTCGCCGCCCGCGAGGTGCTGCGCCACGCCGGGGTCCGCTCGGTCACGGTCGTGGACGTCGACCCCGGTGTCGTACGGCTCGCCCGGACGCACCCCGAACTCACCGCGCTCAACGGCCACGCCCTGCACGACCCGCGCGTCCGCGTCATCTTCTCGGACGCCTTCCACTGGCTGCGCGAGGCGGCGGCCACGGGGCCGGAGGACGCGGGCGCGGGCAGCGCTCACGACGGCAGGCGGTACGACGTGGTGATCTCGGACCTGCCCGATCCGGGGATCTCGACCGGGGCGAAGCTGTACTCCGAGGAGTTCTACGGCCTCGCGGCCCGGATCCTCGCCGACGACGGCCGGATCGTCGTCCACGCCGGCTCGGCCTCCGCCCACCCCCGTACGTACTGGACGGTGGACTCCACCCTGCGCGCGGCGGGCTTCGCGACCCGCCCCTACAGCGCGACGGGCAGCGGCGCGTACCTCGCCGCGGGCCCGGACCGGGCCGACCGCTCGGAAGGCACCGGCGCGGGGGCGGCGGACACCGGCGCGGCCGACTGGGGGTATCTGCTCGCGGCGCCGGGCACCTACCCGCCCGAGCTGGGCCTCGCCGCCGACACACCCCCGTTGCGGTCCCTGACGGCCGGCGCCCTGGTGACCGGCGCGCGCGCCGTCGAGCGCACCCGCGACGAGCGGTCCGCCCCACCGCCGCCGTCGACACTGGTCCACCCGCGCTACGGCCGCTGAGCGGCCGTCCGCCCCGGACCCGGGACAAACAGGCGACGGCGGCGCCCGGGCTGAGTAGGCTCGGTTTCCATGGAGCATGAGGTGTTCGTTCCGGTACCGGCCGAGGTCCTCCGCGAGACCCTGACGGACCCCGCGCGGGTGGCGCGCTGCGTCCCCGGCCTCCAGCAGGACGCCGACGCGGAGGCGGGTCCGCTCGCCGGCCGGCTGAGAATCCGGGCCGGCGGCCACACGATCACCTACCAGGGCGCGCTGCGGCTCGCCGAGAAGCGCGGGGTCGTCGCCGTCGAGGGCCAGGGCACCGAGGTCCGCGGCAAGGGCACGGTGCAGCTCTCCCTGACGATCGCGCTCACCCCGGTGGCCGACGGGACGACCCTCACGTTCACGGGCGGCGTGAAGCCGGAGGGCCGCCTCGCGGACCTGCCGGAGGAGGCCCGGGAGTCGGCGGCGCAGCGGCTGATCGAGAAGTTCACGTCGTCCCTGGCGGCGACGGCCGTGGAAGGCGCCAAGGCGCCGGAAGGGGCGGCCGGGATCGAGGCCGACTCCGACGTCCCCGCCGACGCCGCCGCTGCCGCCGAACTCGACGTCGAGGACGAGGCCGACAGTGACAGCGACGGGGTCGACGACGGTGTCGAGGAGCCCCACCGCCCGGAGTCGGAGGCGTCCTCATCCGTCGTCGAGACGCCCGTCCCCCCGCCCTCCCTCGACCCCTTCCAGGACGGCGACTTCGAGGACGCACCCGTCGAGTACCCCGCCGAACCCCCCGCCGCCGAGGCCGCCCACGCCCGGCGGACGATGATCGGGCGCAGCGCCGAGGAGGTCGACCACGCGCCGCCGCGCGGGCGGTACGCCCCCGTCCCCGCCCCGGAGGCCAGCACGGCGGGCGCCACCCTGCGCTGGGTCGCCCCCGCCGCCGCCCTCGCGATCGCCTCGGCCGTCGTCGTCGGCCGGGCGCTGCGCCGCCGGCGCTGAACCCTCTACTGTCGGGGCGTGAGCAAGCAGACGCGACTGACGGCGGGCGACGCCGAGTTGACCATCAACCCCTACAACGGCTGCCGTATCGAGAGCCTGCGCATCGGCGGCACGGAGCTGCTGCGCCAGGGCGAGCGGTACGGCTGCTTCCCGATGGTGCCCTGGTGCGGGCGGATCGAGCTGGGCGAGTTCCGCAACGGCGGAGTGAAGCACCAGATGCCCCTCAACTCCCCGCCGCACGCCATCCATGGCACCGGCCGCGACACCGCGTGGAAGGCCGCCCGCACCACGGACGCGGAAGGCGGCGGGCGGACGGCGGCGTTCACGTACGAGCTCGGGGATCCGTGGCCGTACTCCGGCCGGGTCACCCAGACCTTCGAACTCACCGAGGACGCGCTCACGCTCCAGCTCGGTGTGGAGACGTACGCCGACTCCTTCCCCGCGCAGGCCGGCTGGCACCCCTGGTTCCTTCGGAGCCTCGACGGCGGGGCTCCCGTACGCCTCGACTTCACGCCCGAGTGGCAGGAGGAGCGCGGCGAGGACCACCTCCCCACCGGACGGCGGATCGGCCCCACCCCCGGCCCCTGGGACGACTGCTTCGGGATGCCCGGCGGTGTCGACGTCACCCTCACCTGGCCGGAGCAGCTGGAGCTGAAGGTGACCAGCCGCGCCGAGTGGGTCGTGGTCTACGACGAGCAGGAGGAGGGGGTCTGCGTGGAGCCGCAGACCGGCCCCCCGAACGGCCTGAACACGCTCCCGCACTACGTGACGCCGATCGAGCCCCTGGAGATCGCGGCGACCTGGGCCTGGCGGCGGCTTTAAGCTCATGAGCATGACTGACGTACGCGCTGACCTGCTCCAGCAGATCAAGGACAAGGCCGTGGTGCACGGCAAGGTGACCCTCTCCTCGGGTCTGGAGGCCGACTACTACGTCGACCTGCGCCGGATCACGCTGGACGGCGCCGCCTCCCCGCTCGTCGGTCAGGTCATGCTCGACCTGACCGCCGACCTGGAGTTCGACGCCGTGGGCGGCCTGACGCTCGGCGCCGACCCGGTCGCGACGGCGATGCTGCACGCCTCCGCCGCGCAGGGGAAGCGCCTGGACGCCTTCGTCGTCCGTAAGGCCGCCAAGGCCCACGGGATGCAGCGCCAGGTCGAGGGCCCGGACATCAAGGGCCGACGCGTCCTGATCGTGGAGGACACCTCCACCACCGGCGGCTCCCCGCTGACCGCCGTCGAGGCGGCGCGCGCGGCCGGTGCCGAGGTCGTCGCGGTCGCCACGATCGTGGACCGGGCGACGGGCGCGGGCGAGAAGATCAGCACGACGGCGGGTGTGCCGTACCTCTACGCGTTCGCGCTGGACGAGCTGGGTCTCGCCTGACCGCTCGCGGTGATCGAGGCGAAGTCGTGACTTAGGCCCTGAGGCCGCCAGGTGGCGGTCCTGACCTGGGGGTTTGACCAGGGGCGGAATGTTTCACGTGAAACGCTCCGCCCCTAGGTCATGGTGTCCTGGCGAGAGTCTGGAAAGATGGGGCCCGACGATGACGTCGCCCCAGGTCAGGGTCTAGTAACGCACCCACCCGCACATCACAAGGAGCGGACGAATGCCCATCGCAACCCCCGAGGTCTACAACGAGATGCTCGACCGGGCGAAGGCAGGCAAGTTCGCCTACCCGGCCATCAACGTGACCTCCTCCCAGACCCTGCACGCCGCGCTGCGCGGCTTCGCGGAGGCCGAGAGCGACGGCATCATCCAGATCTCGACCGGTGGCGCCGAGTTCCTGGGCGGCCAGTACAACAAGGACATGGTCACGGGCGCCGTCGCCCTGGCGGAGTTCGCGCACATCGTCGCCGCCAAGTACGACATCACGGTCGCGCTGCACACCGACCACTGCCCGAAGGACAAGCTGGACGGCTACGTCCGCCCGCTGCTCGACATCTCCGCCGAGCGCGTCAAGGCCGGTCAGAACCCGCTCTTCCAGTCGCACATGTGGGACGGCTCCGCCGAGACCCTCGCCGACAACCTGGCCATCGGTCAGGAGCTGCTCGCCAAGGCCGCCGCCGCCAAGATCATCCTTGAGGTCGAGATCACCCCGACCGGTGGCGAGGAGGACGGCGTCAGCCACGAGATCAACGACGAGCTGTACACCACCGTCGACGACGCGATCCGCACCGCCGAGGCCCTGGGCCTGGGCGAGAAGGGCCGCTACCTGCTGGCCGCCTCCTTCGGCAACGTGCACGGCGTCTACAAGCCGGGCAACGTCGTGCTCCGTCCCGAGCTCCTCAAGGACCTCCAGGCGGGCGTCGCCGAGCGCTTCGGCAAGGCCAACCCGTTCGACTTCGTCTTCCACGGCGGCTCCGGCTCCTCCGCCGAGGAGATCGCCACCGCGCTGGAGAACGGCGTCGTGAAGATGAACCTGGACACCGACACCCAGTACGCCTTCACGCGTCCGGTAGCCGACCACATGTTCAAGAACTACGACGGCGTCCTGAAGGTCGACGGCGAGGTCGGCAAGAAGTCCACCTACGACCCGCGCACCTGGGGCAAGCTCGCCGAGGCCGGCATGGCCGTACGCGTGACCGAGGCGTGCGCGGCGCTGCGCTCGACCGGCACCAAGCTGAAGTAAGCGGTACGGAGTGAACGAAGGGCCCGGCACCTGGTGGTGCCGGGCCCTTTCGCATCTCCGGGAGGCCTGGCACCGGTGACGAGGTGCAGGGGGGCGTCCCCGCGGGGAGCATGGCTGGCATGGACATCAGGCTTGCCTCGGGTACCGGGCGGTGGATCGTCTTCACCACCGTGCTCGGCTCGGGGATGGCGCTCCTCGACTCCACCGTCGTCAACGTCGCCCTGCCCCACATCGGCGAGGACCTCGACGCCGACATGGCCGTGCTCCAGTGGACCGTCAACGCCTACATGCTCACCCTCGCCGGGCTGATCCTGCTCGGTGGGGCGCTGGGCGACCGGTACGGGCGGCGGCGCGTGTTCGTCGTCGGGATCGTGTGGTTCGCCGCCGCCTCGCTGCTGTGCGGGCTCGCGCCGAACGCCGGGATCCTGATCGCCGCCCGCGCGCTGCAGGGCGTCGGCGGCGCCCTGCTCACGCCCGGCTCGCTCGCGCTGATCCAGGCGAGCTTCCATCCGGACGACCGGGCCAAGGCCGTCGGGCTCTGGTCCGGGTTCGGCGGGGTCGGCGCGGCGATCGGGCCGTTCGTCGGCGGCTGGCTGGTCGACGGGCCGGGCTGGCGCTGGGTGTTCCTGCTGAACGTGCCGCTGGCGCTGCTGTGCGTCCCGGTCGCCCTGCGCCACGTGCCCGAGTCGCGCGACGAGTCCGCCCACGGTCGCTTCGACGTCCTCGGCGCCTTCCTGGGGGCGGCCGCGCTCGCCCTCGTGACGTACGCGCTGATCGCCGAGGCGTGGTGGGCTGCAGGTCTCGGGGTCGTGGTCGGGGCGGCGTTCGTCGTGCTTGAACGGCGCCGGCCCGAGCCCATGGTGCCGCCGTCGATCTTCGCCTCCCGGCAGTTCACGGTCATCAATCTGGTGACGCTGTGCGTGTACGCGGCGCTCGGCGGCTTCTTCTTCCTGGCCGCCCTCCAGCTCCAGGTGGTCTCCGGCTACTCCGCGCTCGCGGCGGGGACGGCCATGCTGCCGACGACGGTGCTGATGCTGCTGCTGTCGGCGAAGTCGGGCGAGATCGGGGAGAAGATCGGGCCCCGGATCCCGCTGACCGTGGGGCCGCTGCTGTGCGCGGCCGGGATGGTCCTGATGCTGCGAGCCGGTGAGAACGCCTCCTACGTGCAGGATGTCCTGCCGGCCATGGCCGTGCTCGGCCTCGGCCTGACCGTCCTGGTGGCCCCGCTGACCGCCACCGTCCTGGCTTCGGTGGACGTGGCGCGGGCGGGCCTGGCGAGCGGGATCAACAACGCGGCGGCGCGGGCCGCCGGTCTCCTCGCGGTGGCGGCGCTGCCGACGCTGGCGGGCATGGGGCCGGAGGCGTACCGTTCGGCGGAGGAGTTCGGGGAGACCTTCCGGCGGGCGATGCCGATGTGCGCCGGGCTGATGGTGGCGGGGGCGGTCCTGGCCTGGGCGACCGTACGGAAACCGGTCGGCGACGCGGACTGCCACCCCGAGTGCAAGGTCCACTGCGGGGTGACGTCGCCGCCCCTGGACCCGGGGAAGCGCGCGGCCGACGGCGGCGGAGCCGGGTTCGGTGTGCCGCCGGGTGAGGGTGGTGGGCCGGCCTCGGGGTACGGCACGGGCGAAGGCGGCGGAGCGGGCTCCGGCGGGCGTCCGGGTCCGGGAGATCGATGACCGCCGACTGAGGCAGACTTGCCCCATGGCCATCCACGAGAACCTGCTGGGGGGACCGCCCCCCACCCACCTGCCCGACGACCCGGAGCCGCGCGAGCTGCTCGCGGCCGGCACGCCGCCGGCGGAGGTCGCCGCGAAGTACCCGACGTCCTCGCTGGCCTGGGCCCAGCTCGCCGACGAGGCGTTCGAGGGCGGGCGCGTCGTCGAGTCGTACGCGTACGCCCGTACCGGCTACCACCGGGGCCTTGACGCGCTGCGGCGCAGCGGCTGGAAGGGCCACGGCCCGGTGCCGTGGGAGCACGAGCCGAACCGGGGCTTCCTGCGGGCCCTGCACGCCTTGGCGCGGGCGGCCGGGGAGATCGGCGAGAAGGACGAGTACGAGCGCTGCTCGACGTTCCTGAGGGACTCCTCGGAGACGGCCGCCGAGACCCTCGGCTGACACACGGCCGGACTCACGCCCGCCCACGGCCGACGACACGGCCTCGGGCCGGGAAGGCCGTGAAGCACCAGGTCGGGACGGACCGGAGCCCCGGGTCGTGGAGCCTTCGCAGGCTTCGCGGCCCGGGGCTCTCCCGGTCCCCCGGGCGACGCGGCTCGTTCGATGGTGTTCGAAGAGGCCGGTACGATCCTTCGGACCGTTGAAGCGACAGCAGCCGGCGCAGAGGCCCCACCCTCTTCCCCCAACCCGGCCGACGCAGGGGAGAAGTCTGTCTTGGGCAAGCGCGCCGCCGCACCCGCGGGCCGGGGACGAACTCAGAGCAGCCGACGGGCCGCCGGCCGAGGACGGGGCCGTTCCAGACGGAGCCCCGTACGACGCCTCGTCCTGCCGACGCTCGCCCTCGTCACCCTCTCCCTGTGCGGCGGCGCCGCCCTCGCCCACTACAACAGCGGCGACACCGGCCCCGCCGACCCGCACGCGGCCGCCGGACCCACGGACGAGCCGACCACCGCGATCCCCACCCCCAAGGCCACGGCCCCGACACCGGCACGGTCCAGCGCCAAGCCCTCGCCGTCGCCCAAGCCCAAGCCGAAGAAGCCGACCGTGCCCGAGAGCGGCTCCGGTACGTTCACCTCCGCCCAATCCTCCGGCAAGCCCGTCGGCACCGGCGGCACCCTGCGCCGCTACCGCGTCCAGGTCGAGGGTGGCATCGACCTCTCCGCCGCCGACGCCGCCGCCGAGATCGAGCGGATCCTGGCCCACCCGCGCGGCTGGGCCGCGCACGGCCGGGGCAGGTTCCAGCTGGTCTCGGAGAACGCCGACTTCGTCATCCGGATCGCCACGCCGAAGACCGCCGACAAGCTCTGTCTGGCCGTGGGCCTCAACACCCACGGAGAGCTCAACTGCGAGACCACCCAGGGCGTCGTGGTGAACCTGAAGCGCTGGCTGCTGGGGTCGCCGACGTTCACCGGAACCTCTGCCGAGTACCGGCATCTGATCATCAACCACGAGGTCGGGCACGAGATCGGTATCCGGTCGCACATGACCTGCCCGGGCGCCGGGAAGCTCGCGCCGGTGATGATGCAGCAGATCAAGGGCCTCAAGGGCTGTCGCTCGAACGCATATCCGTATGACGAAGACGGCAGCTACATCCAGGGGCCGATCGTGCCATGATGCGGAGGGGACGCGCGCGACGAAGCGTGCGGACCCGAGGGGACCGGGGCTCCACTTGCCTATGGGAAGGAGCGGACCGCTACCCGGTAGTTGCGTATCGAGGAGACAGCAATGTCCACCTTCCCCGATGCCTCCGAAGCCGGTTCGGTCGAAGACCCGAACCTCGACTTCGCAGGCACGACGCCGTACGAGGACTATGTCCAGGCGGACGTCCTCACCCATCTCCAGCACCTCCGCTCCGACGATCCGGGCGAGATGGTCTTCCTGGTCACCACCCAGGTCATGGAGCTGTGGTTCACCGTCATCGTCCACGAGTGGGAGACCGCGAGCCGCGCGCTGCGCGAGGACCGGATACCCGTCGCGATGGACGCGCTCAAGCGCTCCGTGCGCGAGCTGGAGGCGCTGAACCACTCCTGGCGCCCGCTGGCCCAGCTCACCCCCGCGCAGTTCAACTCCTACCGCGCCGCCCTCGGCGAGGGCTCCGGCTTCCAATCGGCGATGTACCGCCGGATGGAGTTCCTGCTCGGCGAGAAGTCCGCGTCGATGCTGGTCCCGCACCGCGGGGCGCCCCGGGTCCACGCCGAGCTGGAGAAGGCGCTGCAGGAGCCGAGCCTGTACGACGAGGTCCTCAGGCTCCTCGCCCGGCGGGGGCTGCCCGTGCCGGACGCGGTGCTCGCCCGTGACCTGGCGAAGAAGTACGAGCCGTCGCCCGAGGTCGAGGAGATCTGGGCCGGCATCTACGCCGACACCGACCAGAACGCCGAACTCGTCCGGCTGGGCGAGGCGCTGAGCGACGTCGCCGAACTGGTCTGGCGCTGGCGCAACGACCACCTCGTCGCCACCCGGCGGGCCATGGGCTCCAAGACGGGTACGGGCGGCTCGGCGGGCGTGGCGTGGCTGGAGAAGCGCGCGCAGAAGAACGTGTTCCCCGAGCTGTGGACGGCGCGCAGCCATGTCTGAGACCTTGCGCGAGGACGCGCTCCGCAGGGACGCGCACGACCCGCTGGCCAAGCTCCGCGGGAAGTTCGTCCTGGACGACGACACCGTCTATCTCGACGGGAACTCGCTGGGCGCCCTGCCCGCGCACGTGCCCGACCGGATGGCCGACGTCATCGCCCGCGAGTGGGGGCGGCTGCGCATCCGCTCCTGGGACGAGAGCGGCTGGTGGACGGCGCCCGAGCGGATCGGCGACCGGATCGCCCCGCTCGTCGGCGCGGCCCCCGGCCGGATCGTGGTGGGCGACTCGACGAGCGTGAACGTCTTCAAGGCGGTCGTCGCGGCCACCCGGCTGAGTACCGAGGACCGGGACGAGATCCTCGTCGACGCCACGACGTTTCCCACGGACGGGTACATCGCACAGTCGGCGGCCCGGATGACCGGCCGCCGGATCGTGCCGGTCGACCCGGCGGACATGGCGGCCGCGGCGGGCCCGCGCACCGCCGCCGCGCTCGTCAACCACGTCGACTTCCGCACCGGTCGCCTGCACGACCTGCCCGGGATCACGGCCGCGCTGCACGCCGCGGGCGCCCTCGCTCTCTGGGACCTGTGCCACAGCGCGGGCGCGCTGCCCGTCGGCCTGGACGAGCACGGGGTCGACCTGGCGGTCGGCTGCACGTACAAGTACCTCAACGGCGGCCCCGGTTCGCCCGCGTACCTGTACGTCGCCGAGCGCCACCAGGCCGCCTTCGACTCCCCGCTGCCCGGCTGGAACTCGCACGCCGACCCGTTCGGGATGACCCCGGGCTACGCGGCGGCCGAGGGCGCGGCGCGGGGCCGGGTCGGTACGCCGGACATCCTGTCCATGCTGGCCCTGGAGTCGGCGCTCGACGTCTGGGACGGCGTCGCCGTCGAGGACGTACGGGCCAAGTCCCTCGCCCTGACGGACTTCTTCGAGGAGTGCGTGGCGGCGTACGCGCCGGCCGGCCGGGTCGAGTCCCTCACGCCCCGGGCGCACGAGGAGCGCGGCAGCCAGGTCGCGCTGCGGTGCGCCGAGGCGCCCGCCGTCATGGCGGAGTTGATCCGGCATGGGGTGGTCGGCGATCTGCGTCGGCCCGACGTGCTGCGGTTCGGCTTCACGCCGCTGTACGTCGGCTTCGCGGACGCGGAACGGGCGGCGCGGATCCTGGCGGAGGTACTGGCCGAGGTGCCGGGGGCCTAGGGAGTGTCCGACCTCGTCGTTCGAGGTCGGACGGTCCGATGATCGCTTGATCTGTGGGGGCGTCAGTCCTGATACGGTCCCCGCAGGTCAGGCCAATTCGGCCCCGTACCCGAGAGGTTGGAACAGCATGCCGGACCCCGCCGCGCGCGACGCCGCCGAAGAAGCGTCGGCGTTCTCGCACCCGGCCGTCGCCCCGGACGCGTCCGCCGCGTACGGCGATCACCCCGACCAGGTCGTCGACTTCTACGCGCCGCGCGACGGCCGGCAGCGGGCGCCGCTCGTCGTCGCGCTGCACGGCGGTGCGTGGCGGGCGCCGTACGACCGGCAGCATCTGACCCCTTTCGTGGACTTTCTGGCCCGCCGGGGGTTCGCCGTCGCCAACGTCGAGTACCGGCGGGGCGGCAGCATCCCCCGACAAGGCGGTACGGGGCCGGTCGCCGGCCGCTGGCCGGAGACGTTCGACGACGTGGCCGCCGCGCTGGACGCCGTACCGGCGCTGGCCGCCGCGCACCTTCCGCAGGCGGACGCGCGCCGGATCGTGCTCACCGGACACTCCGCCGGCGGCCACCTCGCCCTCTGGGCGGCCGCCCGGCACGTCCTCGCCCCCGACGCGCCCTGGCGCCTTTCCGCGCCGCCCGCGCTGCGCGGGGTGGTGGCGCTGGCCCCCATCGCGCACTTCGACCGGGCCGTGGAGCTCGGGGTCTGCGGCGGCGCTGTGACCGAACTCCTGGGCGGCGAGGGCGAGTTCGACGTACGGGCCCGGCATGTCGACCCGGCCCTGCTGCTGCCGACCGGGATCGCGACGGTGGTCGTCCAGGGCTGCGACGACATCGTGGTCCCGCAGGAGGTGGCCGACGCGTACGTGGACGCGGCGGCGAAGGCGGGCGAGACGGTCGGCCTCACGCTCCTCCCGGACGTCGGCCACTTCCCCCTGATCGACCCGGCGGCCGACGCCTGCGCGGTCGTGGCGGAGGAGATCGCCCAACTCGCGTTCTGAGCGGCGGGCTTGCGGACCCAACCTGTCCGCAAGCCCTTCTACCTTCGCACCATGACGAACACCACGAAGACCCCGAAGACCACGGACGCGACGAAGAGCACGGACACCACGGACACCCGCACCGTCCTCGTCGCCGGCGCCACCGGCACCGTCGGCCGCCAGGTCGTCGCCGAACTCCTCGCCCGCGGCCACGCCGTCCGCGCCCTCACCCGGGACGCGGAGAAGGCCCGGACCGCGCTCCCCGCCGGCGTGGAGATCGCGGTGGGCGACCTCACCGACCCGGACAGCCTCACCGACGCCCTCCAGGGCGCCGACGGCCTGCACCTCATCACCTTCCAGGGAGCGGCCTTCACCCCCCTGGAGACCGGCCCGCGGATCCTGGAGCTGGCGAGGAAGGCGGGCGTGCGCCGGGTGACCGTGCTGCACGGCGGCGAGGACACGCCGATGGAGCGCGCGGTCAAGGACAGCGAGGGCCTGGACTGGACCGTCGTCATGCCGGTCGAGTTCATGTCCAACGCTCTGGAGTGGGCGCCCGGCATCCGGGCCGGCGACGAGGTGTGCGAGCCGTTCGCGGACCGGCTCAGCGCCATGGTCCACGAGGGCGACATCGGTGCGGTCGCCGCCGTCGCGCTCACCGAGGAGGGGCACGGCGGCCAGTCGTACGTCGTCACAGGACCCGAGGTCCTCAGCCTCCACGACAAGGTCGCCGCCCTCGGCTCGGCCCGTGGCCGCGAGGTCCGGCTGGTCGAGCTGACGGAGGAGGAGGCGGTCGCGCGGTGGCGGCAGGCGGGTCTGCCTGAGCATGTGATCGCCTTCCTTCTGGAGGCGTACGGGAACACCCCCGAGGTCGGCCGGACGGTCGCCGACACCGTGGAGCGGGTCACCGGCCGCCCGGCCCGCACCTTCGCCCGGTGGGCCGCGGACCACGCGGACGCGTTCCGGGCGTAGCACCCGCAGGAGCGCCGCGTAGTACCTGGGACGGACGCGGAAGGATCCCCTTCCATGGGGACGACCGCGTCCGCCCGCCCCCGTACCGTGGCTGACGTGACAGAGAACCCGACCCAGACCCGCGCGGCGAGCCGCAGCCCCGAGTTCCGCCTGGCCCAGGGCGCGCTCGGCGGGCTGCGTGACGACCTCTTCCACAACGCCTTCGAGTACCGGCCGCTGCACCCGATGGCGGTCGACGGCCCGATCACCCGGCGCCTGCCCGAGCGGATGCGCCAGGGCGCCCGCTGGACCCCGCACGCGATCGTGGCCGCCTTGGCGTTCTTCATCTTCGCGGTGGGCACGGACATCGCCTCCGGCGACGGCCTGTTCGTCCTCGCGTTCGCGGCGATACCGGCCGCGGCCGTGATGCTGACCCTGGTCCGCCCGGTCCTCGCCTTCTGGGCGTCGCTGGCCATGACCCCCTTCGTCACCGCGCTCGGCTCGTACGGGGACGGCTGGCCGTGGGGCCCGACCTCCGGCATGGCCCATGTGGTGATCATGACGGTGGTGGCCGCCCGGACCCGGCCCCGTACGGCCGCCTGGATGTGGCTGGTCACCGCCGTCTACGCCTTCTTCGCCACCGGGCTCCTCGGCCGGGGCTCCGGCCCGGACGCCTTCGCGGTCCTCTTCCCCTCCGCGCTCGTCCTGCTCCTCGTGACCGTCCTGCAGGTCCGCCGCGAGGCCGAGAAGACCGTCACCGCCCAGCAGACCGTCACGGCCTTCGAACGCTCCAAGCGGACCCTGCTCGAAGAGCGCACCACCATCGCCCGCGAGCTCCACGACGTCGTCGCCCACCACATGTCGGTGGTCGCCATCCAGGCCGAGGCCGCGCCCTACCGCGTCGAGAACCCGCCGCCGGAGCTGGAGCAGGCCTTCGTCACCATCCGAGAGAACGCGGTCGCCGCCCTGACCGAGCTGCGGCGCGTCCTCGGCGTCGTACGGGCGGAGGACTACGAGGCCCCCGATGCCCCGCAGCCCACGCTCGCCGACCTCGAAGGGCTGGTCGCCAACGTCCGCGAGGCCGGGCTCGACGTGGAGAAGACGGTGACGGGCGCGGTACGGGACCTGCCGCAGGGCGTGGAGCTCTCGGCGTACCGGATCATCCAGGAGGCGCTGTCCAACGTGCTGCGGCACGCGCCGGGCGCGGGGGCGAAGGTCGAGGTCAGCTACGTCCTCGGCGGCCTCGGCCTGCGGATCGTCAACGGTCCCGCCCGGGGGCTCGTCAAGCCCTCCCCGGGCGCGGGTCACGGCCTCACCGGGATGCGCGAGCGGGTGACGATGCTGAACGGCGAGATGACGGCGGAGCCGACCGAGGACGGCGGCTTCGAGGTCACGGCGTTCGTGCCGGTGACCCGTGACGACCGTGAGGAGTCGGTCCAGTGATCCGCGTACTGATCGTGGACGACCAGATGATGGTCCGCGAGGGCTTCTCGGTGCTGCTCGGCGCGATGCCGGACATCGAGGTGGTCGGCGAGGCGGTCAACGGACGGGAGGCGATCGCCCAGGTCGCGGCGTTGCGCCCGGACGTGGTCCTGATGGACATCCGTATGCCCGAGCTGAACGGCATCGAGGCGACGCGCGAGATCGTGGCGGCGGACGCGGACGCGAAGGTGCTGGTCCTGACGACCTTCGACCTCGACGAGTACGTGTACCAGGCGCTGCGCGCCGGGGCGTCGGGCTTCCTGCTGAAGGACGCCTCGGCGCGGCAGCTGGCCGACGGCGTACGGGTGGTCGCGGCCGGTGAGGCGCTGCTCGCGCCGACCGTGACGAAGCGGCTGATCACCGAGTTCGCGCGGGCGGCGGAGACGCCGAGGCCGCCGGCGTTGTCGCAGATCGGGGAGTTGACCGAGCGGGAGACGGAGGTCCTGGTGCTGATCGCGCAGGGCCTGTCGAACGCGGAGATCGCCGACCATCTGGTGGTGGCCGAGTCGACGATCAAGACGCATGTGAGCCGGATCCTGGTGAAGCTGGGGCTGCGGGACCGGACGCAGGCGGCGGTGTTCGCGTACGAGGCGAGGCTGGTGCAGGTCGGCGGGTAGAGGGCGCCCCCGCCCCCCCGGGGCAACCCCTGGTTCGAGGCCATGGACGCCGGTAGTTTCGGTCCATGAACGTCCACGTCGCCTTCGACCCCTGGTCCCCCTCCTTCGTCGCGGACCCGTACCCCGCCTACGCCGAGCTGCGGGCGGCGGGGCGGGCGCACTGGTTCGGGCCGACGCGGCAGTGGCTGATCCCGCACTACGCGGACGTGTCGGCGCTGCTGCGGGACCGGCGCCTCGGCCGCACGTACACGCACCGCTTCACGCACGAGGAGTTCGGCCGGACGGCGCCGCCGGCGGCGCACGAGCCCTTCCACACCCTGAACGACCACGGTCTGCTGGACCTGGAGGCGGCCGACCACACGCGGATCCGGCGTCTGGTGTCGAAGGCGTTCACACCGCGCACGGTGGAGCGGCTCGCGCCGACGGTGCGGAGGCTGGCGGCGGAGCTGGTCGGCGGCCTGGTGGCGCGGGGCGGGGGAGACCTGCTGGCGGAGGTGGCGGAGCCCCTCCCGGTGGCGGTGATCGCGGAGATGCTGGGGGTGCCGGAGGAGGACGAGGAGCGGCGGATGCTGCGGCCGTGGTCGGCCGACATCTGCGGGATGTTCGAGCTGAACCCCTCGGAGGAGACGGCGCGGCGGGCGGTGCGGGCGTCGGTGGACTTCTCGGCGTACCTGCGGGAGCTGATCGGGCGGCGGCGCAAGGATCCGGGCGAGGACCTGATCTCGGGCCTGGTCGGGGTGGAGGAGCTCACGGAGCAGGAGATGATCTCCACGTGCGTGCTGCTCCTGAACGCGGGGCACGAGGCGACGGTGAACACGACCGTGAACGGCTGGTGGACGCTGTTCCGCCACCCGGAGGCGCTGACGGCGCTGCGGGCCGACCCCGCGGGGATGTTGTCCACAGCTGTGGACGAAGTCCTGCGCTACGACACGCCGCTGCAGATGTTCGAGCGCTGGGTCCTGGACGACATCGAGGTCGGGGACGTGAAGATCCCCCGGGGCTCGGAGGTGGCGCTCCTCTTCGGCTCGGCCAACCGCGACCCGGCCCGCTTCACGGACCCGGACGTCCTGGACCTGACCCGCGCGGACAACCCGCACCTCACGTTCGGTGCGGGCATCCACTACTGCCTGGGCGCGCCCCTGGCCCGCCTGGAACTGACGTCCCTCTTCACGGAACTCCTCCGCGCGGCCCCCACCCTCCGCCTGGCGGCGGAACCCGCGTGGAAGCCGGGCTACGTCATCCGAGGCGTCCCGGAACTCCTGGTGGAGCTGTAGCCCTCCGGGACCTCACGATGTCGTCAGGTCCCGCCGGCCCAGGCGCCAGAGGCCCGTCGCGGTCAGGACCGCCGCCACGGCCAGGAGGGTCAGGGCGGGGGCCCACGTCATCTCCGCCCCCGGGAGCTTCGGGAGGTGGCCGAAGGGGGAGAGGTTCAGGGCCTCCTGCGGAAGGTCCAGCGCGGGGCCGATCCAGCCGAGTGCCAGGCACAGGCCCGCCACGCCCCACCCGGCCACCGCCGCCCTCGGGAACGCGCCCCACAGCAGGACCGCCAACCCGGCAAGCGTCCAGATCGCCGGGAGCTGGGCCAGCGACGCGCCCAGGACGGGGCCCAGGTCACGGCCGTAGGAGACGTACAGGCCAAGACCCGCACACACCATGATCAGCGCCGAGCCCGCGAAGGCGATCAGCAGGTGGCCCGCGGCCCACCGCACCCGCCCCACCGCGTTCGCCAGGATCGGTTCCGCCCGGCCCGAGGTCTCCTCGCCGTGCGGCCGCAGTACCGACCCCACCGCGTACAGCGCGGCGAGCATCCCGAACATGCCGATCATCGTCGCGAGGAACGCGTTCGTCAGGCCGGTCCGGCCGCCCATTCGCTCGAAGATCTCCCGCGCCTGCGCGTTGTCGCCGACCAGGTCCGCCGCGCCCTCCACCATCCCGCCGAAGACCAGGCCCCCCAGCAGGAAGCCGAGCGACCAGCCGAGCACGCTCCCGCGCTGCAGCCGCCACGCCAGCGCCCCCGCCGTGGCCAGCCGGCCCTTCGCCGGGCCCGGGCGCGTCGGCAGGAAGCTCATGCCCACGTCCCGCCGCCCGGCCAGCCCGTACGCCACCGCCGCCTGCGCCAGCACCGCCGCGCCGATCAGCGGCAGTACCCACCACCGCTCCCCGCCGAACGCCCGGACGTTCTCCGCCCAGCCGATCGGCGAGAGCCAGGTCAGCGGCGACGTGCCGTCCGACCGCCCCGCGTCCCCCGCCGCCCTCAGGACGAACGCCAGGCCGAGCACCGCGGCCGTCAGGCCCTTCGCAAGCCGCGCGCTCTCCGTCAACTGCGCGACGATCGCCGCCATCGTCGCGAAGAGCATGCCGGTGCCGCCGACCGCGAGGCCGAGGGCCGACGCCCCGGCCGGCCCCTGGCCCGCGAGCCCCGCCGTCACGACGAGCGCGACGCCCGCGTTGGCCACGAGCGCCGCCAGCAGCGCCGCCGTCAGCGGGGCGCGCCGGCCCACCACCGCCGAGGAGAGCATCTCCTGACGGCCCGTCTCCTCCTCCTCCCGGGTGTGGCGTACGACGATGATCAGGCTCATCACGGCGGCGAGCACCGCGGCGAACGTCCCGAAGCGCCACGCCACCAGGCCGCCCAGCGAGTCGCTGAACACCGGCCCGTACAGCGAGCGCATCGAGCTGTTGGCGGTCATCGACGCGGCCAGCTCGGCGCGCTGCTCCCGCGTCCCGTACAGCCCCTCCAGCGAGCCGACCCCGCCGGCGACCAGGCCGCCCGTGACGAGGACCCAGACCGGCATCATCAGCCGGTCGCGGCGCAGCGCGAGCCGCGCCAGCGCGCCGGTACCGGTCAGATGCGTGGCGAGCGTGCTCATCGCGCGGCCACCTCTTCCGCGTAGTGCCGCATGAACAGCTCTTCCAGGGTCGGCGGCGTGCTCGTCAGCGAGCGCACCCCCGACTCAGTCAGCGAGCGCAGCACCGCGTCGAGCTTGTCCGTGTCGACCTGGAGCCGCACCCGATGCCCCTGACCCCTCTCGATTTGCTGGAGGGCCAGGCCGTGGACGCCGGGCAGGTGGGCGAGGCCGTTCGGTGCGGCCGCGAGTTCGGCCGTGACGCTCGTACGGGTGAGGTGACGCAGCTCGGCCAGCGAACCGCTCTCCACCGTCTGCCCCTTGCGGATGATGCTGACCCGGTCGCAGAGGGTCTCGACCTCGCTGAGGATGTGCGAGGAGAGCAGGATCGTGCGCCCGCGCTCCCGCTCCTCGGCCACGCAGCGCTGGAAGACCTCCTCCATCAGCGGGTCGAGGCCGCTGGTGGGTTCGTCGAGGATGAGCAGGTCGACGTCGGAGGCGAAGGCGGCGACGAGGGCGACCTTCTGGCGGTTGCCCTTGGAGTACGTCCGCCCCTTCTTCGTCGGGTCGAGCTCGAACCGCTCGATCAGCTCGGCCCGCCGGGCCTTGTCGAGTCCCCCGCGCAGCCGTCCGTAGAGGTCGATGACCTCGCCCCCGGAGAGGTTCCGCCAGAGCGTCACGTCGCCGGGCACGTACGCGATCCGGCGGTGCAGCTCGACGGCGTCACGCCACGGGTCGCGGCCGAGGAGCTGGGTGGCGCCGGAGTCGGCGCGCAGCAGGCCGAGGAGGACGCGGATGGCGGTGGACTTCCCGGCGCCGTTCGGGCCGAGGAAGCCGTGGACCTCACCGGTCTCGACGGCGAGGTCGAGGCCGTCCAGCGCGTGGGTACGGCCGAACGACTTGTGCAGTCCGGCCACCGTGATTGCCTTCGTCATGTTTCTGAACGTACGCATCTTTCACAAACTTGTGAAGTTAAGGAAGCGTATAAAGTTGGGGCGTGAGCGAGATGACGACGGCCGACGCGGGCGACGATGCGGCCGTGCCCGAATACCTGCCCGAAGCCGCGAACGAGGCCGCGACCGGAGCCGAGCCGGACGTCGCGCCCGAGGCCGTGTCCCGATTCGTGGAGCGCTTCGCCGCCGAACTCACCGAGGCGGGCATGCAGCGCATGGCGGCCCGGGTCTTCGCGGCCCTGCTCGCCTCCGAGCGCGCGTCCATGACCTCCGCCGAACTCGCCGACCAGCTGCGGATCAGCCCGGCCGCCGTCTCCGGCGCGATCCGCTACCTCAGCCAGGTCGGCATGGTCAGCCGCGAACGCGATCCCGGCTCGCGCCGCGACCGCTACGTCCTCCACAACGAGGTCTGGTACGAGACGCTCACCCGCCGCGACGCGATCCTGACCCGCTGGGAGAAGGTGCTCCGCGACGGCTCGGAGATCCTCGGCCCGGACACGGCGGCGGGGCGGCGGACGGCGGACACGGCCGAGTTCTTCGAGTTCCTCCAGAAGGAGATGCTGGGCCTCCTCGACCGATGGCGCGAGCACAAGGCCCAGAGCTAGGCCGCAAGCCCCCCGATGGGCCCCGACAGCTCTACGGCTTCGGCAGCGTCAGCGCCCAGGCCCCCTCCCGCACCGTCCAGGTCCGCCTGCGCACGGGGCCCGACACCACCGTGTCGGCGCGGTAGCGGAAGTCAGGGCCCGAGACGGTCAGGGTGCGGGCGTCGGCGTGGACGGGAGGCGCGGACGGGGGCTTGATCGTGATCGCGGCCAGGCCCGCCAGGGACCGTACGCTCACCCCCTCCACCGGCGCGCTCACATCGCTGAGCAGCACGCCGTCCGCCTCCACCCGCAGCCGGTGGACCCGGGGCGCCGCCTGCGCCGGGGCCGGCCGGACCAGGGTGCGGACCAGGGAACGGCAGGTGCCCCAGACCGTCGGAGGGACGGCGGCCGCGACGCGCACCGCCGGGATGCCCAGATCGCCGAGCACGACCCCGTCGCTGTCGTCGACGAGCAGGTCGAGCCGGTGCGTCACCCCGTCCAGCACCGCCCGCGCGGCCGCCACCGCGCCGCGCGGCACGCCGAGCGCGCACGCCACTTCCAGCGAGCCCGGAGCGCCGATCGGCACCACCGACAGCGCCCCGCCGCCGAGGTCACGCTCCCGGTGCAGCAGGCTCACCGTGCGTAGCAACGCGCGGTCGTCGCCGACCACCACCGGGCGCCGGGAGCCACGCCGGGCAAGGGCCCGGGAGAATTCCTCCCGGCTGTCCGGCAGGCAGATCTTCGCCTCTGCTCCCGCACACAGGACATCTTTCGCGATCCGTACGGACTCGCCGTCACTTCGGCGGGCGACCGGGTCGATGATGACCAGCAGCTGGTCGGTATCCGACACCTCGGTCCTTCCTCGGGTAGCATCTTTGTGCAAGAGCCCCTTGCGCTATTGCGCCAGGGGCTTCGTCTATTCCGGGGCACACCGGTGAGGCGGCGTACGCCCCCTGACCTTGGACATGCCCCACCCGGAAGGGGTGTACGCCTGTGCCCGCACTTGTGCTGCTCGGTGCTCAGTGGGGTGACGAGGGCAAGGGAAAGGCCACCGATCTCCTCGGTGGATCCGTTGACTATGTAGTGCGTTACCAGGGCGGCAACAACGCCGGCCACACCGTCGTCGTCGGCGACCAGAAGTACGCGCTGCATCTTCTCCCTTCCGGAATCCTCTCCCCGGGGTGCACCCCGGTGATCGGAAACGGTGTCGTCGTCGACCCGGCGGTCCTGCTCTCCGAGCTGAGCGGACTGAACGAGCGAGGCGTGGACACGTCTAAGCTCCTGATCAGCGGTAACGCGCATCTGATCACTCCGTACAACGTCACCCTCGACAAGGTGACGGAACGGTTCCTCGGTAAGCGCAAGATCGGCACGACGGGACGCGGCATCGGCCCGACCTACGCCGACAAGATCAACCGCGTCGGTATCCGGGTCCAGGACCTGTACGACGAGTCGATCCTCACCCAGAAGGTGGAAGCGGCGCTGGAGGGCAAGAACCAGCTGCTCGCCAAGCTCTACAACCGCCGCGCGATCGACGCCGCCCAGATCGTCGAGGAGATGCTCCAGTACGCGGAGCAGATCAAGCCGTACGTGGCCGACACCACGCTGATCCTGAACAACGCGCTCGACGAGGACAAGGTCGTGCTCTTCGAGGGCGGCCAGGGCACCCTGCTCGACGTCGACCACGGCACGTACCCCTTCGTCACCTCCTCGAACCCGACCGCGGGCGGCGCCTGCACCGGCGCCGGCGTGGGCCCGACGAAGATCAGCCGCGTCATCGGCATCCTCAAGGCGTACACGACCCGTGTCGGCGCCGGCCCGTTCCCGACGGAGCTGTTCGACGAGGACGGCGAGGCGCTGCGCCGCATCGGTGGCGAGCGCGGTGTCACCACCGGCCGTGACCGTCGCTGCGGCTGGTTCGACGCGGTCATCGCGCGGTACGCGACCCGGGTCAACGGCCTGACGGACTTCTTCCTCACCAAGCTCGACGTGCTGACGGGCTGGGAGCAGATCCCGGTCTGCGTCGCGTACGAGATCGACGGCAAGCGCGTCGAGGAGCTGCCGTACTCGCAGACCGACTTCCACCACGCGAAGCCGATCTACGAGATGCTGCCGGGCTGGTCCGAGGACATCACCAAGGCCCAGACCTTCGCGGACCTGCCGAAGAACGCGCAGGCGTACGTGAAGGCCCTGGAGGAGATGTCCGGCGCCCCGATCTCCGCCATCGGCGTCGGCCCGGGCCGCACGGAAACGATCGAGATCAACTCGTTCCTGAAGTAACTCCCCTCGCCGACCGCGCCAGGGCCCGCACCCCGTACCCCGGGGCGCGGGCCCTCTCGCATGCCCCGAAGGAACTAGCGGCGGACGTACTCCCCCGGCTCCCCGTCGAGCATGGGGAAGACCAGGAGCCGTTCCTTGCCCTCCGTGCGGACGAGCGTCAGGTAGCCGGAGTTGCCGCCGTGGGTGCAGTCGGCGTCCGAGGAGTCCGGGTCGGCGGTCCCGGGGCCGATGACCAGCGGCGTGCCGGAGCCGGCCAGCAGGGCCGTGAAGGTGCAGCTGACCGCGTCGCCGGTGAGGTTGCCCTCGTCGTCCTGGCGGGGGTAGACCTGCACGTTGCGGAAGACGGGCGCGCCGATGGGGCCCTGCGTGATCGTCACCTCGTCGGTGTAGCGGTCGGCGTTCTCGCCGTAGATCAGCGGGTCCTTCTGCATCTTCCAGCTGCCGACGAGCGTCGCCGGGACGATGTCCGTGCCCGTCCTCGCTTTGCGGAACGTCGCCTTCGCGGCGCCCGAGGTCCATTCCAGGACGTCCGGGGAGCGCAGGGTGAGGGTCTGGTGGGCGGCGGGGGTGCAGCGCCCGTTCGGCACGCTGGTGGTGACGTCGGACTCGCCGAGGACCACCTTGTCCTCGTCGGCGGAGACGAGCCGGGAGCGGCCCATGCAGAGGCGTTCGTCGGTCACCTGGACGTACGTCGCCGCCTTCGCGTTCGCGGCGCCCTGGACGAGTTCGATCCGGACGGTCTCGCGGGGGTGGTCGGCCGAACCGCGCTGGACGCCCTCCCAGGCGCCGAGGAACGCCGCCGGCACGATCCCCGACGGGCGGGCGGAGACCTCGCCGGTCGTCCCTCCGGCACGGTTCTTCTGCTCGTCGCGGCCCGTGTCCGGGTCCGGCCAGAAGACGTACGTGACGGTGGCCGCCGCGGCGACGACGAGGGCCGTGGCCGCGGCGATCAGACCGGTACGCCGCCGCGTGAACGGTGCCTTCGGGGCGGGCGGGGGCGTGGGATCGCCGGGGCCGTGGCCCGGGGTGCCTTCGGTGCCGGCGGCCGTCGGCGACGGCTCGGCCTCCAGGATCCGGGCCGCGTGGCGGCCGAGCCGGGCCAGGACGTCCGCCGGGAGCCAGGGGTCGGCGACCGTGATCGTCTCGACGAGTTCGGCGGCCGAGGGGCGGCGGGCCGGGTCCTTGGCGAGGCAGGCCCGGACCAGGCCGGCCAGCTCGGCCGGGAGGTCCGTCAGGTCGGGCTCGTCGTTGGCGATGCGGAACATCGTGGCGTGGACGCCGCTGTCCGCCGTACCGAACGGGGAGCGGCCGGTCGCCGCGTAGACGAGGACCGAGCCCAGGCAGAAGATGTCGGAGGCGGGCGTCAGCTTCTCGCCGCGCACCTGCTCGGGGGACATGAAGCCGGGGGAGCCGACCAGCGCGCCGGTGCTCGTCAGTCCGCCGTCGGTGACGGTCTCCACGGCCCGGGCGATGCCGAAGTCGATGAGGCGCGGGCCGTCGACGGTCAGCAGGACGTTGGACGGCTTGAGGTCGCGGTGGACGAGCCCGGCGGTGTGCACATGGGTGAGCGCGCGGGCGAGCCCGGCGGCCAGCGCGCGTACGGTCGCGGGCGGCAGCGGCCCGAACTCCTCGCCCACCACGGACCGCAGGGACGGCCCGGGGACGTAGCCGACGGCCACCCAGGGCGCCTCGGCCGCCGTGTCCGACCCGAGGACCGGGGTCGTGCCCGTGCCGCCGACCTGCTCCAGGGCGGCGACCTCGCGGGCGAACCGGCGCCGGAACTCGTCCTGCGCGGCCAGCTCCGCGTGCACCACCTTCACCGCGACCGTCCGGCCGCCCGACGAACGCGCCAGGAACACCCGGCCCATCCCGCCGGCTCCCAGCCGCCCGAGCAGACGGAACGGGCCGATGCTGACCGGGTCTTCCGCGTTCAAAGGCTCCACCAAAGGTTCCACGACCGAAGAGGATGCCAGACCGCCGAGCTGGGGTGTCGTCTTCCGGGGCGTCACTCGGGGCGTCATCCTTCGCCGCAGATCCGCAGCCCCTTGGGTGTCGCGCAGGGCAGATGGCCGTGGGTACGGATGACGTCCTGTCCGCGGCCCTGCCGCAGATAGGTGAGGAAGCTGGAGGCGAGGGAGTCGGCCGGGGGCTCGCCCCAGGTGTAGGCGTACTCGATCTCCCGGTACGGATACGTCGACGAGCCGATCTCGTCCACGTTCGGGACGCGGCCGTCGATGGCCACCCGGTGCAGCCCCTTCCGCCCGCTCACGGCGCGCAGTTCGGTGTACCCGACGGCCCCCGGCAGCTTGGCGACGGTGGACAACACCTGGGCGGTGCTGTCCAGTTCGCAGCGGGTGACCGGCGCCTGGCGGTCGTCCCGGTTCTCGCAGTCCCGGGAGGAGTTCGCGGGCTCGTTGCGGCCGAGGACCCGGCGCTGGAACACCTCCCGGGTGCCGGAGTTGGCGTCCCGGCTGACGAGCAGGATGCGGAGGTCGGGGCCGCCGTCGATCTGGTTCCAGTTGTCGATCTCGCCCCGGTAGATGGCGCGGATCTGGTCGACGGTGAGGTTCTCGACCGGTACCGCGTCGTTGAGGACGAGCGTGAAGAGGGAGACCGCGACCATGCTCTCCCGCAGCTGCGGGAAGCCGCCGGGCTTGCGGCCGTCGGAGAGCGCGACGACCGCCGGGGCGCCCTTGCCGCTCGCCGCGCCCGCCGCCGCCAGCTCCCGTATCCCCGCCGTCGAGCCATGGGCGTCCACGTCGATGGTGGCGCCCTCGCAGTCGTGCTCGTAACTCTTCGCCAGCTCGCGCACCGCAGGGGCGAACGCGGTGGAGCCGGTGACCTTGAGGGTGCCCCGGGCGCAGCCGATGGGCGGCGGGTCGTCGCTGCGGACGATGATCGTGGCGAGGGTGAGGACGCAGGCGGCGAGGACGAGGGTGATGTTCCGGGCGGCCGGGCTGAAGGTCGGTGTCCTGTCGTCGACGCTCCGCGACTTGTTGCGGTGGACGTCCACCGAGTCCCGGGTGCCGGTGATCTGGATCGCGCGCTCCGTCACGCTGCCGGAGAGCATCACGAGCAGCTTGAAGTACTGCCTGCGCTCCAGCGACACCTTCGGCATCAGGACGGACGTGCCCTCCTTGCGCAGTCCGGGCCCCGCCCGCATCTCGTCCCGCACCGGCGCGTAGTCCTGCGGGATGGTGGCGACCACGGCCTTCACGTCCTTGTCGCTGAACGTGATCTTCAGCCCCTCGGAGTCGGCGGACGGCACGTAGTCCCCGTGGTCGATCTCGCGCTGGCCGTCGTTCTCGATCCGGAGCAGGACCAGGGTGGAGCCGTTCTCGGCGATCTCGCCGACCCGCAGGGTCAGGGTGTCGGTGGTCTCGGCGCCCTCGTGCAGGGGCGTGTTGAGCTGCACGCGGTACCCGAGCCGCTTGCCCCGCTGCTGGAAGCGTTCGAACGCGACCACGCCGGCGGAGACGAGTACACCGAGCAGCGCGGTGACCACGGCGATGACGTTCTCGGCGGTGACCCAGTCCACGGACGTGACGGTACGGACGTGTGTGCGGTCCCGTGGGGGAGGTCGCTTTCCGCCATCAGGAGTTCTCCCTTCGTTCAGCTCGCCCCCGCGGGGCCCGGCACGGGTTGGCCGAACAACGGTTGCCGGGGGTGGTGACCGTGGGTGTAATGGCCACGAGGGGGCCAGGCGGAGAGGAACCCCATGCGTGTCGTCGAAGTGACCGCCTACGGCGGCCCTGAGGTCCTGAGGATGGCCCGCCGGCCGGAGCCCGAGGCCGGTGAGCGGCCGGGACGCGTCCGGGTGCGGCTGAAGGCGGCCGGGGTGAACCAGGCCGACCTGCGTATCCGCGCCGGCCGGTACGCGGACGTCGTCGGCGATCTGCGGCCCCCGTTCGTCCTCGGTACGGACTTCGCGGGCCGGCTGATCGATCCGGCGCCCGGCATGCCGGAGGGCACCCGCGTGGCCGGTTTCGTCCCCTGGTTCGAGGAGCTGACCGGCGAGGGCACGTACGCCGAGGTCATCTGGGCGGACCCGCAGTGGCTGGCCCCGATCCCGGACGACGTGGACTACACCGTGGCCGCCTCGGTCCCGCTGGCCGCGGCCACCGCCCAGCGGGGCCTGGACCGGCTCGAGCTCCCGGCGGGGGCGACGCTGCTCGTCTCCGGGGCGAGCGGGGTCGTGGGCCGGCTGGCGGTCCAGTACGCGGCAGCGGCCGGGGTACGGGTGGTGGCCATCGCCCATGAGGGCGACCAGCACGAGCTCAAGGTCCTCGGTGCCGAGCAGAGCGTCGAGCGGGGCACCCCGGAGGAGATCGTCGAGCGGGTCGTCGCCGCGGTCCCCGAGCGGGTGGACGCGGTCTTCGACGGCGCCTTCCTCGGCACCCCGCTGCTCCAGGCCGTGAAGGACGACGGCGCCTTCGTCGCCCTCGTCCCCGACCGTACGCCCCGCGCCGAGCGGAACATCCACGTGGAGACCGTCCTGGGCAAGCCGGACGCCGTCCGGCTGAAGCAGACCCTGGAGAAGGTGGCGGCCCGGGAGCTGATCACCCGCGTGGCCGACGTGATGCCGCTGGAGGAGGTCGCGGAGGCCCACCGCAGGGCGGAGGCGGGCCACCGGCCGGGCCGCATCATCCTGATGATCTAGCGGGAGCCGTAGCCGTTCGTAGGGGCCGAGCACCACGGGGTGCTCGGCCCCTACGACGCGTGCGCGCGCCAACGGCCGTACGCAGGCCGTGTGTTGAGGGGCGGTAGGAAACCTGTACCAATCCCCGTCACAAATACTGGTCTAGACCTTGACAGGTCCAGACCAAAGCCGCTTCGCTGGCCTTCCCCCACGGAAGGGCGAGCGCATCATGCGTCGACTGTTCATACTCCTGTCCGCACTCCTCACGGCCGTCGGTCTGGCCGTCTTCCTCCCCGTCACCACCGCGGGCGCGGCCCCCGCCTGCGTCGGCGCCTGGAACTCCTCCAGCGTCTACACGGGCGGCATGACCGCCTCGTACAACGGCCGTAACTGGTACGCCAAGTGGTGGACCCAGAACGAACGCCCCGGCACATCGGACGTCTGGCGCGACGAGGGCGCGTGCGGCGGCGGTACGACCCCGCCGGCACCGTCCGGATTCGTCGTCTCCGAGGCCCAGTTCAACCAGATGTTCCCGAGCCGGAACTCGTTCTACACGTACAGCGGCCTCACCGCGGCCCTCAGCGCCTACCCCGCGTTCGCCACCACCGGCGGCGACACGGTGAAGAAGCAGGAGGCCGCGGCCTTCCTCGCCAACGTCCACCACGAGACCGGCGGTCTGGTCCACATCGTGGAGCAGAACACGGCCAACTACCCCCACTACTGCGACAGCGGCCAGCCCTACGGCTGCCCCGCCGGCCAGGCGGCGTACTACGGCCGCGGCCCGATCCAGCTCTCGTGGAACTTCAACTACAAGGCCGCGGGTGACGCCCTCGGCATCAACCTCCTCGGCGACCCGTACCGCGTCGAGCGCGACGCGGCCGTCGCCTGGAAGACCGGCCTCTGGTACTGGAACACCCAGAACGGCCCCGGCACGATGACCGGCCACAACGCCATGGTCAACGGCGCGGGCTTCGGCCAGACGATCCGTTCGATCAACGGAGCGTTGGAGTGCGACGGCAAGAACCCGGCGCAGGTCCAGAGCCGGGTCACCAAGTACCAGCAGTTCACCCAGATCCTCGGCGTGCCGACGGGCGCCAACCTGTACTGCTGACGCCCCCCGATCGACACGCGTCTCCCGGGACCCTCGGCGGAGGGCCCCGGGAGACGCTGCCGTGGTGTCAGTACTTGTTGACGAATCCCCAGAAGCTCGCACCCTGCCTCTGGCAGTACCCCGAGGTGGCGGGGGTGGCCGCGATGTGACGCAGGACGCCGGTGTCGCACTGCGCCTCGGTCGAGTACGACGACAGGCAGCGGTAGCCCGCTCGCGGTGCCGGTGAGGTGGGCGGCGGCGGGCAGGACAGGATCACCACGTCGGACCCCTGCGCCTGGGCCGGAGAGGCCTGCGCGGGAGCGGCCATGGCGCCCAGGGCGAGCAGGGCGGCAGCCCCGGCGCCGGCAAGTAACTTGGGAACAATCATGTCGAGTGATTCCTCCGTCGCATGGGCCCCGGCATTCCGGGGCCGGACGGGCGCCACTCTTGCCGCGGACGGGTCCGGGCGAAAGGCCCGTCCCCGTCCGGGACATGGAGGAGACGGTCCCGGACGTGTCCGGGACACCTCCGCTACGTCAGTCCTGCCAGGCCACGAACGCGCTCCAGGCGGCCGGCGCGACGGCGAAGGTGGGGCCGTCGGTGACCTTGGAGTCACGGAGGTGGACGGAGTGGGGGCAGGCGGCGACCTCGACGCAGTTGCCGCCGCCGTCGTCGCTGTAGGAGGACTTGCGCCAGTCGAAGGCGACTTCGACGCACTCGCCGCCGCCACTGTCGCTGTAGCTGGACTTGAACCAGTGCAGGGTGTCGCTCATCTCTGTACTCCCGCCAACCGTTCGATGAGGCCCAGTGTCTCGCGCGGGTCCAGGGCCTGTGCCCGGATCTTCGCATACCGCTGCATGTGCGTGCTGATCTTGGCTCGATCGGTGATCAGCAGGCTCTCGCCCTGGATCTCCAGGAAGGTCACACGGTCGTGTTCGTGGGTCTCGACCACTGTCAAGTTGCCTCGGTCGCCCGCGTACTCGCCGCTGAGACCCGCGTTGAGCGGCAGCACCTGAAGGTTCACGTTCCGCCTCCGCGCGCACTCAGCCAGGTGAAGAAGCTGCTCGCGCATGATCTCCTCGGTCCCGATCGCGCGTGTCAGCACCGACTCGTCCAGCACCAACTCGATCTCGCACGTCGGCTTGCGGTCGAACAGCGGCTTCCGTGCCATCCGGCCGACGACCAGTTCCTCGACCCGCTCCGGGGTCGGTTCCGGGTAGCCGCCCGCGATCAGGGCCCGCGCGTACGCCTCCGTCTGGAAGAGGCCGTGGACGACGTGGTTGGCGTACAACCACAGGGCCCGCGCCTTCTGTTCGATCGGCGCGTAGTCGCGGAACTGCTCCGGGAGCTTCTCCAGCCGTACCAGCTCCCGCATGTCCTCGAAGATGCCCATCCCGTCGCCGAGTACCTCCTCCAGCTTGACCATCATCTCGTCGCTCACCGGGTGGACCAAGCGCTCCATCGCGCTGATCGCCGCGCCCGTGTACCCCATGCGGGTGCCGAGCTGTTCCTGTGTCAGCCCTTTCCGTAGCCGCATTTTCTTGGCCAGGGCCGCCACCATCCGCGCCGCCGGGCCGACTGGTTCCTTGTTCTCCGCTCGCGCCATCGCGATCCCCATTCGGACTCAACCGATCTCAACCGGTCTCAACTGCTCCCCGCCGAATTCGACTGATTGCAAGGGGCGTTGGCGCTGGTCAAGGGGTTGCCGACGCGTCCTCTCAGTCGTGGAAAACGCTAGCGGCGACGCGCCAGACTGTCTCCGTGAATTCAGAGAATCGTGCGGTGAACATGGGCTGGATTCCTGTTTCCGGATTCCAGCTCCGCAAGGCCGGCGTGCAATTCGACGCGGTACGGGTGGACGGTGACGACGGCCGTCGCCTCGCGGACCGGATAGAGCGGCTCACCGGGGGCGACCCCGGGCCCGTCGTCATCGAGGCGAACGGCCGGCGCGGGGTGTACTTCCTGGTTCCGCCCGGGACGACCGCCCACCGGTCCTGGCCCCGTGGGGTCACGCGGTTCACTTCCGGTCCGGCGCACGTGGGTTACGTACCGGTGCCGGCGTTGACGGGGCGGACCTGGCCGCTGTCGTGGCGGTTTCCTCCGACGGAGCCGGACCGGTTCGTCCACACGCTGCTGTTGCGGAGCGCCTGCGCGGAAGTGCTGATGGGGGTCGAGGGGTGACCCCTCGATGTGTTGGGGCGTCCGAGCGGGGCTACGGGGCTTCCTCCAGGGCTTCCAGCGCCCTGGAGAGCCGCTCCAGGACCCGTACGGTCTCCTCGAAGGCCTCCAGGCCCCCGAGTTCGCGCGTCAGGCGCGCGGCCAGGTCCGCGTGGCCCGGGTCGATGCGCCGGACGGCGGCGCGGCCCTCGGGGGTGGGGGCGAGGAGCTTGGCGCGGCGGTGGGCGGGGTTCGGCTCGTACGCGGCGAGGCCCCGCTCCACCAGCAGGTCCGCGATCCGCTGGACGCTCTGCCGGGTGATGCCCATGGCCCGGGCGATCCCGGCGACCGGCAGCGGCTCGCGGAGTACGGCGCCGAGGACCTGCCACCACGCGGCGGTGAGGCCGGCGGGGGCGGCCAGCTTCTCGGAGACGCCGAGGAACTGGCCGTTGAGCCGGAAGACGCCGAGGGCGGTGCGGGACAGGGCGTCCTGCTGCTCCCGGCTCACGCGTCGAGCTCCTCGTACGCCGCCGGGTCCGAGTCGTGGAAGAGGCGGTACCAGGCGTCGAGCTTGGCGCCCTCGAAGGCGCCCAGCTTGCCGAGGATCTCGCGGGCGAAGGCCACGGGTTCGGTCGGTCCGGCGGTGATCAGGTCGCCGTCGGTGACCGCGTCCGCGTCGACGTAGTGGTCGCCGCCCTGGTAGCCGGTGGCGGCCAGGTAGAACGAGACGGCGCTCGTGTGCGCGCGGTCGTCGAGGAGGCCCTCGCGGGCCAGTCCGGCCGTGGCGCCGCAGATGGCGGCGACGGGGACGCCCGCGTCGAGGAAGCGTCGGGCGGTGGCGGCGAAGGGGGCGAGGTCGTCGCTCGTGTCCCAGAGGTCGGCGCCGGGGAGGATCAGCAGCGCGCTCTCCTCCGGCCGCAGGTCGTCGAGCGAGAGGTCGGGCAGGATCCGCGTCCCGCCGATCGTGGTCACGGCCTTGTCGGCGGCGACCCCGACGGTCCTGACGCTGAACCCGGACCGGGCGAGCCAGGCGGTGGCGTGCCCGGTCTCCCAGTCGGCGAGGGTGTCGTAGACGGCGAGGTGAACGGTGCGGGGCATTTCGGGGCCTCCAGCTTGTGTCGGTGCCGTGCTTTATGACAGTAGGCTGTCATGCCGACAGGATGCTGTCAATGACAGGTTCCGGCACCCCGCCCCCGCAACCTGTCGCGTCCCCCCCGGTCTCGGTGGACAAGATGGTCATGGCCGCTCCGACCTGCGCGTCCTTACCCTGGACGCATGACCCCTCATGTCGTACCCGATCCCCAGGCCGGCGCGGCCGTGAAGGCCGCAGACCGCGCGCACGTGTTCCACTCCTGGTCCGCCCAGGGCCTGATCGACCCGCTCGCCGTCGCCGGCGCCGAGGGCTCGTACTTCTGGGACTACGACGGCAACCGCTACCTCGACTTCACCAGCGGCCTCGTCTACACCAACATCGGCTACCAGCACCCCCGCGTGGTCGCCGCCATCCAGGAGCAGGCCGCGAAGCTCACCACCTTCGCGCCCGCCTTCGCCATCGACGTACGCTCCGAGGCCGCACGCCTCATCGCCGAGCGCACCCCCGGCGACCTGGACAAGATCTTCTTCACCAACGGCGGCGCCGAGGCCGTCGAGAACGCCGTACGGATGGCCCGTCTGCACACGGGCCGCCACAAGGTGCTCTCCGCCTTCCGCTCGTACCACGGCGCCACCTCCACCGCGATCAACCTGACCGGCGACCCGCGCCGCTGGGCCTCCGACACGGGCTCCGCGGGCGTCGTGCGCTTCTGGGCGCCGTTCCTCTACCGCTCGCCGTTCTACGCCGAGACCGAGGCGCAGGAGTGCGAGCGCGCCCTCGCCCACCTCGAGGACACCATCGCCTTCGAGGGACCGGGCACGATCGCCGCGATCATCCTGGAGACCGTCCCGGGCACCGCCGGCATCATGACCCCGCCGCCCGGCTACCTCGCCGGCGTCCGCGCGATCTGTGACAAGTACGGCATCGTCTTCGTCCTCGACGAGGTCATGGCCGGCTTCGGCCGCACCGGCAAGTGGTTCGCCGCCGAGCACTTCGACGTCGTGCCGGACCTGATGACCTTCGCCAAGGGCGTGAACTCCGGTTACGTGCCCCTCGGCGGCGTCGCGATCAGCGCGGAGATCGCCGCCACCTTCGACAAGCGGCCCTACCCCGGCGGACTGACCTACTCCGGCCACCCGCTCGCCTGCGCCGCCGCCGTCGCGACCATCGAGGTCATGGAGGACGAGAAGGTCGTCGAGCACTCCGCCCACATCGGCGAGACCGTCCTCGGCCCCGGCCTGCGCGAGCTCGCCGAGCGCCACCCGTCCGTCGGCGAGGTCCGCGGCATGGGCACGTTCTGGGCGCTCGACCTGGTCAAGAACAAGGAGACCCGCGAGCCGCTCGTCCCGTACAACGCGACGGGCGAGGCCAACGCCCCGATGGCGGCCTTCGGCGCGGCGGCCAAGAAGCACGGCCTGTGGCCCTTCATCAACATGAACCGCACCCACGCCGTCCCCGCCTGCAACGTCACCGAGGCGGAGGCCAAGGAGGGCCTCGCCGCCCTCGACGCGGCGCTGAGCGTGGCCGACGAGCACACCGCGTAGGAACGCGGCCGCACGACGCGGCGTAGGAACGCGGCGTAAGAATCGTCACGGAGCCGAGCCCTCCGTCTGGTCTAGGGTGTCCACAGCCGGACGGAGGGGGCCGACCAACATGCCCGCGAGCGGAGCTGTCACCCGCAACACCCTGCGGCGACAGATCGCGGACGCGCTCCGTGACGAGGTGCTCGCGGGGCGTCTGCAGCCGGGTGAGGAGTTCACCGTCAAGCAGATCGCCGAGCAGTACGGCGTCTCGGCGACACCGGTCCGTGAGGCCCTGGTCGACCTCTCCGCGCAGGGGCTCCTCGACTCCGACCAGCACCGCGGCTTCCGCGTGCACCAGTTCTCGATCGCCGACTACCGCGGCATGGTCGAGGCCCGCATGCTCGTCGTGGACGGCATCTTCCGCCGCCACGACCCCGGCGTGCAGCCACCGGGACCCGATGTCGCGCGCGGCGTCGCGCTCGTCTCCGTACGGCGCCGGGGCGAGGCGGCGGCCCGCGCGGCCCGCGCCGGCGACCTCGACGTCCTCATCGGCTACGACATCCGCTACTGGCGCGAGCTGGCCCGGCTGGTCTCCGACAACGACTACATCGCCGACTTCCTGCACCGGCTCCGCGTCCAGGCCTGGGTCTTCTCCGTGCCGTACCTGCGCGCCGACCGGGATCCCGTCGGCTGGCTGTGGAGCGGACACGTCGACCTCGTCGACGCGCTGACCCTCGGCGACCCGGTCGCGGCGACCGAGGTCGTACGGGCGTACAACCGGCAGTCCTTGGAGTGGGCCGACCGCCTGGAGGCACGGACCGCCTGACCTTCCGGCCTTCCGACCGGAGGCCCGGCGCGGGTGTCGGGCGGGGCGTGAAGGGGCAGGTCACCACCGGGTGTGCGGCGCGGACCGTGCCGACTACCCTGGCCGTCCCTGCAACTGACGGAGAGCGAGCCTCCCTTGGCCTGTGACCTGTGGCTGGTCCCGCTGGTGGACGTGCTGTGCCACAGCCCCGACAATCCCTTCGCCGAAGAGATCGCGGCCTACGACAAGGTCCTGACCGCGTCCGGTCTGCCGACCGTCCCCGTGTACGCCTACATGCCGGGGCTCTCCGGCGATGTCGCGCCCGTCGCCGGGTTCGACTACGACGCCCTGCACTTCCTGCGCCGCGCCTACCTGCTGCAGCTGTGCGGCCTGCCCGTCGAACCGGTCGGCGAGCTCGGCGGGGACTACGAACAGCTCCTGGAGATGTTCGAGTCGGCCGCGCAGCAGTCCCACCTCGTCTGGCACTACGACCACGCCGGGGCGTACGTGCCCGTGGACTTCGCGGCTCCGCTCTCCAGCGACGAACTCCTGGAGGGCGGCGGCCCGCTGGGGTCCTCCCACGGGCTGCTGCGGGAGCTGGAGTTCGTCGCGCCCGCGCTCGGCATCGACCCGGCCAACCCGCCGGCCCCGCCGCTGCCGCCGGAGCGGCCGACCTCCCTGGAGGAGCCGGCCAGGCCGATCGCGTACGACGACAGCCCGTTCGCGCGGGAGCGCCACGTGTGGCTCGGGCTGCACGCGGCGGCGACCCGGAGCCTCGGCCAGGGCTCGATGATCATCCTGAGCTGACGCCACCGACACGAGGAAGGGCGCCTCCCTGCGGGGGCGCCCTTCTTGTGTACCTACCGTACATACGGTCAGCGCGGCTCCGGCGGGCGCTGCCTCGGCATGTTCGGGCGGGTGCCCGGCGGGAGCGGGAAGCGGGACGAGGGATGACCGCCCTCGGGCCGCGGCGAGCTCCCGCCGACCGCCTGCAGGGCCAGCGGCGCCGGGCCTGAGCGGAACTCGACCATCCAGTCCGCCGTCTCCGCCCGTACGAGCTCGGTCACGTCCTCCGAGAACCGGCGCAGCACCCCCAGGCACCGCTCCGCCGCCTCGCTGGCGGTCCCCTCGGTGGGCCCGAGGACCTCCCGTACGCTCTCCGACGCCCAGTCGAACTGGAGGGCCAGGAGTCGGCGCTGCACGGCCTGTGCGGTCGCCACGTCCCTTATCCAGCCGGACGTCAGCCCGAAGTACCGGTCGCATGCCATGCACGCGGCGCCGAGCAGCAGGGACAGGTACCCCCAGCCCGCCGCCCCGTCCGGCGCGACGTCGGTCAGGTCGAGCAGCGGCAGCGCGGCGCCCGCGATGACGCCCAGGGCCGTACCGATCCGCAGGGCCCGGGCGCAGCGGCGCTTCCAGACCCGGTCGGACAGGTACCACTCCGCCGTGCGCAGCGCGTTGGACTCGACCCAGCGGTACAGCTCGTCCAGGCGCTCCGCGGGCTCGCCCCAGTCGCCGAGCGGGAACGGCGTCCCGGTCAGGTCGCGGCGCGCGGCGGACGGCCCAGGCTCCCCGGGCTGCTGCCCCGGTCGCCCAGGCTCCCCGGGGGGCGGCTGCGGCGGCTGCATCTCCGGCTGCTGGCTCACCGGGGCACTCCTCTGTTCAGCTCAGCGCTCGAGGCGCGCGTGGCGCTCTGTGACGTGCGGTGCACGTGGTGCCTGCCCTTCCTACCGCCGAATGGTGGGCTGTGGGCCCGGAATCCCGGGATTTCCGCCCGCAAGAGGGTCTTGATCAGGTAGAGGAGCCCGCAGTTTCTCACTCGAAAGAGTTGTGGCGGCAGGCCGGGCATGGACCACGTAGGCTCGGCATACCGAACATCAGTCGTCCCGGTGTCCCCCGGATACCGGCGTACAGCCAGGAGTGACCGTGATTCCCGGTGGTGGCCAGCCCAACATGCAGCAGCTCCTCCAGCAGGCCCAGAAGATGCAGCAGGATCTCGCGCGCGCCCAGGAGGAGCTCGCCGCGACCGAGGTCGAGGGCCAGGCGGGCGGCGGCCTGGTGACGGCCACGGTCACCGGCTCGGGCGAACTGCGCGGCCTGGTGATCGACCCCAAGGCGGTCGACCCGGAGGACACCGAGACCCTGGCCGACCTGGTCGTCGCCGCGGTCAAGGCCGCCAACGACAACGCGCAGCAGCTCCAGCAGCAGAAGCTGGGCCCGCTGGCGCAGGGCCTGGGCGGAATGCCGGGCCTGGGCTTCTGAGGCGCGGCCTTGGGCTTCTAAGGCGCCCCGGCAGCCACTACCGTAAGAAACAAGCACTTCTGAGAAGGGCGCTCGCGTTGTACGAAGGCGTGGTTCAGGACCTCATCGACGAACTGGGCAGGCTGCCCGGCGTCGGTCCCAAGAGCGCCCAGCGGATCGCCTTCCACATCCTCCAGGCCGAGCCGACCGACGTACGCCGTCTCGCGCACGCGCTCCTGGAGGTCAAGGAGAAGGTCCGGTTCTGCGCGGTCTGCGGCAACGTGGCGCAGCAGGAGCAGTGCAACATCTGCCGCGACCCGCGCCGGGACCTGTCGGTCATCTGCGTGGTCGAGGAGCCGAAGGACGTCGTGGCGATCGAGCGGACCCGTGAGTTCCGCGGCCGCTACCACGTGCTCGGCGGCGCGATCAGCCCGATCGAGGGCGTCGGACCGGACGACCTGCGCATCCGGGAGCTGCTCGCGCGGCTCGCGGACGGCACGGTCACCGAGCTGATCCTGGCGACCGACCCGAACCTGGAGGGCGAGGCCACCGCGACGTACCTGGCGCGGATGATCAAGCCCATGGGCCTCAAGGTCACGCGCCTGGCGAGCGGCCTGCCGGTCGGCGGTGACCTGGAGTACGCCGACGAGGTCACCCTGGGGCGTGCCTTCGAGGGGCGGCGACTGCTAGATGTATGACGACAGGGTCTGCGCGCCCGCGCCCGCGCTCGAAGGAGGCACCCGCGATGTCTGACGCCACACTGCACGCGATCACGCAGGACCCGGACGACTTCGTGGTCCAGATCGCCGACTCGATCGAGTCGTTCATCGTGGCGACCACGGAAGTGGCCAAGGGCGACGAGCCCGACAGCGCGGTGCCCTTCCTGCTCCTGGAGATCTCCCAACTGCTGCTGGCGGGCGGCCGTCTCGGCGCGCACGAGGACATCCTCCCGGACGAGCGCTACGAGCCCGACACGGGCCCGGAGCCGGACGTGGACGACCTGCGCGAGCGCTTCGCGCTGATGCTGGACCCGGTGGACGTCTTCTCCGAGGTCTTCGACCCGTACGAGCCGCGCAAGGCACCCGTACCGGCCCGGATCTCCGACAACCTGGCCGACATCATCACCGACCTCCGCCACGGCCTGGCCCACTACCGCGCGGGCCGCACGAGCGAGGCCCTGTGGTGGTGGCAGTTCTCGTACTTCTCCAACTGGGGCCCGACGGCCTCGGCGACCCTCCGCGCCCTCCAGTCCCTCGTCGCCCACGTCCGTCTCGACCAGCCGCTGGCCGCCCTGGACGGCCTGGACACGGACGAGGACCTGGCGGAGGACGACCTCGCGGAGGAGGCGGGTCGCGTGATGGCGGAGGAGATCGCGGGTCCGCTGGGGCTGGGCCTGAAGAAGTAGCGCTTCGACTGCCATGACGGGGGGAGCGGAGGCGTCCGGCGCGCGATCCGTGGCCGCCGGCGGGGCGATAGGCCGCGTCAACACGGGCGACTACGTCACGCAGGTCGAGCACGGGGTCGTGCTGCCGGCGGAGGCACTCACGCTCTCCCCCGGGGGACTGGTCCACCTCCCGGAGCGCACGAAGCTGTTCGTGGGCCGCGCCCGTGAACTCACGTTGCTGGACGAGGGCACGGGCCTCCAGGCCATCTGCGGCTTGGGCGGCATCGGCAAGTCGACGCTGGCGGCGCGGTGGGCGGCGGACCGGGTGGCCGACCACACGGTGGTCTGGTGGATCACGGCCGAGACACCGGCGGAACTGGACGCGGGCCTCGCGGACTTGGCGCGGGCGATGCAGCCGTCCGTGGTGGGCGTCCTGCCCGAGAACGCCCTACGGGAACGGGCCTTGCAGTGGCTGGCGTCGAACGACGGCTGGCTCCTGGTCCTGGACAACGTCTCCGACCCCGCGGACCTGCGCCCCCTGCTGGCCCGGGCGGGCGACGGCGGCCGGATCCTGGTGACGTCCCGCCGGGCGAGCGGCTGGCAGGACCTCGGCCGGACGGTGGCACTGGACGTCCTGGGCCCGGGGGAAGCGGCGGAACTGTTCACGGGCGTGTGCGAGGCCGAGGACGGCCTCGGTGCGCTGTGCGAGGAGTTGGGCTACCTTCCGCTGGCCTTGAAGCAGGCGGCCGCGTACTGCGCGGAGGCCGGCATCACGCCACGTACGTACTTGGAACTGGTCGCCGCCTATCCCGCCGAGATGTTCGCGGCGACGGCGGAGGGCGGCGAGGCGGAGCGGACGCTGGCGCGGGTGTGGCAGGTGACCCTCCGCCGCCTTGCGGACACCCCGCGTGCGGTCACCATCCTCGGCATCATCGCCTGGTGGGCGCCCGAGGGCATTCCGCGCTGGCTCCTTGAGCCGTTGGGAACGCGTCTGGAGGTCACGGAGGCCCTGCGGCGGCTGGCCGCCCACAGCATGATCACGCTCCGGGAGGGTGAGGTGACCGTCCACCGGCTGGTGCAGGCGGTGGTACGGGTGGGCCCGGGGGACGCGACGCTGACTGCCGAGGTCCGTGAGCTCGCCGTGAAGGCGCTCCACCTGGGCGACTCTCTCGTGCCGGTTGGCGGGGAGCGCCAGGTCGCCGTGCACGCGGAGGCGCTCGCCGGGCACACCGATCCGGCGGAGGACACTGCGGCGGCGGCGGTCTTGTTCCAGCTGGCGGGAGCGCTCTTCAGCGTGGACACAGCCATGAGCCGGGCCCTACCGCTCTGCGAGCGGGCGGTGAACTCTCTGCGCCGAATCCACGGCCCGGACCATCCGGACACGCTGCGCGCGGTGCAGAACCTTGCCCTGACCATGGATATGGCAGGGAGCAGGACACGGGCCATCGAACTTCTGACGGATGGCTTTGAGGAGCGGCTGCGGGCCCTCGGGCCGGACGATCCCTCTACGTTGGAAGCACGCGAGCACCTGGCCCGGGTCCTGCGGAAGAGCGAACCGAAGCGAGCGCAGGAACTGCTCGCCGAGAACGTCGTGCGATATCACAACCTCATGGGGCCCGTGCATCCCCACACGATCCAGGCGCGGTTTGCTCTGCTCCAGGCCCGTTCCGGCGAGGCCGTCGAAGTGGCGGCGCTTGAGGAACTCGCCGCCGAAGCCGAGCGTGCGTCGCCGGAGGATCCCGACCTGGGAGTCGCGATCAAGCGGGCCCTGATCGTTGCGCTCTCGCTGACCGGGGAGACGGAGCGTGCGCTCGCCGTGGCGGAAGAAGTGATCGAGGACTCTCGGCGCCGCAACGGCCCTTCCGCCGCCCACACCCTCCTGTCGCGTCTTCTCGCCGTCCAGGTAATCAGGCAGGGCGGACAGGAGGATCGCGGTCGTGCCCTGGGAGCCGAGCTGTTGGAAGAATGCATGCGGGTGCTCGGGGAATGCACGGTGACGCGGCTGGTGCGGGAGGCGATGGCCTGAGGCCCGCACTGCACCGCGGCCGCGCTGTCATCATGGACGCATGGCAACGGGGACTCAGGGTCGGTCAAAGGCCCTTCTGTGGAGCGGTGTTGGTGTCGGTGTCGTCGGGATCGGCGCACTCGTCGCCGTCGCCCTCGCCGACCTCGGCAAGGCCGACCAGATCGCGAGCGTCATGGGGGCCGTTCTCGCCGCCGTCGGGCTCGGGCTCTCCCTGTGGGGACAGTTCGGGCGGGGCGCGGCCACGTCACCGCCCCCGCCGAGCGTGACCGCCTCGGGAGCCGGCGCCGTCGCCGCGGGCGGGAACATCGGGTCCGTGGCCACGGGCAGCGGCACGACCCCCGCGCCGAACCCTGCGCCCGTCCCCGCGCCCGCGCCCGCGGTGAACCCCGCCCCGCCTTCCGCCCGCGGGCCCGTAACCGCCTCCGGTGACCGTTCCGTCGCCGCCGGTGGGGACATCGGGAGCGTGTCGACGGGGGACGCGTGACGGGGGTCGAGCGGGGAGTCGAGGCTTCCGGGGGCCGGGCCGTCGCCGCCGGCGGGAACATCGGCAGGGTCGCGACCGGGGACTACGTCACCCAGGTCGAGCGCGCGGTCCTGCTCCCGCCGGAAGCCCTCGCGCCGGCCGCCTGCCCGGACGGACTGGTCAACATCCCCCGGAAGGCCGTGCGGTTCGTCGGCCGTGAACGCGAACTGGCTTGGCTGGACGCGCACGTCGACGGCGACGAGCATCGTGTCGCCGCCCTCCGCGGCCTCGGCGGCATCGGCAAGTCCACCCTCGCCGCCCACTGGGCGACCCTGCGCGCCGGGGTTCATCACCCCACCTGGTGGATCACCGCCGAGACCCGCGCCGATCTCGACTCGGGGCTCGCCGCCCTCGCCGGGGCGATGCAGCCCGTGCTGATCGACGTCCTCCCTCAGGAGGCCCTGCGGGAGCGGGCGTTGCAGTGGCTGGCCGCCCACGAGGGGTGGCTGCTCGTCCTCGACAACGTCACCCACGCGGCCGACGTCGAGCCGCTGCTCTCGCGAGTCGCCCCGGGCGGTGGCCGGATCCTGATCACGACCCGGCAAGCGGCCGGCTGGGACGGCCGTGCGGAGGTCCTGGCCCTGACCGTGCCGGGCCAGGACGACTCGTACGCGATGTTCACGCAGGTCGTCACCGGTCTGGGGCCGACCGACGCCCTCCGTGCGAGGACCCTCTGCGCGACCCTGGGCCACCTGCCGCTCGCCGTCGCCCAGGCAGCCGCCTACTGCGCCGAGACCCGGACCACACCGGGCGAGTACCTCGACGAACTGGGGCAGTACCCGGGGGAGCTGTACGAGACGCACGGCGACGGGGAACAGGCCGTTGCCCGGACCTGGCGGCTCACCCTCGACCGGCTCGTCGCCGCCGATCCACTCACCGGCACCCTCCTGCGGGTCCTCGCATGGTGGGGGCCCGACAGGATCCCGCGGCACCTGCTCGACCGGCTCGGCCGGCCGCCGCTCGTGCGCCGCGCCGTCGGGCGGCTCGCCGCGCACAGCATGGTGACGCTGCACGAGGACGGCGCCGTCTCCGTACACCGGCTCGTGCAGGCCGTCGCGCGTACGGCGGATGCGAGCGATCCGCACCGTTGTGCCGAGGACATCGACGCGGCCCGCCTCCTCGCGGAGGAGGTGCTGACGGCAGCCGTGCCCCGGGGCACGGACGACCGGGCGGAGTGGAAGGCGTGGCGCGAGCTGTTCCCGCACGTCGAGGCCCATCTCGGGCATGTCGACCCGGCGGCCGACACGGCGACCACGGCCGAGCTGGTGGACCGGGGGGCCCAGTTCCTGGTGTCGGCCAGGGACCTGGGGGAGGCCGAGAGCTGGTTCGAGCGGGCCGTCGCCTGCCGGGAGCGGGTGCTCGGCGCGGACCATCCCCGTACGGCCGCCAGTCGTCAGAGCCTCTCCGAGTGCTGGGGCATCCAAGGAGACCTGGAGCGGTCGGCCGAGCTTCAGGCGCGGGTCGTCGCCGACCTGGAGCGCGTGCTCGGTGAGGACCGGACCGAGACGCACGTCGCCCGGGGCAAGCTCGCGATCACCCGGCGCCACCTGGGCGACAAGGACGGCGCCGTCACGCTTCTCGAAGGGGCGCTCGCCGGGCTCGAACGGCTGCTGGGGCCCGCCCACCGGGACACGCTGCTGGTACGGAGCAACCTCGGCATCGCCTACCAGGACGCCGGTCGTCTGGAGGACGCGATCGCCCTTCAGGAGCGGACCCTCGCCGAGCGGGGGCGACTGCTCGGCCCCGACCACCCGGACACGCTGACCTCCCGGCTGAATCTCCTCCGGCTGTACGAGGCGGTGGGAGAGGTCGAGCGGGCGGCGGCCGAGTTCGACGCGGTGTTCGACGACGCCGTACGGGCGCTGGGTGAGGACCACCCGTTCACCAGCCACCTGATGCACGTACAGCCACCGGGCGGGTGGACCGCGCACCACATGCCGCCGGGGTGGTTCCCGGGCGCGTTCGACTGGTGACCTGCGGTCCGGAGGTGTGAGCCCGCGCACACCTCCGCGTACCCCCGCTCCTCCCGGGCATGCGGTCTCCCACGGGCGGCCCGGGTTTCACGGTCGTGATCACGTCCTGAGCGGGACATCTCAGGATGCGATATACGGTCGGCGATTCCGGGCCGCTCGTTAAACTGAGCCGACCGCAGTAATGACTGCGGCAGAGACTGAGCGAGGAGCGCACGTGGGCCTTGTCGTGCAGAAGTACGGAGGCTCCTCCGTTGCCGATGCCGAAGGCATCAAGCGCGTCGCCAAGCGGATCGTGGAAGCCAAGAAGAACGGCCACCAAGTGGTGGTCGTGGTCTCCGCGATGGGCGACACGACGGACGAGTTGATCGATCTCGCCGAGCAGGTATCCCCGATGCCTGCCGGGCGTGAGTTCGACATGCTGCTGACCGCCGGAGAGCGGATCTCCATGGCCCTGCTGGCCATGGCGATCAAAAACCTGGGCCACGAGGCCCAGTCGTTCACGGGCAGCCAGGCCGGCGTCATCACCGACTCGGTCCACAACAAAGCGCGCATCATCGATGTCACGCCGGGCCGGATCCGTACCGCCCTCGACGAGGGCAACATCGCCATCGTCGCGGGCTTCCAGGGTGTGTCCCAGGACAAGAAGGACATCACCACGCTCGGCCGCGGCGGCTCGGACACGACCGCCGTCGCGCTGGCCGCCGCGCTCGACGCCGAGGTCTGTGAGATCTACACCGACGTCGACGGCGTCTTCACGGCCGACCCGCGCGTGGTGAAGAAGGCGAAGAAGATCGACTGGATCTCCTTCGAGGACATGCTGGAGCTCGCCGCCTCCGGCTCCAAGGTGCTGCTGCACCGCTGCGTCGAGTACGCACGTCGTTACAACATCCCGATCCACGTCCGCTCGTCCTTCTCGGGGCTGCAGGGCACCTGGGTCAGCAACGAGCCGCAAGGGGACCGCAAGGTGGAGCAGGCCATCATCTCGGGCGTCGCCCACGACACCTCCGAGGCGAAGATCACCGTCGTCGGCGTGCCGGACAAGCCGGGCGAGGCCGCGGCCATCTTCCGCGCCGTCGCGGACGCCGAGATCAACATCGACATGATCGTCCAGAACGTGTCGGCGGCGTCGACCGGTCTGACGGACATCTCCTTCACCCTCCCCAAGGCCGAGGGCCGCAAGGCCATCGACGCCCTGGAGCGGACGAAGAACCTGATCGGCTTCGACTCGCTGCGCTACGACGACCAGATCGGCAAGATCTCGCTGGTCGGTGCCGGTATGAAGACCAACCCGGGCGTCACCGCCGACTTCTTCCGCGCGCTGTCGGACGCGGGTGTGAACATCGAGCTGATCTCGACCTCCGAGATCCGCATCTCGGTCGTCACCCGCGCCGACGACGTCAACGAGGCCGTGCGCGCCGTCCACACCGCCTTCGGCCTGGACAGCGACTCCGACGAGGCCGTCGTCTACGGAGGCACCGGACGATGACCCGTAAGCCGACGCTCGCGGTCGTCGGTGCGACCGGAGCCGTCGGTGCGGTCATGCTCCAGATGCTCACGCAGCACGCGGACGTCTGGGGCGAGATCCGACTCGTCGCCTCTCCCCGCTCGGCCGGCGCCAAGCTGGCCGTACGGGGGGAGGAGACCGAGGTCCTCGCCCTGAGCGAGGAGGCACTGGAGGGCGTCGACCTCGCCCTCTTCCTGGTGCCCGAGGACATCGCGGCGCAATGGGCGCCGATCGCCGCCGCCAAGGGCGCGGTCGTGGTGGACACCTCCGCCGCCTTCCGGGCGGACCCGGACGTGCCGCTGGTGGTCCCCGAGATCAATCCCCACTCCGTACGCGTACGGCCCCGGGGCATCGTCGCGAGCCCCGGCTGCTCCACGCTGGCGCTGATCGTCGCCGTGGGCGCCCTGCACGCCGAGTTCGGGCTCGGCGAACTCGTGGTGACCGCTCAGCAGGCCGCGAGCGGCAGCGGGCAGGCGGGCGTCGCCGCGCTGCGCGCGCAGCTCTCGCTGGTGGCCGGGACCGAGCTGGGCACGCACCCCGGTGACGTCCGGCGGGCCGTCGGCGACGACACCGGCCCCTTCCCCGGCCCGGTCGCGCTCAACGTGGTGCCCTGGTCCGGAGCCCTGACGGCGGACGGCTGGTCCTCCGAGGAGCTGGCGCTGCGCGAGGAGACCCGCAAGATCCTCGACCTTCCCGGGCTGCCCGTCGCCGCGACCTGCGTCCGCGTCCCGGTGGTGACCGCGCACTCGGTCTCCGTGCACGCGCGGTTCGAGCGGCCGGTGAGCGTCGGGCGGGCGCACGAGATCCTGGCGACCTCGCCGGGCGTGGTGCTCTTCGACGATCCGGCCTCGGGCGACTTCCCCACGCCCGCCGACGTCGTGGGCACGGACCCGGTCTGGGTCGGGCGGGTGCGCCGGTCGATGGACGACGAGCGGACGCTGGAGTTCTTCGTCTGCGGCGACAACCTGCGCAAGGGCGCGGCGCTGAACGCCGTGCAGATCGCCGAGTCGATCATTCGCCCGGAGGGTCCGGAGCGTCCGGAAATCGGCGACGACTGATCGTTCGACTTTGTAGGATCTGTGAACGACCTGTGAGCAAGTCGGCTCCAGATGCCCCTTGAACTGGGGTGACGGCATGTCGGACGATGCTCTTCACACGTACCGCAACCGGTAGTTGGGCCACGGGCGTCTCCATGCGCACCGATGTGGTGGGTCGCGAGACGTGCCGTGAATACGGGGCATTGGGGAAGAACGGGTACGCATGAGGGCAATTGGTGCACCGTCGAGAACGGTGCCGTACTCGTACAACCCTGACGGGGGGAAGCGTGTCCAACAGGCGTGGCAGAGGTTCTCGACATCGCGGCGGTCGTCCCGCTCCGCGGCACGCTCACGGTTCCCGCACGCGCCGGCTACGCCCCGGGCAGCGGCGTCCCTGTGGTGCGCCCGCTCCGGCGGCCGCGTCCGGCCGGCGGCATGCCGGTGATCGCACCCATGCCCGCGGGGACACGGACGGCCGGTGTGAACGGCATTCCCTCGCCCCGCGAGAGCACTGAAGGCGTCGTGTCCGCGGGTACGACCGTCGATCACCTGACCGAGACCTACCGGGCGCACTACCGCTCGCTGCTCGGACTCGCCGCGCTGCTCCTCGACGACACCGCCTCCTGCGAGGACGTGGTCCAGGAGGCGTTCATCCGCGTCCACTCCGCGCGCAAACGGGTCCGGGACCCGGAGAAGACCCTGGCCTATCTGCGTCAGACGGTCGTCAACCTCTCCCGCTCGGCGCTGCGCCGCCGCATCCTCGGGCTCAAGCTGCTGTCCAAGCCGATGCCGGACATGGCGAGCGCGGAGGAGGGCGCCTACGACCAGCTGGAGCGGGACGCGCTGATCAAGGCGATGCGCGGACTCCAGCGGCGGCAGCGTGAGGTGCTGGTCCTGCGGTACTTCGCGGACATGACGGAGGCCCAGGTGGCCGAGACCCTCGGGATATCCCTGGGGTCGGTGAAGGCGTACGGCTCGCGTGGCATCGCGGCGCTGCGCGTCGCGATGGAGGCGACGGCATGAGCTCCGGCGGTACGAGTTCCGGTGGCACGAGTTCCGGTGGTACGAGCGGGCTGCCCCCGCGCGGCCCCGACGGTGAACGCGAACGCGACGACATGGGACACAGGATTGTGAACGACGGGCCGGACAACGAGCGGGCCGACGGCCACGACGACCTCTTCGACGGCGACGAACTGGCGCTGCGACGGCTGCTGCACGGCGCCGTGGGCGACCTCCAGCCCTCCGACGGAGCCCTCGACCACCTGCGCCTGGCCGTACCCGCGCGGCGCACCCGCAAGCGCCAGGCCGTCGTCGGATTCGCCGCGGCCGCCGTGCTGCTCGGCACGGCCGTGCCCGCCTTCGTGCACGTCGCCAGCTCCGACGGCATCACCGCCGACCAGGCCGTCAACGCCGGGCACGGCGAGGAGGCGCAGGGCGGCACCGGCTCCGAGACCGGGGTCGAGGGCGGCGGGCAGGGCGCCGGCGAGTCGAGCACCGCCGCTCCGAGCCAGGGCGCCGGCGCGGGCGGAGCGCACGAGCAGGACGGCGCGAACGGCACCACGGGCGGCGGCTCGCAGTCGCCGACGGGGTCCCTCCCGGCCTGCCAGGCCGACCAGCTGGGCGTCGGCTCCGCATACGCGGGCGGGCCCGACGCCGAGGGGAAGGTCTACGGCACGTTCCGCATCGCCAACGTCTCCGGCAAGGAGTGCGTGGTCACCGGCGGCGGCAGCGTCGGCTTCCAGGCGCTCGGGGCGGCGGACCCGTCCAAGATCACGATCGTCGCGCACACGGCCGGGGACGCGGCGAGCGGGCTGCCCGACCCCTCGCAGGAGTCGCCCACGCTGGTCCTCAAGCCGGACAACGCCTACGAGGTGAAGTTCGCCTGGGTCCCCGCGTCGACCTGCCCGACCACGGGCACACCCCCGGACCCCGACCCCGGCCCGGACCCGGAGCCCACCCCGACGCCGACACCGACGCCCACCCCGACTCCGTCGAAGGACGGCGAGAGCGCTTCGGCGGGGGCCGGCGGCTCGACCGGCACGGGCGGTGACACGACCGACGGCACGGCACCGCAGCTCGTCACGGACGGGGCACGCGCCGACGGCGAGGGCACCGCACCGCAGCTCGTCAGGGACGGGACGCCCGCCGACGGCAGCGTCGCGATCAGCCACACCGCCGAACCGGGCGGCCCGCTGGCGGCCACGACGATCCCCAACGCGTGCGCGGGCACCATCTACCGCACAGGCGTCCTGGACGCGTCGTAGCGGGCCCCTGCGGCCCTGCCGCCCTGGCGGCCCTCGCTACAGGGGCGGCCCTCGCTACAGGCCCAGCGCCTCGTCGCGCTGGGCCTCCGCCTCGCGGCGGAGCAGGCGGAACCACATGAAGACGACGAACCCCGCGAAGACGAACCACTCCGCCGTGTAGCCGAGGTTCTGGAACGCCTTCAGGTCCAGCGACGTGCCCGCCGCGGCCGCCGCCGGGACGGGGGTCAGCCCGGCGGGCGAGTCCGTCAGCGTGACCCAGGCGTCGTAGACCTCGTCGGGGACCACGTTGACGAGGGAGCCCGCGCTGATCATGGCGAGCTGGCCCTCCGGGAGGCCGCCCGCCGCGTGGACGCCCTTCGTCCCCGTGGTCTCGGACGCCTGGAGCGCGCCGACCACGGTGACCTCGCCCGTCGGCGGGGCCGGCGCCTTCGCACCGGCCGGCAGCCAGCCCCGTACCACCGGCAGGGACTTGCCGCCGTCGGTCTTCAGCATCGTCAGGACGTACGCGCCCGCGCGCCCGTCCAGCTCACGGCCCGGCACCAGGAACTGCTCCCCGTACCGGCCGCTCGCCTCCGCGTGCCGGCCCGAGGTCTCCTTGTCCACCGGCAGCAGCGCGTCCAGCGGTTCGGTCCGGAGCGTGCCCGGGTCCGGGGCCCGCTCCGCCTCCCGGTGGGAGTCGACGCGGTCCTCGAACTTGCCCATCTGCCACGTCCCCATGAAGAGGCAGAACGGGATCGCCAACAGGACGAAGACGTTGATCCCCCACCAGCGGGGCGTTCTCAGGAACCGGTACACCCCTCCACGGTACGCAGCCGCCTCACCCCCCGACCGGTCGGGTCCCCAGGTGACGCGCGGCGAAGGCGAGCTCCTGGCGGACCTGCTTGATCCGCTCCTCCACCACCAGGGAGCCGTGCCCCGCGTCGTACCGGTACACCTCGTGGACCGCGCCCCGGGCGGCGAGCCGGTCCACGTAGTTGTCGATCTGGCGGATCGGGCACCGAGGGTCGTTGACGCCCGCCGAGATGTACACCGGGGCCGTGACCTTGTCCACGTACGTCAGCGGGGACGAGGCCTCGAACCGGTCCGGCACCTCCTCCGGCGAGCCGCCGAACAGCGTCCGGTCCAGCGCCTTCAGGGCCTCCATCTCGTCCGCGTACGCCGTCACGTAGTCGGCGACCGGGACGGCGGCCAGCCCCACCGACCAGGCCTCCGGCTGCGTGCCGAGCCCGAGCAGCGTGAGATACCCGCCCCAGGAGCCGCCCGCCAGGACCAGCTTCGACGGGTCGGCGAGCCCGGATTCCACCGCCCACGCGCGGACCGCCGCGATGTCCTCCAGCTCGATCAGACCGACGCGGTGCTTGAGCGCGTCCGTCCACTCCCGGCCGTAACCGGTCGAGCCGCGGTAGTTGACCCGGACCACCGCGTACCCGTGGTCGAGCCAGGCGGCCGGGCCCGAGGCGAAGGCGTCGCTGTCGTGCCAGGTGGGGCCGCCGTGCACCTCGAAGATCGTCGGGAACGGCCCCTCGCCCTCCAGCGGCCGCTGCACGAGGGCGTGGATCCGGCCGCCCGGGCCCTCCACCCACACGTCCTCGACCGGCACCGAACCGGGCGCCCGCGGGCCCGGAGCGTCGAGGACGACCCCGCCGTCCGTCGAGCGCACCCGCGCCGGCTCGGCGGCCGAGGACCAGAGGTACTCCACGGTGCCGTCGGGGCGGGCCGTGGCGTCCGACACCGACCCGGCCGGGGTCTCCACCCGCACCAGGGCGCCCGTCGCGATGTCGTACCGCCACAGCTCGCTGCGCGCCTCGAAGCTGTGCACGATCAGCAGGCCCGTGCCGTCCACGTACCACTCCGCCGAGACGTCGCCCGGCAGGTCGAGGCGGAGGTCGGTCTCCTGGCCCGTCGCCACGTCCCAGAGCATCGGCTCCCAGCGGCCCCGCCGCTGGTGCCCGACGAGCAGCCGCGTGTCCCCGTCCACGGGCGCGAAGCCCAGCACGGAGAGCCCCAGCTCCTTCGTGCCGCCCTTGGAGTCGTCCAGCTCGGCCACCACCGCGTAGTCCTCGGTGCGCAGCACCCGCAGGGCCTCGTGCATCGCGTCGCCGTGCTCGGTGTGCTCGATCACGAGCAGCGAACCGTCGTGCGAGAGGTCGCCCACCCCCGCCGACTCCGGGTGCCGGTAGATCTCGACGGGAGCCGCCCCGCCCCGTACGAGATGGATCGTGGAGCCCTCCTCGTCCGTCGAGCGGCCGACGACCACCGTGCCGTCCCGGCCGATCGTGAGCCCCGCCGGATAGGAGGGCGCGAGCCCGGGCACCGCGGGCTCGTCCGCGCCGCCCTCGAACGGCTGGCGCATCCAGACCCCGAACTCGTCCCCGTCCTTGTCCGAGAACCACCAGATCCACTGCCCGTCCGGCGACAGCGTGCCGTCCGTCGTCCCGTTCGGCCGGTCCGTGACCTGCCGCTGGGCGCCGGTCGCCCGGTCCCACGCGTACAGCTCGTACGTCCCCGTCGCGTTGGACACGAACAGCGAACGATCGGGCGCCTCCTCGGCCCACTCGGGCAGGGACACGCGGGGGGCCCGGAATCGCTGTTCCCAGGCGGGGATGTCGGTGATCTCGTTGCTCTCGGTCATGCCCCCCATCATGCTCCGAACGGCGGACATTCCGTCGCCCTCGTCCGCAGCCTGTGGATAACTCCCGAACGACCGGCCCGCCACCCCTGGGCACCCACTCCGTCCGGGTCACGCCGTCGGGACCGCCATGCACGGCGGAACGCGCCGCCCACCTACTTATCCTGACTACCCGTCGGACGGAGGCTCGAGAGCGGGCTCGACGACGGGCTCGACGAAGCGCTCAGTCGCGAGGCCGGTCCGACGGAGATCCGCCCCCGGGCGTCCCGTCGGACGATCCCTCGACGGTCTTCGACAGCCGGCTGCGGACGACGGCGGTGCCGATGGCTCCCGCGACGGCTGCGGCGCCGAGCCCTAGGGCGAGGACGGACGGTCCGGAGTCGGAGACGACATCGGCGGGAACGGTGGTCGCCGCCTCGGCGGCTGTCCGAAGGGGGTGCATGTCCCCAGGGGACCGGACCGCACCGCGCCGGGCCACCCGGCGGACCCCGTTCGGGTCATGACAGCCAGGCCATGCCGATGAGGAGGAAGACGACGAAGGCGATGCCGCCGGCGACGGCGGCGGTCTTGCGGGGCCGCCGCCGGGAGAGGGCCGCGAGGCCGCTCTCCGCCCGGCGATCCTGACGCCGAGGAGCCCCACCGCTCCTGGGCGGGGAGGCGGGCCGCGCAGAGGGCCGGGAGGCGGGCCGTGCGGTGGGCCGGGGCGCGGGCCGCGCGGCGGTCCTGGAGCCGGGCCTGGGGACGGGCCGTGCGGTGGGCCGGGACGCCGGCCGGGAGAGGGGCCGGGCCACGGACTGAGGCTGCGCGTGTTCACGCCAGGCCCCCGAGGTGAACCAGTCCGCGATGTCCTGGGCCGGGGGTCTCTGCTCGGGCTCCTTCGCCAGCATGCGGAGGAGGTACCCCTCGAACGCGGCGGGCAGCCCCACCCCGAGCTGCCGGGGCGGCGCGGGCGGCGTGTCGATGTGCTGGTACAGCAGGGACGTGGCGGTGTCGCCCTGGAACGGGGGCCGCCCGGTGAGGAGTTGGTACAGCACGCAGCCGAGCGAGTACACGTCGGAGGCCGGCGAGGCGGCCCGGCCGAGGGCCCGCTCGGGGGCGAGGTAGAGGCCGGTGCCGACGATCTGCCCCGTGGTCGTGAGCGCGGCGGACGGGTCGTCGACGAACCGGGCGATCCCGAAGTCCGCGAGCTTCACGGTCCCGTCCCCGTCGAGCAGCAGGTTCCCGGGCTTGATGTCCCGGTGCACGACGCCCTCCCGATGCGCGGCGGCGAGCCCGGCGGCGGCATGCGCGGCCACGACGGCCACCCGCTCGGCCGGCAGCACCAGGGGCGGCGCCCCCGGCTCGGAGGCGAGGCTGCTCCCTTCGACCAACTCCATGACGAGGTACAACTTCCCGTCCCACGTACCGAAGTCGAAGACGCCGACGACATGGGGATGACTCAGCCGCGCGGCGGTCTGCGCCTCCAGCCGGAACCGCTCACCGGCGGAAGGATCGGTCTCGTGCCCCAGCATCAACTTCACGGCCACGGCCCGCCCGAGCACCTCGTCGGTGGCCTGCCACACCTCTCCCATGCCACCACGGCCGACACACACATGAAGCCGATATCGGTCCGCGACCAGCACCTGAGACCCAGCCTTTCGACGGTCGACAACCTGACAGCACGCGTCGCCGTCCTCCGCCGTCCGGCACCGATGCCGTAACAGCGTAGAGCCGCTTGATCGACTTCCCACACACGGCCCGTCCCCTGGACACCAGGCCCAAACACGGACAGGGGCCCGACCCGCTCTCGCGGATCAGGCCCCTGACCTGGTGTTTCAGCTGTCGGGGTGGCGGGATTTGAACCCACGACCTCTTCGTCCCGAACGAAGCGCGCTGCCAAGCTGCGCTACACCCCGATGTCACTGCGCTGTTCTTCACGTCGCGGCGACATCGATTACTTTAGCCCACCCGCGCCCTGAGACGAAATCCGGTTTTCGCGGCGCCTCACCGCAGGTCGGACGCGGTCCAGGGTGACGATCGCGAGGCCCAGGGCGTAGAAGGCGGCGCCCAGGACCAGGGCGTTCACGGCCACGCCGGTGTAGCCGTAGCGGGCGACGTCGATGAAGGGGTACGTGTAGCGCGTCGGGGCGTCCGGGGAGAGGAGGGCGCCGCGGATCAGGGCGAAGACCAGGTACGCCGCCGGGGCCGCGAGCCACTGGGCCGCGTGGCGCCACCGGAGGGCACCGGGGAGCATGAGGAGGAGCCAGTCGAGGACCGCGCCCACCGGGGTCACGGTGTGCAGGAGCTGGTTGGCGACCGCCTTCCCGCCCGTGAGCTCGGCGATCTCCGCCGCCACGTTGAACTCGCTCGACCCGTTCGCCAGGACGAAGTGGAAGACCAGCCCCACCACCGAGATGCACAGCAGCACCCCGCCCGTCCACAGCGCCGGCAGCGGCGGTCGGCCGGTCCAGGCGCGGCGGGCCGACAGCGCGAAGACCACCGCGACCGCGATGTTCGACCAGATCGTGAAGTAGCTCAGGACGACCGGCACGCTCCCGAGGACGCACTCGATCACCACGCCCGTCGCCGCCGCGAGCGCGATCAGGCCGCGCAGGACTGCCGCGAGGGGACGACGGACGGTGGGTATGACGGCGGAGGCGGGCACGGCTGCTGCGGCCGCGGCTGAGTTCGGCGTGAGCATCCCCCCACCGTAAAGCCGCGTGGGGGAAGCCCGCTCAGTCGCGTGCGGTCAGCGTCAGGAGTGTCGCCTCCGGCGGGCAGGCGAACCGGACCGGCGTGAACCGGTTCGTGCCGCACCCCGCCGAGACGTGCAGGTACGAGGTCCGCCCCGTCACCGTGTGCGTCGACAGGCCCCTCGCCCGGTCCGTGTCCAGGTCGCAGTTGGTCACCAGCGCGCCGTAGAAGGGGACGCGCAGCTGACCGCCGTGCGTGTGCCCGGCGAGGATCAGCTCGTAGCCGTCCGCCGTGAACGCGTCCAGCGTCCGCAGGTACGGGGCGTGCACCACGCCCATCGAGAAGTCCGCCGTCGCGTCCGGGCCGCCGGCCACCTGCTCGTACCGGTCCCGCTTGATGTGCGGGTCGTCCAGTCCGGTGAACGCCAGGTCCAGGTCGCCGGGCAGCTTCAGCCGGCCGCGCGTGTTGGTCAGGTTCACCCAGCCCGCCTCGTCGAAGGCGTCCCGGATGCCCTCCCACGGGTTGTGGACCGCGCCCACCGCCGGCTTGTTGCCGTTCAGGCCGTGGCGCCCCTGGGCCTTCTCCATGAGGTAGCGCGCGGGGTTGCGCAGCCGGGGCCCGTAGTAGTCGTTGGAGCCGAAGACGTACACGCCCGGGTACTCCATCAGCGGGCCGAGCGCGTCCAGGACCTCCGGCACCGCGTCCGTGTCCGAGAGGTTGTCGCCGGTGTTCACGACGAAGTCCGGGCGCAGCCCCGCGAGCTTCTGCAGCCACGCCCGCTTCTTGCGTTGGCCGCACACCATGTGGATGTCGGAGACCTGAAGGACCCGCAGGTCCCGCATCCCGCGCGGGAGCACCGGGACCGTCGCCCGGCGCAGCCGGAACGAGCGGGCCTCGAAGCCCGCTGCGTAGACGATTCCGGCCGCGGCCGTCGCCGTGAGACCTGCCGTGATCTTCAGGGGGATCCCGTACCGTGCGCGCATCCCCCCATCGTCGCAGACCCGATGGGCGGAAATGCGCGGGCGGGTGGGGCGGGGCACCTGACACACTTGGGGCATGACCACGCTCAAGGCCAAGCTTCAGGACGACCTCAACGCCGCCATCAAGGAGCGCGACGAGCTGCGCTCCTCGACGCTCCGGCTCACCCTCACCGCGATCACCAAGGAGGAGGTCTCGGGCACGACCAAGCGCGAGCTCTCCGACGACGAGGTGCAGAAGGTGATCGCCCGCGAGGCGAAGAAGCGCCGTGAGGCGGCGGAGGCCTTCGCTCAGGGCGGCCGCGCCGAGTCCGCCGAGCGGGAGAAGGCGGAGGGCGTCCTCCTCGACGCGTACCTGCCGAAGCAGCTCGACGACGCGGAGCTGGAGCAGATCGTCGCCGCCGCCGTCGCCGAGGCCAAGGCCGCCGGCGCCGAGGGCCCGCGCGCCATGGGCGCCGTCATGAAGATCGTGAACCCGAAGGTCGCCGGGCAGGCGGAGGGCGGTCGCGTGGCGGCCGCGGTGAAGAAGCTCCTCGCCGGCTGACCCCGCCGCCCCAAGGACTCACCGAGCCTCCCGAGCCCGCGGGCCTGCCGAGCCACGTGAGCCCGCGGGCCCCGAGTCGCCTGAACCCGCGGGCCGCCGAGACCGCGGCCCCGAGCCCCCGAGGGCCGTACGTACGACTGAGGGCGCCCCCCGCCGCGCGGGAGGCGCCCTCCGTCGGATCTGCTTACCGGCCGCCACCGTTGCCGTTGCCGCCCCGGCCGTTTCCGCCGCCGATCAGGTCCGGCGGGATCGTGATGCCGAAGTCGGGTCGGTCGCCCGGCTTCTCGGGCTTGCCCGGCTTGTTGTCGCCGGCGGGCTTGTCCTTCTCCTTGTCCTCGGGCTTCTCGCCGCGCGGTACGGAGATGGGGGCGAACCTCGACGTCTCGGAGGCGTCCATCGCCCCCCTCATCGCGATCTTCCAGATCGGACCGGGGAGGCAGCCACCGCAGACCTTCGGGTAGTACTGGCCGCCGATGGTGATGTCGAACATCGACACCTTCTCGCCGATGTCGTCACCGACCCAGACGGCCGTGGACAGGTTCGGCGTGTACCCCACGAACCAGGCGTCCTTGCGGTCGTTCGTCGTACCCGTCTTGCCCGCGTTGTCGCGGTCGCTCAGACCCGCCTTCGTACCGGTGCCGTCCTCGACGACGCCCTTCAGCATCTGGTTGACCGTGTCGGCGGTCCGCTCGCTCATGGCCCGCGAGCACTCGGTCTGAGGAACCTTCAGCTGCTTGCCGTCGGCCGTCTTGATCGACTCGATGGCGATCGGGGTGCAGTACGTGCCGCGGTTGGCGAACGTGGCGTAGACGGCCGCCATGTCCAGCGGGGTGGCCTCGATGGAGCCGAGCGTGATCGAGGGGCTTTCCTTGACCTTCTTGCCGAGCTCCCGCTCGTACCCGACGTTCTTCGCCATCGTGATCGTCTCGCACAGGCCGGCCATCTGCTCCAGCTTGGCGAAGTACGTGTTGATGGACTTGCCGAGCGCGCTCGTCATGTCCCAGGTGCCGGTCTCGGACTTGAGCTCGTTGTTGACTTCCCAGTTGGCGTACCCGGCCGGCTTGCCGTCGCAGCGCGTGAACGAGTTCTCCGGAACGTTGATCTGGTAGCCGGAGGAGAAGCTCTGCGCGGGGCTCAGCCCCTTCTCCAGGGCGGCCGCGGCCGTGATCGGCTTGAAGGTCGAGCCGACCTGGAAGCCGTACGTCGTGCCGCCCATCTTGCTGCCGACGGCCAGGTTGAGCGTGGTCTGGTGCTGCTTCTGGTCGAGACCGTACGGCCGCGATTGACCCATCGACAGGATCTTGCCGCTGCCCGGCTGGACCTGGACGACCGACGCGGCGACCTTGTCGTCCTCGTTGACATGGGCGACGGCGGCCTCGTTGGCCGCCTCCTGGGCGCGCGGGTCGAGCGTGGTCCGGACGGTCAGGCCGCCCAGGTTCCACAGCTTCTGCCGCTCCTCGACCGTCTTGCCGAAGACCGGGTCGTTGAGGATCGTCTTGCGCACGTAGTCGCAGAAGAAGCCGGATCCGTCGACGGCGGTGATGCAGCCGTTCTTCGGGGACTTCACCTTCAGCTTGATCGGCGCGGCCTTCGCGCGGTCCGCCTCCGCCTGGCTGATGTCCTTCACGTCGGCCATCCGCTGGAGCACCACGTTGCGACGCTTGGTGGCTTCCTCCAGGTCGTTGACCGGGTCGTAGCGGCTCGGCGACTGGACGAGGCCGGCCATCATCGCGGCCTCCTCCAGCTTGAGGTCGGCGGCGGGCTTGGAGAAGTAGCGCTGGGCCGCCGCCTCGATGCCGTAGGCCTGCTGGCCGAAGAAGGTGATGTTGAGGTAGTTCTCGAGGATCTTCTTCTTCCCCAGCTCCTCCTCGACCTGGATCGCGTACTTCAGTTCGCGCACCTTGCGGCCGATGGTCTGCTGGGTGGCCTGGGCGACCTTCTCGGGGTCGTCACCGGCCTCCTCGACGAAGACGTTCTTCACGTACTGCTGCGTGAGCGTGGACGCGCCCTCGGAGACGCCGCCCGACTGGGCGTTGCGGTTGATCGCGCGCAGCACGCCCTTGAGGTCGATCGCCCCGTGCTCGTAGAAGCGCGAGTCCTCGATCGCGACGATCGCCTTCTGCATGTACGGAGAGATCTTCTCCAGCGGCACGACCTTCCGGTCGCGCGAGTACACGGTGGCGAGGGTGCCGCCCTCCGAGTCGAGGATGGTGGTCCGCTGACTCAGGGGTGGCGTCTTGAGGTTGGACGGGATCTCGTCGAACCCCTCGACCGTCCCCTTCGCCGCCAGCCCCAGTGCACCGGCCGCGGGCAGGGCGATACCCGCCAGCACGGCTCCGGAGAGCACACTGACACCGAGGAACTTGGCGGCCTGCTGGGTCCCGGTCAGACCTCCGCCCGAGCGCTTCTTTGCCATGAGGGGCAGCCTAATCCGTAAGTCTGTGCGTTCCGTAGGAGCAGGGGCCTCTCGGAGCGTTCGCGTACCAGACCGTGACATCCGGCCACGACGACGTGAGCCGCCGACGTTCCCATTCGCCGGACACAGGGACAGGCGTTGGCCTAAGCTGCTGCCAACTGTCACAGCAGCGTGGTTCCGCATCAAGACCCGCGTGACATCGGCAGGAATTCCCTTGGCCCCGAACCTTGGGAACCCCCTGCCCGATTCCGCCCCATGCGTCACTCGACGCCCCAAGTGACTCCGTCACAGTCGGGCGAACTGTACCGGTTCGCCGGTTTCGACACGCATGTCCTCGGGTCACTCCCCTGGGTGATCTGCCGCGTACGCATAGTCCGTTCGGGCCATTCAAGATTGGGCCCGAAGGGGGTGTTGCGCTGTGCCCACCTTCCGTAACGTCACCAACTGGCAGCGGTGAATATGCCGCTACCGCCGTGGGGGAGCCTCGATTCGGGAGAGGACGGCGCCGGTATGGGCTGGGTAGCTGACTGGAGTGCGCAGGCGGCCTGCCGCACTACCGATCCGGATGAACTTTTCGTGCAGGGAGCGGCGCAGAACAGGGCGAAGGCGGTGTGTACCGGATGTCCGGTGCGGACCGAGTGCCTGGCGGACGCCCTCGACAACCGCGTGGAGTTCGGCGTGTGGGGCGGCATGACGGAGCGCGAGCGCCGCGCCCTGCTGCGCCGCCGGCCGACCGTCACCTCGTGGCGGCGCCTGCTGGAGACGGCGCGGACGGAGTACGAGCGGGGAGCGGGCCTGCTGCCCGTGGCGATGGACGACGACGCGACGTACGAGGCGTACGCGGCGGTGGGCTGACCCGTCCCCGCCGGGACAGCACGCGCCACGTGAGGGATGCACACGTGCGCGTGCCGGGACCGATCGGACCGATCAGGGGGACAGCGTCCGGCCGGCGGTGAGGCGATCGCCGATGGCCCGCAGCCCGTCCAGGTCGTGCACGTCGCCGGGCAGAGCTGCCACTTCGGCGACGGCCACCTCGGGGTGGAGCGCCGTGAACCGGTCGCGCGTGCGCTGCTCGCGCGCGAGCACCTGCATCCGCTCGGCATGGAGCCGGAGCAGACCGGCGGTCAGCTGCTGGATGTCATGCGCCTCGGCCGTGGCGTCGATGGCGGTGTCCTCGACGGCGGTGTCCTCGGCGCCTGCGTCGTCGGCTGTGGGGGCAGCCTCGTCGTGCGCGGAACGTGCGGCAGAACGTACGGCGGTGCTCGGGACGGTCTCGGCGGCGGTCGCGGGGTCGGACGGCTCGATGCGCGGCAGCTCGCTGTCCGACAGCTCGGGGGTAGTGGCGCGGGAGCCACGCCCAGCAGTCTTCCCCGCCCCCTGATCCACAATGCGCCCCTCGTCAAGATTTTCCGCCGCGGCCCGCGCCCGCTCGGCCGAGAGCCCGGCGGCGCCGCTGCCGTGCACGCGGTTGAGGACCAGACCCGCCAGCGGCATCTCCTCGGCCGCCAGCCGCTCCACGAAGTACGCCGCCTCGCGCAGCGCGTCCCGCTCCGGCGTGGCGACGACGAGGAACGCCGTGCCGGGCGCCTGGAGCAGCTTGTACGTCGCGTCCGCACGGGTCCGGAAGCCGCCGAACATCGTGTCCATCGCGGCCACGAAGGTCTGCACGTCCTTCAGGAACTGACCTCCCAGCAGCTTCCCCAGCGTCCCCGTCATCATCGACATCCCGACGTTCAGGAACTTCATCCCCGCCCGGCCGCCCATCTTCGCGGGGGCCATCAGCAGCTTGATGAACTTCCCGTCCAGGAAGGACCCGAGCCGCTTCGGCGCGTCCAGGAAGTCGAGCGCGGAGCGCGACGGCGGGGTGTCGACCACGATCAGGTCCCACTCGTCGCGGGCCCGCAGCTGACCGAGCTTCTCCATCGCCATGTACTCCTGCGTACCGGCGAAACCGGCCGACAGGGACTGGTAGAAGGGGTTCTCCAGGATGGCCCGGGCCCGCTCGGCATCCGCGTGCGCCTCGACGATCTCGTCGAAGGTCCGCTTCATGTCGAGCATCATCGCGTGCAGCTGTCCCCCGTCGGACCCCTTGATGCCGTCCACCTCGCGCGGCACGTTGTCCAGCGAGTCGATCCCCATCGACTGCGCGAGGCGCCGCGCCGGGTCGATCGTCAGCACGACGACCTTGCGGCCCCGCTCCGCCGCCCGTACGCCGAGGGCCGCCGCCGTCGTCGTCTTGCCGACGCCGCCCGCGCCGCAGCAGACGATGATCCGGGTCCCCGGGTCGTCGATGAGCGGATCGAGTGCGAGTACGGGTACGGAGTCGAGACCGTTCACCGTGCCGTTCACCGGACCCGTCACACGCCCACCCCTTGTTTCCGCAGCTCCTTCGCCAGCCGGTACAGGCCCGCGATGTCCGCCCCGTCCCCCAGGAACGGGAGTTCGTACGCCGGTACGTCCAGTCCCATGAGCACCGCCCGCTGCTCCCGCTCCAGCTCCACCCGCTGCGCGTGCTCGGCCGCCTGCTCCAGGAGCGGATCGACCAGCTTCGTACCGCCCCGGACGCCCGCCGCCGCGAGGGTCCGCGCGACCGCGTCCCGGTGGTCGCCGGAGGCCGCCCGTACCGCCGCCTCGTCGAGGACGTGCGGACGGACCATGTTCACGATGACTCCGCCCACCGGCAGTTCGGCCGCGCGCAGCTCCGCGATGCCGTCCGCGGTCTCCTGGACCGGCATCTCCTCCAGGAGGGTCACCAGATGCACGGCCGTCTCGGGGGACTTCAGGACGCGCATCACGGCCTGCGCCTGATTGTGTATCGGGCCGATCCTGGCGAGCCCCGCCACCTCGTCGTTGACGTTGAGGAAGCGGGTGATCCGACCGGTCGGGGGCGCGTCCATGACGACGTGGTCGTAGGTGTAGCCGCCGTGCTTCTCGCGTCGGCGGACCGCCTCGCAGGCCTTGCCGGTCAGCAGCACGTCCCGTACCCCGGGCGCGATCGTCGTCGCGAAGTCGATCGCCCCGAGCTTCTTCAGGGCCCGGCCCGCGCTGCCCAGCTTGTAGAACATCTGGAGGTAGTCCAGGAGGGCGCGCTCGGCGTCGATGGCCAACGCGAAGACCTCGCCCCCGCCCGGACCGACGGCGATCTTGCGTTCCTCGTACGGAAGAGCCTCCGTCTCGAAGAGCTGTGCGATGCCCTGTCTGCCTTCGACCTCCACGAGGAGGGTCCGCTTGCCCTCTGTCGCGAGGGCGAGCGCGAGGGCGGCGGCGACCGTCGTCTTACCGGTACCGCCCTTGCCGCTGACGACCTGGAGCCTGCTCACGCCTTCGAGCCTAACCACTGGAGCGGCAGCCTAAGCAGGAGGGCGCCTGTGGCAGCGGATACAGTCGGCTCCATGACCAAGTGGGAATACGCGACCGTGCCCCTTCTCGTGCACGCGACGAAGCAGATTCTGGACACCTGGGGCGAGGACGGGTGGGAGCTCGTCCAGGTCGTTCCCGGCCCGAACAACCCCGAGCAGCTCGTGGCCTACCTGAAGCGGGAGAAGAGCGCGTGAGCGGGACCGTCGAGGCGAAGCTCGCCGAGCTGGGCCTGACCCTGCCGGAGGTCGTGCCGCCGCTGGCCGCCTATCAGCCGGCTGTCCAGTCGGGTGTGTACGTCTACACCGCGGGCCAGCTCCCGATGGTGGAGGGCAAGCTTCCGGTGACCGGCAAGGTCGGCGCCGAGGTCACCGCCGAGGAGGCCAAGCAGCTCGCCGCCACGTGCGCGCTGAACGCGCTCGCGGCCGTGAAGTCGGTCGCCGGTGACCTGGACCGGATCAAGCGGGTCGTGAAGGTCGTCGGCTTCGTCGCCTCGGCCGCCGACTTCACCGGCCAGCCCGGCGTCATCAACGGCGCCAGCGAGCTGCTCGGCGCGGTCCTCGGCGACAAGGGCGTGCACGCGCGCAGCGCCGTGGGCGTCACCGTCCTGCCGCTGGACGCCCCGGTCGAGGTCGAGGTCCAGGTGGAGCTCGTCGACGCCGAGGTCGCCGCCTAGGGAGCGTCGCGAGCCGGGCCAGGCTTCGGACACGACCCAGGCCCAGCTCCGACCACCTGCACGGTCGTACGTTCGTCAAGAGCCGGTTCTCCCGCCCAGGGGGAATCGGCTCTCGTGCATGGCGGTAGTTGCGCATACCATCCGGCCATGCCGAATGGTCAGTGGTACCCGCCGGAATGGCCCGACCGCATCCGCGCCCTCGCCGCGGGCGAACTCACCCCGGCGACCCCCAGACGGGCCGCCACGGTCCTGCTGCTGCGCGACGGCACGGACGGGCCGAGCGTCCACATGCTGCGGCGCCGCGCCTCCATGGCCTTCGCGGGCGGCGCGTACGCCTATCCCGGCGGCGGGGTCGACCCGCGCGACGAACACCCGGTGCGCTGGGCCGGCCCCTCCCTGGAGAGCTGGGCGGCCCGCCTCGGCGTGGCGAGCACGCAAGAGGCGCAGGCGATCCTCTGCGCGGCCGTGCGCGAGACGTACGAGGAGGCGGGCGTGCTGCTCGCCGGGGAGACCGCCGACTCCGTGGTGGGGGACACCACCGGCGAGGAGTGGGAGAAGGACCGGGTGGCGATGGTCGACCGGGAGCTGTCCTTCGCCGACTTCCTCGACCGGCGCGGGCTCGTGCTGCGTTCGGACCTGCTCGGCGCGTGGGCGCGCTGGATCACGCCCGAGTTCGAGCCGCGGCGGTACGACACGTGGTTCTTCGTGGCCGCACTCCCGGCCGGTCAGCGCACGCGAAACGCCTCGTCGGAGGCCGACCGCACGGTCTGGATCCGTCCGCCGGAGGCGACGGCCGGTTACGACCGGGGCGAGTTGACGATGATGCCGCCGACGATCTCGACCCTGCGCGCGCTCACGCCGTTCGGCTCGGCCGCGGAGGCGCTGGCCGCCGCGCGGGACCAGGACCTGACTCCCGTGCTGGCGCAGGCCCGCCTCGAAGGCGACGAGCTGATCCTGAGCTGGCCGGGCCACGAGGAGTTCACCAAGCACATCCCGACGGGCGCGGATTCCGGTGCGGCCGGTCCGGCCGCGGACGGCCCGACGCCCGCCGTCCCGGACGTGGGCGGTCCGACAGCCGCCGTTCAGGACACGCAGCCGGACACGGACACCGGTCGCGGGGGTGCGCGATGACCGCCGCCGGTTCGCTGCCCGGGCAGCCCCGGGGCGGGGTCCTCTCCGGCCCGGCGACCGCCCGTACCGTCAACGTCCTCGCGCCCAATCCGTCCGCGATGACCCTGGACGGCACCAACACCTGGATCGTCTCCGAGCCCGACTCCGACCTCGCCGTCGTCATCGACCCCGGGCCGCTCGACGACGGCCACCTCCACAACGTCGTCGCGACCGCCGAGAAGCTGGGCAAGCGCGTCGCGCTCACCCTCCTCACCCACGGTCACCCCGACCACGCCGAGGGCGCGGGCCGGTTCGCCGAGCTGACCGGGACCCGGGTACGGGCCATGGACCCGGCGCTGCGCCTCGGTGACGAGGGCCTCGCCGCCGGGGACGTCGTCACGGTCGGCGGTCTGGAGCTGCGCGTGGTGTTGACACCCGGGCACACCTCGGACTCGCTCTCCTTCCATCTCCCCGCCGACCAGGCCGTCCTGACGGGCGACACGATCCTGGGTCGCGGCACGACGATCGTCGCCCACCCCGACGGGCGGCTCGGCGACTATCTGGACTCGCTGCGCCGGCTGCGCTCGCTCACCGTCGACGACGGCGTCCACACCGTGCTCCCGGGACACGGCCCGGTCCTGGAGGACGCCCAGGGCGCGGTGGAGTTCTACCTCGCGCACCGCGCCGGCCGGCTCGCGCAGGTCGAGACGGCCGTGGAGAACGGCCACCTGACCCCCTCGGAGGTGGTCGCCCACGTGTACGCGGACGTGGACCGCTCGCTCTGGCCGGCCGCCGAGCTCTCCGTACGGGCGCAGCTCGAGTACCTGCGGGAGCGCGGCCTGATCTGACGCCCCGTCGCACTCCACCCCCGAGGGCGTACCGCACGGACCGTGCTTTACGCTCCGCTTACATCTGGCCGTAGCTCTCGGGGGGAAAGCCCGTGTTCGTCATATCGATACTGCTGCTGATCGCGGCGGTCGTGCTCTTCTTCGTCAGCCGGGCCAACGGCTCGAAGGGGCTGAAGCTGGGCGCACTCGGCGCGGTCCTCGCCGGCGCCTTCTCCCTGCTCGCGAGCATGACGTACGTCGTCAGCGCGTACGAGGTCGGCGTCCCGGTCGCGTTCGGCAAGGTGGGCGAGCCGATGACCTCGGGCATGCACGTGAAGTCGCCCTTCACCGACGTCACGACCTTCTCCACCCGCCCCGTCGACCTCAACCTCTCCGACAAGGACGTGGTCGAGGTCCGCTCCTCGCAGGGTGGCGTGATGGAGGTCGAGGTGACCGTGAAGTGGGCGGTCACGCCCGCCAAGGCCGTCGAGCTCTACCGGCTCGCGGGCAGCGAGGAGTCCATCCAGACGCGGCTGGTCTACCCCGACAGCCGGGAGATCGTCCGGAACGTCTTCGCGCGCTACACGAGCGAGCAGGGCTACGCCAGCGACCGCGAGAAGATCAACGCCGAGATCGGCACGCTCATCAAGGAGCGCCTCGCTCCGCGTGGGATCGACGTCACCGCCGTCAACCTGCGCAACGTGAAGCCCTCGGCGGCCCTACAGACCCAGATCGACCGCAAGATCCAGCAGCAGCAGGCGACCGAGCGCGCCACCGAGGCGTCCCGTACGGCCAAGGCAGAGTCCGACCGGCGCCGTATCGAGGCCGAGGGCATCGCCCGCGCCAACAAGATCCTCAACGACTCGCTGACGGACAAGGTCCTGATGAACCAGTGCATCGACGCGTACAAGGAGGCCGCGGCGAAGAACCCGGTGTACGCGGTCCCGTGCGGCGGCGGCACGGGCAACCCGCTGATCGTGGACGGCACGAAGCGGTAGTCGCGCGGTACGAGAAGGCGCGCTACGAGGAAGGCGCGCTACGAGGAAGGCGCGCTACGAGGAAGGCGCGCTACGAGGAAGGCCGCCCCGGCCCTGTGCGGGGGGCCGTCCGCGGACGGACCGAACTGGCGACCGCGGGCGCTTCGCGAGCCGCGCCACGG
>NZ_JBSGWV010000029.1:0-81368 GCF_053609105.1 Streptomyces sp. NPDC054975
GGCCGGGCCCCAGGACGCAGGGAGCCCGGCCTGACCGACGAGACACCCCCTACAGGAGTGCCGCTTTCAGGGGGATGGTCGGGTCGGCGGCTCGCTCGGGGTCGAGGGGGGCGCCGGACTCGATCAGTTTGCGGCCCTGGGCCAGGTCGCGGGGGCGGCCGACGGCGAGCAGGGCGACGAGGGCACCGTCGCGCAGCCAGAGCACGGACCAGGAGGGGTCGGCCGGGTCGCCCCTGCGGACCAGCTCGGCGGCTCCGGCATGGTGTCCGGCGTACTGCACGAACCGGCCGAACTGCTCGGACCAGAAGTACGGCACCGGGTCGTAGACCTGGGGGGTCTCGCCGATGATGTCGGACGCGACGGTACGGGGGCCCTGGAGCGCGTTGTCCCAGTGGTGGACGAGGAGCCGGGCGCCGTAGCGGGCGGAGGGGAAGGAGGCGCAGTCGCCGACGGCGTACACGTCGGGCAGGGAGGTGCGGAGCCGGTCGTCGGCGGTGACGGAGCCGTCCGCCTCCAGGGCGATGCCGGAGCCGGTGAGCCAGCGGGTGGCGGGCCGGGCACCGATGCCGACGACGACCGCGTCGGCGGGCAGCCGCCGGCCGTCGGCGAGCACGACGGTGCCGGGTTCGACCTGGTCCACGCGCGCGTGGGTGAGGAGTTCGGCGCCGCTCTCCTCGTACCAGCGCGCCATCGGGGCGGCGACCTCGGCCGGCAGGGCGCCGGCGAGCGGGCGGTCGGCGGCCTCCACGACGGTGACCGCGCACCCCGCCTCGCGCGCGGCGGTGGCGAACTCGGCGCCGATCCAGCCGGCGCCGACCACGACGATGTCGTGGCGTTGCTCCAGGACGGGCTTGAGGCGGGCGGCGTCGTCCAGGGTGCGCAGCAGGTGGACGCCCTGGACACCCTCGGCGCCGGGCAGCGTGACGGGTTCGGCGCCGGTGGCGACGACGAGGACGTCGTACGGGACGGGTCCGGCCTCGGTGTCGAGCTCGTGGGCGTCGGGGCGCAGCCCGGTCACGTCGAGGCCGAGGCGCAGCTCGATGGAGAGGGCCTCGAAGTCGACGTCGAAGGCGGAGTCCTCGGCCTTGCCGAGGAGGACGGCCTTGGACAGGGGCGGCCGGTCGTAGGGCTGGTGGGGCTCGGCGCCGATGAGCGTGACCTGCCCGGTGAACCCCTGTTCGCGCAGGGCGACGGCGGTCTGGACGCCTGCCATCCCGGCGCCCACGACGACGACCCGCTGCTGTGCCTGCTTCTGCTCGCTCACCTGATCACCTTAACGATCTGACGCACCGTCAGGAAGGCAGCTCTTCCACGACGCTGGTCCCGGAACCCTCCTGGGACTCCCATGCCCAGCTCTCCTCCAGCCGAACGCGCCCGTCAGTGAGCTCCACCACGATGGAGACGCAATGCCCGGAAGATGTCGTTCCGTCCCACTTCGCCTGGACGTAGCGGAAGTCGAGCCGGTCCCCCGCGCGCGTGCCGACGAGAAACCCCCGCACCACGTCACCGCCCGCGTACTCGGCCCAGATCCGGCCGTCCTGCTCGTGGTACGTGAACCGCGTCCGCGTGCCGACCTGGCCAGGGGCCTGGTCGGCGACGGGGGCGAGTGTCAGGCCGTCAAGAGATCGCGCCACTGCGAGGCTCCCTTACCGGGTGTCGGAGGCGGGGGTTAGGCTGACCGTCAACGTAGAGCACTCGCGGGAGCCCGGACGCACCGGGCTGAGAGGGAGGCTGGCCGGCCTCCGACCGTACGAACCTGATCCGGGTCATGCCGGCGAAGGGAGGGGCTGGACGCCCATGTCGCGTACATGCAGCACATCCGACGTTCTCGTCATCGGGGGCGGAATCATCGGCCTGGTCACGGCCTGGCGGTCCGCGCAGCGCGGGCTGACCACGGCGGTGGTGGACCCCGAGCCGGGCGGCGGGGCCGCCCGGGTGGCGGCCGGGATGCTGGCCGCCGTCACCGAACTCCACTACGGCGAGGAGACCCTGCTCGCCCTCAACCTCGCCTCCGCGCGCCGCTACCCCGCCTTCGTCACCGAACTCCAGGACGCCACGGGCCACGACGTCGGCTACCGCGCCTGCGGCACGCTCGCCGTCGCGCTCGACGCCGACGACCGGGCCCATCTGCGCGATCTGCACGCCCTGCAGATCCGCTGCGGCCTGGAGTCGGAGTGGCTCAGCGGACGCGAGTGCCGCCGCCTGGAGCCGATGCTGGCGCCGGGCGTGCGTGGCGGACTGCGGGTCGACGGGGACCACCAGGTGGACCCGCGCCGCCTCGCCGCCGCCCTCGTCACCGCCTGCGAGCGGGCCGGGGTGGTCTTCCACCGGGGCCTCGCCGAGCGGCTGACGGTGGTACGGGACCGGGCCACGGGCGTCACCCTCGCCGACGGCTCCGCGCTGGAGGCGGACCAGGTCGTCCTGGCCGCCGGCAGCCTCAGCGGCCGGCTCGCGGGCGTACCGCAGGAGGTCCTGCCTCCCGTGCGCCCCGTCAAGGGCCAGGTGCTGCGGCTCACCGTGCCGCCCGCGTTCGCGCCGTTCCTGTCCCGGACCGTCCGGGCGGTCGTGCGCGGCAGCCACGTCTATCTGGTCCCCCGCGAGAACGGCGAGCTGGTGGTCGGCGCGACCAGCGAGGAGCTGGGCTGGGACACCACGGTGACGGCGGGCGGGGTCTACGAGCTGCTCCGTGACGCCCACGAGCTCGTCCCCGGCCTCACCGAGCTGCCGCTCACCGAGACGCTGGCGGGCCTGCGCCCCGGGTCGCCGGACAACGCCCCGCTGCTCGGCCCGACCACCCTGGACGGCCTCCGCCTGGCCACCGGTCACTACCGCAACGGGGTCCTGCTCACGCCGGTCACCGGCGACGTCATGGCCGAACTCCTCACGACCGGCGTGCTTCCGGACGAGGCCCGCCCCTTCACTCCCCGCCGCTTCTCCCCCGTACGTCAGGAGCAGCCCGTATGAGCACCGACCTGTCGATGAACGTCTCCGTCAACGGCGAGGCACGGGTCATCGCCGCACCCACGACCCTCGACGCCCTGGTCACGACGTTGACCGCCGCGCCGTCCGGCGTGGCCGCGGCCGTCAACGAGACCGTCGTCCCGCGCAGCCAGTGGTCCGCGACCGTCCTCGGCGAGGGCGACCGGATCGAGGTCCTCACCGCCGTGCAGGGGGGCTGAGCACGATGTCCGACGACACCTTCCTCCTCGGCGGTACGGAGTTCTCCTCCCGGCTCATCCTGGGCACGGGCGGGGCTCCCAGCCTGGACATCCTCGAACGCTCGCTCGACGTCAGCGGTACGGAGCTGACGACCGTCGCGATGCGGCGCCTCGACCCGACCGTGCGCGGCTCGGTCCTCTCCGTCCTGGAGCGGCTCTCCATCCGTGTCCTGCCGAACACGGCGGGCTGCTACACGGCGGGCGAGGCGATCCTGACCGCCCGCCTGGCCCGGGAGGCGCTCGGCACCGAGTGGGTCAAGCTGGAGGTCATCGCCGACGAGCGGACCCTGCTGCCGGACCCGATCGAGACGCTCGACGCGGCGGAGACGCTGGTGGACGACGGTTTCATCGTCCTGCCCTACACCAACGACGACCCGGTCCTCGCGCGGAAGCTGGAGGACGTGGGGTGCGCGGCGATCATGCCGCTCGGCTCCCCGATCGGCTCCGGACTCGGGATCCGCAACCCGCACAACTTCCAGCTGATCGTGGAGAGCGCGGGCGTGCCGGTGATCCTGGACGCGGGGGCCGGGACGGCCTCGGACGTCGCGCTGGCGATGGAGCTGGGGTGCTCGGCGGTCATGCTCGCCTCCGCGGTGACCCGTGCGCAGGATCCGGTGCTGATGGCGGAGGGGATGCGGCACGCGGTGGAGGCCGGCCGTCTCGCCCACCGGGCGGGCCGGATCCCGCGCCGCCACTTCGCCGAGGCCTCCTCCCCCACGGACGGCCGGGCGGCCCTGGACCCGGAGCGCCCGGCGTTCTAGGCAGTCGGGCGCAGTTCTGGGCAGTCGGGCGGATTCCGGGCCGTGCCGACGTCACAGGGCCGCCGTGCGTCGCGTCACAGGTGTGCTGCGGTCGGGGCCGGTGGGGACGGGGTGTCCTCACCGGCTCGTAAACTCGGGGCCGTGGACACGACCCTTCAGGACCCCCTCGTCGGGCAGCTGCTCGACGGCCGCTACCGCGTCGACGCGCGCGTCGCCGTCGGCGGGATGGCCACGGTCTACCGGGCCGTCGACACCCGCCTCGACCGGGTGCTCGCGCTCAAGGTGATGCACCCGGCCCTCGCCACCGACGCCGCGTTCGTCGAGCGGTTCATCCGCGAGGCCAAGTCCGTCGCCCGGCTCTCCCACCCCAACGTGGTGGGCGTCTTCGACCAGGGCGCGGACGGCGCGTACGTCTACCTGGCGATGGAGTACGTCGCCGGGTGCACCCTGCGTGACGTGCTGCGCGAGCGCGGGGCGCTGCGCCCCAGGGCCGCGCTGGACATCCTGGAGCCGGTGCTCGCCGCGCTGGGCGCCGCGCACCGCGCCGGGTTCGTGCACCGCGACATGAAGCCGGAGAACGTCCTGATAGGGGACGACGGCCGGGTGAAGGTCGCCGACTTCGGTCTCGTACGGGCGGTCGGCTCGGCCACGAACACCACGGGGTCGGTCCTGGGCACCGTCTCGTACCTGGCGCCGGAGCAGATCGAACACGGCACGGCGGACACCCGCGCCGACGTGTACGCCTGCGGTGTCGTCCTGTACGAGATGCTCACCGGCGGCAAGCCGCACGGCGGTGACACCCCCGCCCAGGTCCTCTACCAGCACCTGAACACCGACGTCCCGGCCCCTTCGGCGGCCGTGCCCGGCCTCGCTCTCGAACTGGACGAGCTGGTGGCGAGCGCCACCGCCCGCAACCCCGAGGTCCGCCCGCACGACGCCGTCGCGCTCCTCGCGCAGACCCGGGAGGCGCGCACGGCCCTCGGGGACGAGCAGCTGGACGCCGTACCGCCGCAGGCGCACGCCGAGGACCGCACGGGGTCGGAGGACCGGACCAGCGTGATCCCGCGGGTCGGGCCCCAGGAGGACCGGACCAGCGTGATCCCGCGGGTCATGCCCCCGGAGGGCCGGCGGGAGGCCGAGCACGGCGTCCAGCACACCAGCCGGCTGACCATGCCCCCGCCCGAGCCCCGGCCGGAGGGCCGGTCCGGGCGCGGGGACAGGGCGGTGCGCCGGGACCGGGCCGGGCGCCTGCCGCGCGGACCGCTGCTCGTCGTCGCCGCCGTCCTGCTCGCGCTCGGCATCGGCGGGGGCGTCTGGTACATCAATTCCGGCCAGTTCACGCGCGTCCCTGCCGTCCTCGGGCAGACCGAGGCGAAGGCGACCGAACGGCTCACGGACGCGGGGCTCGACGTCGGCGCGACGAAGCGGGCGTTCAGCGACGTGTACGAGCGCGGCACGGTCATGGCCACCGACCCCGCCTCCGGCGAGCGGATCCGGGGCAACGGCACGGTCACGCTCACCATCTCCCGGGGCCCGGAGATCGTGAAGGTCCCCCGGCTCAAGGGGAAGCCGCTCGCCCAGGCCAAGAAGCTGCTCGCCGACGAGGGCCTGGCCACCGGGCTGATCACGACGGCTTTCAGCCAGCACATCGCGCAGGGCGCCGTGATCAGCTCCGACCCGGAGGCCGGCACGGAGCGCAGCCCCGACTCCGCCGTGGCGCTGGTGGTCAGCAAGGGCCGCCCGATCGACGTCCCCGACGTGGCGGGAGACGCGGTCGCCGACGCCACCCGCACGCTCCAGGACGCCGGGCTCAAGGTCGAGATCGCGGGCGAGCAGATCCACTCCGCCCAGCCGGCCGGCACGGTCGCCGCCCAGTCCCTCGCCGAGAGCAGCCGGGCCGCGAAGGGCGACCGGATCGTCCTCACGGTCTCCAAGGGACCGCGGATGATCGAGGTCCCCGACGTGACGGGCGAGTCGACCGACTCCGCGCGCGCGAAGCTGGAGGGCGCGGGCTTCGAGGTGAAGGTCCAGAAGACCTTCCCCTTCCTCGGCGACACGGTCTCCGGCCAGTCGGTCGAGGGCGGCACCACCGCCCCCGAGGGCTCCACCGTCACCATCACGATCAAGGGACTGTAAGAACTCATGCGCAACCCCGTCGGCGGCCATGTCCCCGTGGCCGGCGGCCTCGCCACGGTCGGTCTCGGCTACGCCCGCGACCTGGGCGCCGAGACCGTGCAGGTCTTCGTCGCCAACCCGCGCGGCTGGGCCACGCCCGCAGGCAACCCGGCGCAGGACGAGCTGTTCCGCGCCGCGTGCGAGGCCGAGTCCCTGTCGGCCTGGGTTCATGCCCCGTACCTGATCAACTTCGGCTCCCACACCGAGGCGACCGTGGAGAAGTCGGTCGATTCGCTGCGGCACTCGCTGCGCCGGGGACGCGAGATCGGGGCGAAGGGCGTGGTGGTGCACACCGGTTCGGCGACCGGAGGCCGCCCGCGCGCGGAGGCGCTGGCGCAGGTACGGGAGCGGATGCGGCCGTTGCTCGACGAGCTGACGCACCCGGACGACCCGTTCCTGCTCCTGGAGTCCACGGCCGGGCAGGGCTTCTCGCTCTGCTCGCGCGCCGAGGACTTCGGCCCGTACTTCGATGCCCTCGACCGTCACCCGAAGCTCGGGATCTGCCTGGACACCTGCCACATCTTCGCGGCGGGCCACGATCTGACCGGGCCGCACGGCATGACGCAGACGCTCGACCAGCTGGTGGCGACGGTGGGCGAGGGCCGGCTGAAGTTGATCCATGCCAACGACTCGAAGGACGTCGTCGGCGCGCACAAGGACCGGCACGCGAACATCGGGGCCGGTCACATCGGCGAGGAGCCGTTCCGCGCGCTGATGCGGCACCACGCGACCGAGGGCGTACCGCTGATCATCGAGACGCCGGGCGGGAAGGAAGGCCACGTGGCGGACGTGGAGCGGCTGAAGAAGCTCCGAGACTGAGATTCCCGTTGAGGAATACCCCTAGGGGGTATACGGTTCCTGTGAAGGCAGCAGGAACCGTCACCGGTCATTGGGGGAACCCATGCAGCACGAACCGCACACCGAGCACCACCACCACCATCACACGCACCACGGCGACCACGGCCACACCCCCGGCAAGGCCAGCTGGCCCATGGCGATGAAGGCCACCCTGCACTGCCTGACCGGATGCGCCATCGGCGAGGTCCTCGGCATGATCATCGGCACCGCGCTCGGCTGGGGCAACGCCCCGACGATGATCCTGGCCATCGTCCTGGCCTTCTTCTTCGGCTACTCGCTCACCCTGTGGGCGGTCGTCCGCGCGGGACTGACCCTGAAGGCCGCCGTCGGCGTCGCGCTCGCCGCCGACACGATCTCGATCGCCGTCATGGAGATCGTCGACAACGGGGTCCTGCTCCTGGTCCCCGGCGCGATGGACGCGCACCTGTCGGACGCGCTCTTCTGGGGCGCCCTGGCCTTCGCCTTCCTCGTCGCCTTCCTGGTCACCACACCCGTCAACAAGTGGATGATCGGCCGCGGCAAGGGCCACGCGGTGGTCCACCAGTACCACCACTGAGCACCCCCCGGGGGGTACGGGCCCAGCCGTCAGAGCTCCGGCCCGTCCCCCGGCTCCTCCTGGTAGGAGTACCGCTGTTCCTTCCAGGGATCGCCCAGGTTGTGATAGCCGCGCTCCTCCCAGAAGCCGCGGCGATCGGCGGTCATGTACTCCACGCCCCGGACCCACTTGGGCCCCTTCCAGGCGTACAGGTGCGGCACCACGAGCCGCAGCGGGAAGCCGTGCTCGGCGGTGAGCAGCTCACCGTCCTTGTGGGTGGCGAAGATCGTCTGCTCGGAGGCGAAGTCGGAGAGCCGCAGATTGGCGCTGAAGCCGTACTCGGCCCAGACCATCACATGCGTGACCTGCTCGGCCGGCGGGGCCAGCTCCAGGATCGTCCTGGCGGGCACCCCACCCCATTCGGCCCCGAGCATGCTGAATTTCGTCACGCAGTGAAGATCGGCCACGACCGTCGCGAACGGCAGCGCCGAGAACTCCTCGTGGTTCCAGCACCGCTTGTCGCCGTCCGCCGTCGCCCCGAAGACGCGGAACTCCCAGCGGTCGGGCTTGAACTTGGGGACGGGGCCGTAGTGGGTGACCGGCCAGCCGCGCTGCAGCCGCTGTCCCGGCGGAAGATCCGACTGCCCTGCTTCCCGGTGTACCCCGCTCTCCGGCTGACCCATGTCATCCATGGTGACAGACCGCGAGGGGTGGTCATGACCAGCCAACCTCCCCAGCAGGGCCGGTTTGGGGCAACTCCCACTAAGCCTGTACTTACTGGACGCCCCCCATCCGTGGTGCAAGGATGCGGCCATCCTGCCCAGTCACGACTTAGACATGCGTGGAAGGAGCCTCTGCGATGCAGGGCGACCCCGAGGTCCTCGAGTTCCTCAACGAGCAGCTGACCGGCGAGCTGACGGCCATCAACCAGTACTGGCTGCACTACCGCATCCAGGACAACAAGGGTTGGACCAAGCTCGCCAAGTACACCCGCGAAGAGTCCATCGATGAGATGAAGCACGCGGACAAGCTCACCGAGCGCATCCTGATGCTGGACGGTCTGCCCAACTACCAGCGGCTCTTCCACGTACGGGTCGGCCAGACGGTGACCGAGATGTTCCAGGCGGACCGCCAGGTGGAGGTCGAGGCGATCGACCGTCTCAAGCGGGGCATCGAGGTCATGCGGGCCAAGGGCGACATCACCTCGGCCAACCTCTTCGAGGAGATCTTGGCCGACGAGGAGCACCACATCGACTACCTCGACACGCAGCTGGAGCTGATCGAGAACCTGGGTGAGTCGCTCTACATCTCGACGCTGATCGAGCAGCCGAGCTAGCCAGGCGGCACTAAGCGGCTTCGGAGAGCTCTTCCGGCTCGGGCAGGTCCGCCGCCAGGGCGGGCATCCCCTGGTCGAGGAGCTCGCGTCGGGGGCAGTTGCCGCGCCCGAGGATGGCCTGAATGCGCCGTACGCAGGATCCGCAGTCGGTTCCGGCCTTGCAGGCCGACGCGATCTGGCGGGGCGTGCAGGCACCCTGATCCGCGTGTTCCTTGACCTGCTTCTCGGTGACACCGAAGCATGAGCAGACGTACACGCGGATTCACCTCCCGCCGAGATCGATAAGGCTAACCTAACCTTACCCGGCGCCCACGAGGTGTAAAGCTCTGGGAACGACGTGGGGCGCGGATCACAGCGATCCGCGCCCCACAGTCGTACGAAGCTACTTACTGATCGCGGTACATCTCCGCGACCAGGAACGCCAGGTCCAGGGACTGGCTGCGGTTGAGCCGCGGGTCGCAGGCCGTCTCGTAGCGCTGGTGCAGGTCGTCGACGAAGATCTCGTCGCCGCCGCCCACGCACTCGGTGACGTCGTCACCGGTGAGCTCGACGTGGATGCCGCCCGGGTGCGTGCCGAGGCTCTTGTGCACCTCGAAGAAGCCCTTGACCTCGTCGAGCACGTCGTCGAAGCGCCGGGTCTTGTGGCCGGAGGCCGCCTCGAAGGTGTTGCCGTGCATCGGGTCGGTGACCCAGGCGACGGTCGCGCCGGAGGCGGTGACCTTCTCGACCAGCTCCGGGAGCTTGTCCCGGACCTTGTCGGCGCCCATGCGGACGATGAAGGTCAGCCGGCCGGGCTCGCGGTCGGGGTCGAGCCGGTCGATGTACGTCAGCGCCTCGTCGACGGTGGTCGTCGGGCCCAGCTTGATGCCGATCGGGTTCGCGATCTGCGAGGCGAACTCGATGTGGGCGTGATCCATCTGACGGGTGCGCTCACCGATCCAGACCATGTGGCCGGAGGTGTCGTACAGCTTGCCGGTGCGCGAGTCCGTCCGCGTGAGGGCGCCCTCGTAGTCGAGGAGCAGCGCCTCGTGGGAGGCGTAGAACTCGACGGCCTTGAACTCCGCCGGGTCGGTGCCACAGGCCTTCATGAAGTTCAGCGCGTTGTCGATCTCGCGCGCCAGCTGCTCGTAGCGCTGACCCGAGGGGGACGACTTCACGAAGTCCTGGTTCCAGGCGTGGACCTGGCGCAGGTCGGCGTATCCACCGGTGGTGAAGGCGCGCACCAGGTTGAGCGTGGAGGCGGACGCGTTGTACATCCGCTTCAGGCGCTCGGGGTCCGGGACACGGGCCTTCTCGTTGAAGTCGAAGCCGTTGACGGAGTCGCCGCGGTACGTCGGCAGGGTCACCCCGTCGCGGGTCTCGGTGCCCTTGGAGCGGGGCTTGGAGTACTGCCCGGCGATGCGGCCGACCTTCACGACGGGCACGGAGGCCGCGTACGTGAGGACGGCGCTCATCTGGAGCAGCGTCTTGAGCTTCGCGCGGATGTGGTCGGCGGACACGGCGTCGAAGGCCTCGGCGCAGTCGCCGCCCTGGAGCAGGAACGCCTCGCCCCGGGCGACGGCTCCCATGCGGGCGCGCAGCTGATCGCACTCGCCCGCGAAGACGAGCGGCGGATACGACTCGAGGTCCGCGATCACATCGCGCAGAGCCTCGGCATCGGGGTACTCGGGCTGCTGCGCCGCGGGAAGGTCTCGCCAGGTGTTGCCACCGGTTGCGGTGGTCTTAGCGTTCACGGTCACACCACCACATTACGGTGTCCGGCGCTCTGTCCATCGCGCCGCCCAATGGCTGAGACGCGCGCCCGGAATGTCCGGCGGCGATCGCCACGCCTTCGGGTGGTGTTACCCTCACGCGCGTTTAAACATCTGAGGCCTAAATACTTCACAGGGGTGGGCGTGAGCCAAGGGCACCGCAAGGACCGCAAGAAGAGAAGGCTGCTGTACGGCGCGGCGGCCGCTGTCGTCGCCACCGCGACGATCGGCACGATCGCCGTGGCATCGCCGGGCGTGCTGGGCTCCTCGGACGGCAAGGCGGGCGGGGAATCGTCACTGCAGGCGCAGTTCGCATCGGCCGCCGATGAGTTCGACGTTCCGCAGAGCGTGCTGATGGCCGTGTCGTACCGACTGACGCGGTGGGAGTCGCACAACGGCGAGCCGAGCACCAGCGGCGCGTACAACGTCATGGGTCTGACGGACGTCGACCCGGAGGACGTCGCGGTCCACGACGACGACGAGCGCCTCGCGCACCTCAACGCCAGCGGCAAGGAGGAGATCGAGAAGACCTTCGACAAGGCCAAGGCGCTGCGCAGCCTGCCGAAGGAGACCGTCGACACCGACGATCCGCGGCTGCACACGCTGGACAAGGCCGCCGGGCTGATCGACGGCTCCGCCGAGACCCTGAAGAACGACACCGGGGAGAGCATCCGCGCCGGTGCGGCACTGCTCGCGGAGTACCAGAAGCAGGCGACCGGTGACCTGCCGGACGACCCGGGTCAGTGGTACGCCGCTGTGGCGCGTTACAGCGAGTCGCCGGACAAGAAGGGCGCCGACCTCTTCGCGAAGCGCGTCTTCGAATCGATCAAGACGGGTGAGCGGGAGCTCACCACGGACGGCGAGCAGGTCGTCCTGCCGGCCGACCCGTCGGTCGAGCCGGTCAAGCCGTCGGAGGTGCCGCTGGCCGCGAGCTTCGCGGCGACGACCGCGACGCCGACGCCCGAGTGCCCGTCCGGCCTGCAGTGCAACTACATCCCGGCCGAGGTCCCGAGCACGGGACAGCGCAACTACACGCTCGCCCCTCGCCCGGCCGGCGGTGTCGACATCCGGCAGATCGTCGTCCACGACACCGAGGGCAGCTACGCCGGCACCATCGCCACGTTCCAGAGCGCGACGGCCAAGGGCAGCGCGCACTACCTGATCCGTGCCTCGGACGGTCTGGTCACCCAGATGGTCGAGAACAAGAACATCGCGTGGCACGCGGGCAACTGGACCACCAATTCGCACGCCATCGGCGTGGAGCACGAGGGCTACGCCATCAAGGCGGGCAGCTGGTACACGGAGCCGCAGTACGAGTCCTCCGCCGCGCTGGTGAAGTTCCTCGCGGCCAAGTACGGCATCCCGCTCGACCGCGAGCACATCATCGGCCACGACGAAGTGGCGGGATACAACGACGCCAAGATCGCCGGCATGCACTGGGACGCGGGCCCGTTCTGGGACTGGAACCACTACATGTCGCTGATGGGTGCCCCGACGGGCGCCGGCGGCGCCGGCGGCCTGCTCAAGGCCGGTCAGCTGGTCCGTGTCGTACCGCCGTTCACCACGGCGAACCAGCCCAAGATCACGTACGGCGGCAGCACCGTCGCCGCCCGGCCCGCGAACTTCGGCTACCTGTACACCACCGCGTCGACCGCGACGCCCATCAAGGACCCGTACATCCCCAACGTGGTGTGGAGTGACGGACCGAACTGGGGGAACAAGGTCCGCGCCGGCGGCACATACGTCGTCGCCGAAGCCCGCAACGACTGGACCGCGATCTGGTACGGCGGGCAGAAGGCCTGGTTCTACAACCCCGGCGGCCAGTACACGGCCCCGGTCACCGACTCCCCGACCGTGATCAAGGCCAAGGCCGGCGTCACGGCCCGGATCTACGGACGCTCCTTCCCCGAGACCGCCGCCTACACCGCGGCCGGCGAGGCCCCGCCGTCGGACCCGGGCGCCTACTTCACGAAGTACTCGCTCCCCGCGGGCCAGGCGTACGTGAAGGCCGGCCCCGCGATGAAGGGTGACGACTGGTTCGGCAGCTCCCAGAAGAACGTCGTGGGCACCGACGAGTACATCCCGATCAGGTACAACCACCGCATGGCGTGGGTGAAGGCGACCGATGTCACCGAGGCCCCCGCGGTCGCGCCCGTCTCCGCCGCCGGCCGCTACAACCTGCTCGCCCGTGACGCCTCCGGTGTCCTCTGGCAGTACCAGGGCACCGGCAACGCCACGCAGCCGTTCCTCACCCGCTACCGCGTCGGCGGCGGCTGGAACATGTACAACGCCGTCACGCCGATGACCGCGCTGCACGCGGACGGCACCGGCGACATGGTCGCCCGGGACTCGGCCGGCGTCCTCTGGTACTACAAGGGCACCGGCAACCCCTCCGCGCCGTTCAAGGCCAGGCTGCGCACCGGTGGCGGCTGGGAGATCTACGACAAGATCCTCGGCACCCGTGACCTGGACGGGGACCAGATACCCGACCTGATCGGCCGCGAGAAGTCCGGCGTCCTGTGGTTCTACAAGGGCACCGGTACCCCCGCCACGCCGTTCGCCAAGCGCGTCCGCGTCGGCGGCGGCTGGCAGATGTACAACCAGCTCGTCTCCACCGGCGACCTGAACGCCGACGGCAAGGCCGATCTCATCGCCCGCGACACCGCCGGCAACCTGTGGTTCTACAAGGGCACCGGCAGCTCCACCACGCCGTTCGCCGCGCGGGTCGTGGTCGGCGGCGGCTGGCAGACGTACAACCAGCTCGTCGGGCCGAGCGACCTGAACGGCGACGGCAAGGTCGACCTCATCGGCCGCGACACCACCGGAGCGCTCTGGTACTACAAGGGCACCGGCAGCGCCACCGCCCCGTACGCCCCGCGCGTCAAGGTCGGCAGCGGCTGGCAGATCTACAACCTGATCTTCTGATCCGGGGAGCAGTGGCTCCGTAGAACCGCCCGAGGGGCCCGGCTCGCACCGTTCACGGTGTGAACCGGGCCCCTTCCGCATGCCCTGCTGGGTTACAGTGCTCGCATGTTCGCGCAGACGACCCAGAACTGGTGGTGGACCGCTCCTCCGGCGGCCCACTGACTGCGCGTACCCCAGACACGCGAAGGCCGCCCGAGAGGGCGGCCTTCTCCGTTTCCCGGGGCCGTTCCTCTCCTCATCGGAAGGAACGACGCACGCCCATGGACCTCTCCCGTCTCCTCGAAGACCCCTGCCCGCCCTTCTCCCTGCTCCGCAGGCGCACCCCCGGCCGTGACCACGACACCGTCGAGGTGCTGATCGGCTCGGTCCACGAGGCCGAACGCCTCGCCGACCTGCCCGTCGGCGACCTGCCCACGCTCGCCCTGGTGCCGTTCCGGCAGATCCGTGAGCGCGGCTTCGACGTCCGCGACGACGGCACCCCGCTGTCGGTCCTCGTCGCCGAGGAGACGCACGAACTGCCGCTCGCCGCCGCGCTCGACCAGTTGCCGGACCATGCCGTACGGGTGGAGGGCGGCGGGTTCGACGTGTCGGACGAGGCGTACGCCGCGACCGTGCGGCGGGTCGTCGAGGAGGAGATCGGCGCGGGCGAGGGCGCCAACTTCGTCATCCGGCGGACGTTCACCGGCGAGATCCCGGGCTTCGGGCGCGCCGACGCGCTCGCGCTGTTCCGGCGGCTGCTCGCGGGCGAGCGGGGCGCGTACTGGACCTTCGTCGTCCACACCGGGGAGCGGACCCTGGTCGGCGCGAGCCCCGAGGTGCACGTGCGGATGGCCGGGGGAACGGTCGTCATGAACCCGATCAGCGGGACCTTCCGCTACCCGGCGGGCGCGGCGCCGACCGCCGAGGATCTGCTCGCCTTCCTCGCCGACCGCAAGGAGACCGAGGAGCTCTCCATGGTGGTCGACGAGGAGCTGAAGATGATGTGCACGGTCGGCGACATGGGCGGCGTGGTGATCGGACCACGGCTCAAGGAGATGGCGCACCTGGCGCACACCGAGTACGAGCTGCGGGGCCGCTCCTCCCTCGACGTACGGGAGGTGCTGCGGGAGACGATGTTCGCGGCGACGGTCACCGGCTCGCCGGTGCAGAACGCCTGCCGGGTCATCGAACGCCACGAGCCCACCGGCCGGGGCTACTACGCGGGGGCGCTGGCGCTGCTCGGCACGGACGAGAACGGCGCGCAGACCCTGGACTCCCCCATTCTGATCCGGACCGCGGACATCTCCCGCGACGGGGCGCTGCGGGTGCCGGTCGGCGCCACGCTCGTACGGCACTCCGACCCGGCGGGCGAGGTCGCCGAGACGCACGCGAAGGCGGCCGGGGTCCTCGCGGCCCTCGGCGTGCGGGAGGGGCGTCCGCGCGACGAGTCGCCGGTGACGCCCCGGCTCGCCGACGCTCCGCGGGTGCGGGCCGCACTGGACGCCCGGCGGGCCGACCTCGCTCCGTTCTGGCTGCGGATGCAGGTGAGGTCGGCCGAGCTGACGGGCCACGCGCTGGTGATCGACGCCGAGGACACCTTCACCGCGATGCTCGCGCACCTGCTGCGCTCCTCGGGTCTGGAGGTCTCGGTGGTCCGGTACGACGAGCCGGGGCTGCGGGAGTTCGCGCTCGCCCACGACGGCCCGGTGGTGCTCGGCCCGGGGCCCGGCGACCCGGGCGACGCGGCCGACCCCAAGATGCGCTTCCTGCGCGGCCTCACCGCCGATCTGGTACGGAACCACCGGCAGGGCCTGCTCGGGGTCTGCCTCGGCCACGAGCTGATCGCGGCCGAACTGGGCCTGGAGATCGTCCGCAAGCGCACCCCGTTCCAGGGGGCGCAGGTGCGGATCGACCTCTTCGGGCAGGAGCAGACCGTCGGCTTCTACAACAGCTTCACGGCCCGCTGCGACGAGCGCACCGCCACCGAACTGGCCCTGCACCGGATCGAGGTGAGCCGGGACGAGGAGACGGGCGAGGTCCACGCGCTGCGCGGGCCGGGCTTCGCCGGCGTCCAGTTCCACCCCGAGTCCGTGCTGACGAGGGAAGGGGCGGCGCTGACGGCCTCCCTGCTCGCGGGCGTACTGGTCTAGGAAGCGGCCGGGACCAGGACGTTCTCGCTGCGCCGGCCCTCGGTGTAGTCGAGGACGTTCTGGAGGGTCGTGTCGATGATCTGGCCGACCGCGTCGACGGTGTAGTACGCCTGGTGGGAGGTGACCACGACGTTCGGGAAGGTCACCAGGCGGGCCAGGGTGTCGTCCTCGACGACCTCCAGGGACCTGTCGAGGAAGAAGAGCCCCGCCTCCGCCTCGTACACGTCGAGCCCCACCCCGGTGAACCGGCCCGCGCGGAGTTCGGAGACCAGGGCCTCGGTGTCGACGAGGCCGCCCCGGCTGGAGTTCACCAGGATGGCGTCGTCCTTCATCGTCCGCAGGGCGGCGGCGTCGAGGAGGTGCCGGGTCGCGGGGAGCAGCGGCACGTGCAGGCTGACGAGGTCGGCCTCGGCGAGGAGCTGCTCCTTCTCGACGTACTTCATGCCGAGTTCGACGCAGGCGGGGTTCTCGGCGAGGTCCCAGCCGAGGAGGTTCATGCCGAAGCCGTGGGCGATCCGGGTGAACGCCTCGCCGATCTTCCCGGTGCCGAGGACGCCGACCGTACGGCCGTGCAGGTCCCGGCCCATCAGCCCGTCGAGCCGGAAGTCGAAGTCACGGGTCCGGTTGGACGCGCGGACGATCCGCCGGTTGACGGTCATCGCCAGGGTCCAGGCGAACTCGGCGACGGAGTACGGGGAGTAGTACGAGACCCGGGCGATGGTGAGGCCCAGCCGGGCGGCCACGTCGAGGTCGATGTTGTTGAAGCCCGTGGAGCGCTGGGCGACGAACCTGGTCCCACCGGCGGCGAGGGTCCGCAGGACACGGCTGCCGAGGTCGGCGTTGACACTGGTGGAGACGGCCTCGTAGCCGGACGCGATGCGGGCCGTGTCCTCGGTGAGGAAGACGTCCAGGCAGCGGACGTCGTGGTGTCCCGCGAAGGCCTTCTCGATCAGCGGCTTCTCGTCGGCCTGTACACCGAATGCCAGGATGTCCACGGACCCCTCCCGGGGGTTTGCCGGAATTGTCTGGTACCGGCGAATATACGGGCCCCGGGAGCGGTCCGCGTGACCGGCGGGAACGCCCGGCCGGCCCGCTCAGCCGAAGAACACCCCGACCTCCGCGTACAGCGCCGGATCGACCGTCTTCAGCCGTGCCGTGGCCTCGGCGATGGGGACGCGGACGATGTCGGTGCCGCGCAGCGCGACCATCTGCCCCCAGTCGCCGTCGCGGACCGCGTCGATGGCGTGCAGCCCGAAGCGGGTGGCGAGCCAGCGGTCGAAGGCGCTGGGCGTGCCCCCGCGCTGCACATGGCCGAGGACCGTGGTGCGGGCCTCCTTGCCGGTCCTGCGCTCGATCTCCTTGGCGAGCCACTCGCCCACGCCCGAGAGCCGGACGTGTCCGTAGGAGTCGAGGGTGCCGTCCTTGAGGACCATGTCCCCGTCCTTGGGCATCGCGCCCTCGGCGACGACCACGATCGGGGCGTACGTGGCCTGGAAGCGCGAGGTGACCCAGGCGCAGACCTGGTCGAGGTCGAAGCGCTGCTCAGGAATGAGGATCACGTTGGCGCCGCCGGCGAGGCCCGAGTGCAGGGCGATCCACCCGGCGTGACGGCCCATCACCTCCACCACCAGGACCCGCATGTGGGACTCGGCGGTGGTGTGGAGGCGGTCGATGGCCTCGGTGGCGATGCCGACGGCGGTGTCGAAGCCGAAGGTGTAGTCGGTGGCGGAGAGGTCGTTGTCGATGGTCTTCGGTACGCCCACGCAGGGCACGCCGTACTCGTCGACCAGTCGGGCGGCGACTCCGAGGGTGTCCTCGCCGCCGATCGCGATCAGGGCGTCGATCTCGTACTTGGCGAGGTTCTCCTTGATCCGGCGGATGCCGTTCTCGGCCTTGAGCGGGTTGGTGCGGGAGGAACCGAGGATGGTGCCGCCGCGCGGCAGGATGCCGCGGACGGCGGGGATGTCGAGCGGTACGGCGATGCCCTCCAGGGGGCCGCGCCATCCGTCGCGGAACCCGGTGAACTCGTAGCCGTACTCCTGGACGCCCTTGCGGACGATGGCGCGGATGACCGCGTTGAGACCGGGGCAGTCGCCGCCTCCGGTCAGTACGCCGACGCGCATGGAGCCTCTCCTTCGCCGTGGCGGACGGGGTGTCCGGCCCACGCTAGTAGTGACGTGGGTCACTTCGACACGGCACGGAGAGTGAATTGTCCGCGTCGGCCCCGGCGGGCCGGTCACGGCTCAGGCGTCGTCGAGTCCCCGCTCTATGGCGTAGCGGACGAGCTCCACCCGGTTGTGCAGCTGGAGTTTGCCGAGGGTGTTCTGCACATGGTTCTGGACCGTCCGGTGCGAGATGACCAGCCGCTCGGCGATCTGCTTGTAGCTCAGGCCCTTGGCCACGAGCCGCAGCACCTCGGTCTCGCGCTCGGTCAGCTGCGGCGCGTTGGGCTCGTCGGCGCCGGCGGACGGGAACGGCTCGGAGGCGAGCCGGCGGTACTCGCCGAGGACCAGGCCCGCGAGGCCGGGCGTGAACACGGGGTCCCCGACGGCCGTGCGGCGCACCGCGTCGATCAGCTCGGCCGTGCTGGCCGACTTCAGCAGATAGCCGGTGGCACCGGACTTGACCGCCTCCAGGACGTCGGCGTGCTCGCCGCTCGCGGAGAGCACCAGGACCCGCAGCGCGGGGTTGGCGCCGACCAGCTCCTTGCAGACCTGGACGCCCGGCTTGGCGGGCAGGTTGAGGTCCAGGACGAGAACGTCCGGGCCCGCCGCCCCGGCGCGGCGCACGGCCTGCTCGCCGTCGCCCGCCGTGGCCACCACGTCGAAACCGGCCTCGGCGAGGTCGCGGGCGACCGCGTCCCGCCACATCGGATGGTCGTCCACGACCATCACCTTGATCCGCTGCTCGGTCTGCTGCTCGCTCATCGCGTTCCCGCCTTCCCCCGTGTGTCCCTCGGGACCTTAAGTTCCACTTCCGTGCCCTGGCCCGGCACCGAGAACAGCTCGGCCGTGCCGCCCAGGTCCCGCAGTCTGCCGCGAATGGAGAGGGCGACTCCCATCCGCCCCTCGCCCTCGGCCTGCGCGAGCCGCCCGTCGGGGATGCCCGGGCCGTCGTCCCGTACGGTCACGATCACCTCGTCCGGCCAGTCCTCGACCAGGATCCACGCCTGGGCCTCCTCGCCCGCGTGCACCCGGACGTTGTCCAGGGCCGCGCCGACGGCGGAGGCCAGCTCGCGGGCGGCGGCCGGCGGCAGCAGGACCGGGGCGCCCGGGTCCGAGAGCGTGATCCGCGCCCCGGCACGCGGCGCGAGCAGCGCCCGCAGGTCGACCGGCGAGTCCTCGTCCGGTTCCTCGACGATCCGGACCACCGCCCCCTGCGACTCGTCCTCGGAGACGAACGAGGGCCGAGCCAGTCCGCCGGCGACCAGGGTGCGCAGGGCGACCTCCTGCTCCCCCGCCATCCGGCCCAGCTCGGCGGCCTCGCCGCCCAGGGCGGTGCCGCGCCGCTGCACCATGGCGAGGACCTGGAGGACGCTGTCGTGGATGTCCCGGGCGAGCCGTTCCCGCTCCCGGGTCGCGGCCTCGATCTCCAGGGCGCGGGCGAGGGTGCGCTCGGAGGCCCGGGCGACCTCGACGACGTACCCGATGGCGATCGACGCCACCCAGACCAGCAGCACGTTGTGGAGGGTGTCCCGCGTGGGGTGGCCGCGCTCGACGATGTTGGCGACGGCGACCAGTGAGGAGGCGAAGCCGGCCCAGCGCCAGCCGCCCTTGATCGCGTACGCGAGGACGGCTCCCGCGGTCCATATCGACGGCAGCGTGGGGCTGTCCACCGAGCGGGCGTGCGCGTCGGCGAGCGGGGTCAGGAGGATGCCGGTGAGGGCGATGGTGAGGTCGGCGACGAGGAAGCGCTTGGTGCAGCCGGTCGCGTTCGCCACCTTCGGCAAAGTCGCCAGCGTCCAGACGAACAGGAAGGCGAGGAAGGCGACGGCGACCCAGGGGCGCTCGTAGCGGTCCCGGCCGAAGACGAAGATCAGGACGGCGTAGATCATCGTCAGGACGCGGTACGCCGTGAGCGCGCGCCACAACGGCTGCTCCACCGACATCCGCACGACACGCTCGCGCTTGGCCATCTCCCCCACCCCCGGGCGCTCTCCCCGAAGGGGTCAGGCGCCGGACTCTTCCCGTGCCGCGATCTCGGCCTTCACGGCCTCCTTGGCGGCCTTCTCGGCATCCGCGATCTGACGCTTGGCGGCCGTCGCGTAGATGTCGACGTACTCCTGGCCGGACAGCTTCATGATCTCGTACATGACCTCGTCGGTCACCGAGCGCAGGATGAAGCGGTCCCCCTCCATGCCCTGGTAGCGGGTGAAGTCCAGCGGCTTGCCGATCCGGATGCCCGGGCGCATCAGCTTCGGGACGACCTTGCCGGGCGGCTGGATCTTCTCCGTGTCGATCATGGCGACCGGGATCACGGGCGCGCCGGTGGCCAGGGCCACGCGCGCGAGGCCGCCGGGCTTGCCCCGGTAGAGCCGGCCGTCGGGCGAGCGGGTGCCCTCGGGGTAGATGCCGAAGAGCCCGCCCTTCTCGATGACCTCGATGCCGGCCTTGATCGCCGCCTCGCCCGCGCCGCGGGCGCCGGAGCGGTCCACGGGGAGCTGGCCGACGCCCTTGAAGAAGGCGGCGGTGAGCTTGCCCTTCACACCGGGCGAGGTGAAGTACTCGGCCTTGGCGATGAAGGTGACCTTGCGGTCGAGGACGGCGGGCAGGAAGAAGGAGTCCGAGAAGGACAGGTGGTTGCTCGCGAGGATCGCCGGCCCCTCGGCGGGAATGTTCTCGAGGCCCTCCACCCACGGCCTGAAGGCGAGCTTCAGTGACCCTCCGATGGAGAACTTCATTGCGCCGTAGATCAACTCGAGTACCTTCCGTGTGCCGTCGGACAGACCTTATCCCGCCTTTTCCCGCCCACCTGCGCCGGTGCGGCCGAGGACGGGGCACGTTCGTGGATTCGGACCTGGTCGGGTGTCGGTCCGGTCGCGTACCGTGAAGGCCTTCCCCTTTTTCGCCCGCGCTTCGTCGGAAGCCCCGCCCTCCTCGAAGCCGAACCCCCGAACAGGAGACCCCGGTGCCGGTCCTTCCTGGAGCCGAGCCGTACCGCCACGAGGGCGGCAAGGCAGGCGTCCTTCTCTGTCACGGATTCACCGGTTCCCCGCAGTCGATGCGCCCCTGGGGCGAGTACCTGGCCGAGCGCGGGCTGACGGTGTCGGTTCCGCTGCTGCCCGGGCACGGCACGCGCTGGGAGGACATGGCCCTCACCACCTGGCACGACTGGTACGCGGAGGTGGACCGGGAGCTCCGCGACCTGCTGGCCCGCTGCGAGCAGGTCTTCGTCTTCGGCCTCTCCATGGGCGGGGCGCTGGCGCTGCGACTCGCGGCCAAGCACGGCGACGCGGTGCGGGGCCTGGTCCTGGTGAACCCGGGCAACAAGGTGCACGGCGTCGCGGCGCACGCGCTGCCGGTCGTCCGCCACTTCGTCCGTACGACGAACGGCATCGCGAGCGACATCGCCAAGGAGGGCGTGGTCGAGATCGGCTACGACCGGGTGCCCCTGCACGCGGCGCACTCCCTGCGTCAGTTCTTCCGGACCGTGGACGCGGAGCTGCCGCAGGTCACGCAGCCGGTGGTGCTGCTGCACAGCCCCCAGGACCACGTCGTCCCGCCGGCCGACTCGGCGCGGGTGCTCAGCCGGATCTCGTCCACGGACGTGAAGGAGATCCTGCTGGAACAGAGCTACCACGTGGCGACGTTGGACCACGACGCGGAGCGGATCTTCGAGGAGAGCTGGGCGTTCGTGGGCCGGCTCGCTCCGGACGTCGTCGGGGAGAAGGGGAGCACGAGCGGTGGCTGAGCAGCAGGACGGGGAGCGCGACCCGCAGCCCATCGACGAGGAGGCGGCCTGGGCCGCGATCGTCGCCGGGTACGGCGACGAGCCGGCGGACCCGCCGGGATCGAGGCCGTTCCGCTCGGTCGAGGACCTGGCGCTTCCGGAGCCGGTGGACGCCGAGGACGAGGGCGACGCGGATGCCGACGCCGACGCGCGCGACGAGGTCGACGACGAGGAAGAGGACGACGGGGACGGGCCCGTGAAGCCCGCGCTCGGCAGCTCGATCGTCTTCGCGCCCGGGGTCGGCGTGGGCGTCGGCGGTGGCGGCCCCCGGGACTACTCGCTGGCGGACCCGGACGCCGAGTCCGCCGAGGCCGACGGCAAGAGGACGGGCAAGGCGGAGAAGAAGGACGACGACGACGGCGAGGGCCACTTCGTCCCGCCGGAGCCGCCGCCGCTGCCGGAGGCGGACGCCGCGACGAAGTTCGCGTGGTTGGGCGTGGTGGGCGGCCCGGTGCTGCTGCTCCTCGCCGTGCTGCTCCAGTGGGACATGACGTGGTGGCTCACGACCGTGTGCGTGGGCGGCTTCCTGGGCGGCTTCGCGACGCTGGTCGCCCGGATGAAGCACGACGACGATGACGACGGCTACGACGACCCGGGCCGCGGCGCCGTGGTGTGACCGCCCGGCGCGGCCACCGGCCGGGCGGTGGGGAGACCCGCCGCCCTGGCCGGGGTCAGGACGCCGGGATGCGTACGGCTGCCAGGACCGGAAGGTGGTCCGTCGCCGCGCGCAGGTCCGCGGGGTCGAGGTCCTGGGGGACGCCGCAGCCGAGGAACTCGACGCCCTGCGTCGCCAGGATCGCGTCGATGCGCTGGTGCGGGTCGGCGGGGGTCGAGGTGTACTCGCCGCCCCAGGGGCTGACGGCCCAGCCGTCCTGGAGTTCCTTCGTCAGGCGGGTGAAACTCCTGCCGTCGGGGCGCTCGTTGAGGTCGCCGGCCACGATCGTGTGCGGGGCGTCGAGGCCGGCCACCCGGTCGAGGAGCATCCCGGCCTGGGCGTACCGCTCGTCGCCGCGCAGGCTCAGATGGCAGCTGATCAGGCCGACCCGGGCGCCGACGAACCGTACGACGGCGGTGGCGAAGCCGCGCCGGTGCAGCCCGGGGGTGAGCGGAAGCAGCACGTCCTCCGTGTGTTCCACGGTGGCCCGTAGCGAGCACATCAGGAGCGGGCCGGCGGCCGTCGCGCCGCCGCCGAGCACGACGAGTTCGCTCTTCGCGGCGAGCCGGGCCGCGTGTTTGCGCCAGCGGAAGAAGCGGGGCGCCTCCTGGACGAAGACGAGGTCGGGCGCGCAGGCCCGGATGACCCGGGCGAGGGCGTCCTCGTCGTCCCGCATCGAGCGGACGTTGTAACTGAGGACCCGGACGACGGCCGAATCGTCCGCCTCGGTGCGGGAGTTGGGCAGCGGGGTGATCGCCATGCCCTGCAACATACGACACCCGCCCGCCGCTCCCCAGGGGACGCGACGGGCGGGTGGACGTCGAGTGTGCGGGCTAGCCCTGGCGGGCCAGGTCGGCCGCGCCGACCAGACCGGCCTTGCCGCCGAGCTGGGCGGCGAGGACCTGGGCGTGCGGACGCCACTGGCCGCCGATCAGCCAGCGGCGGAAGGACTTCCGGATGGGGTCGAGGACCAGCTCGCCCTCGTCCGAGACCCCACCGCCGACGATGAACGCCGACGGGTCGAAGAGCGACGCCAGGTCGGCGAGACCGGCTCCCGCCCAACGGGCCAGCTCGCGGAAGGAGTCCACGGCCACCGGGTCGCCGGCGCGGGCGGCCTCGCTGATGTGCTTGCCCTCGATGCCCCCGGGCGTGCCGTCGCCGAGGCCGAGGAGGATCTCGGCGCGCTCGGGCGTGGCGTTGGCGCGCTGCTTGGCGTACCGGACGAGGGCGCGTCCGGAGGCGTACTGCTCCCAGCAGCCCTGGCTGCCGCAGCCGCAGAGCAGGCCGTCCGGGACGACCCGGATGTGGCCGAACTCGGCCGCGACGCCGAAGCGGCCGCGGCGCAGCTTGTTGCCGATGATGATGCCGCCGCCGAGGCCGGTGCCGAGGGTGATGCAGATGACGTCCTCGTGGCCCTTGCCCGCGCCGAACTTGTACTCGCCCCAGGCCGCCGCGTTCGCGTCGTTCTCGACGACGACCGGCAGGCCGACCCGCTGCTCGACCTTGTCCTTCAGCGGCTCGTGCCGCCAGTCGATGTTCGGCGCGAAGAGGACGGTGGCGCGCTTGTCGTCGACGTAGCCCGCGGCACCGATGCCGACAGCCTCGATCTGATGGCCCTTGCCGGCCTCGGAGACAGCGGCGCAGATCGCGTCGACGATGCCTTCGGGGGTCGGCGGGGTGGGCACCTTGTGCGTGTCGAGGATGTTGCCCTCCTCGTCGACCACGCCGGCCGCGATCTTCGTGCCGCCGATGTCGACGCCGATGGTGAGTCCCATGTGTCCCTCAGTTTTCGGTCGAGCCCCGCTAGGGCCAACCGTACCCGAGGGGGCCGACCGTACTGATCAGTCCAGGTCGATGGGGTGCCCGGGTCCGGGCCCCTCGTCCTCGGGCTTGGCGTCCTGCGCGGGGTCCTGCGAAGGCTTCTGCGAGGTGCGGTCACGGCGCGGGTCGTTCGGCTCGTCGCGTGTCCAGCGGGTCTCGTGGCTCTCGACCGCCGAGCGGTACGCGGCGAGCAGCTCGTTCCCGGCGGCCGCGAGATGGTCGAAGACCTGCGGGTTCCGCTCGATGATCGGCTCGACGGCGGCCTTCGCCTGGTTGACGAACTGGTGCACGGCGCCCTCGGCTGCCATGCCCTTCAGCGGGCCGCGCAGGGTGGAGACCTTGTCGGCGACGGCGTCGAAGAGCTTGCGGAACTCCTCGGCCGCCGAACCGGGCTCCGCGCCCGCGGCGGCGCGGCGGCGGGCCTTCTCGGCCTCCAGGTCCTCGGCGCAGGCCTTGGCCCAGGCGTCCGAATCGCTCATGGCGTACTCCTTACGGCTTATACCGTCGACGGTACACGTCCTCAGGGGGCCTTCGGCCAGAGTCCCGCGTCCGGGGCGAACCTGACCCGCAGGTCGCCGTCGACGAGCCCCGCCCCGGCGACCGTGCAGCGGCGCAGGGCCGAGGGGAGGGGGACGCCCCGACGGAACGGTCCGACGGCGAGGAGGAGTTCGTCACCGCGCCGGACGAGGGAGAGCTCGTCCTTGACGGCGCCGGGCAGGGGGATGTGCCAGACGAGGATGCCGTCCTCGGCGCGGCGGTCCTCGACCGTCCACGCGGGGGCGGCCGCGGGCTTGGCGTCGACGGCGAGCAGGGCGAGGTCCTCGGCGCCGCGCGGGTCCCGGCCGAGGTGCGGAAGGGCGTGGACGGCTCCGTCGTGTCCGGAACGGAGCCGCTCCAGGTGCGCGTGCTGCTGGGCGGTGAGCGCGGCGAACCAGGGGTCCGCGGAGTCGGCGGGGAGCACCTTGTTGGCGACGACGGTGTCGAGGGCGAGGCCGTGGAGCGCCAGGCCGAGGCGGGCGGTGCGCAGGGTGTCGGTCGCGGCGGGTCCGGGCTCGACGACGAGGCGGACCGTGGTGGTGGGGGCGTCGACGACGGCCTGGACGGCGGCGAGCTCGGCCTCCCAGCGGGCGGTCGTCTCGTACAGCCACTGCGCGGGCATGGGGACGCCGGCGAGCTGGGCGAGCATGGGGCGCAGGGCGCGGGCGGCCTGCCGTTCGGGGGGCAGCAGGCGGCGGAGGTAGCGGCGCAGCTGCTCGGGCAGGGCGAGGAGGGCGAGGGCGTCGAGCAGCGGGGGCAGGTCGACCACGACGAGGTCGCGGTCCGGCTGCGCGGCGGCGTCGCGCAGGGCACGGAGCAGGGCGAAGGGAGTGCTGCCGGGGAGCTCGGTGAGTTCGGCGTCCTCGAAGGGGGTGGCGCCGAGGAGGTCGAAGGCGGTGGCGGAGCGTTCCTGCAGGGCGAGGAACTCGCGCCTGAAGTCGGCGCCGGGGGTGGGACGCAGAACGTCCACCCCGAGCCCCTCGTCGGCGTCGCCGGACACGAGCAGGACGCGACGGCCGGCGTGCGCCTCGGCGAGCGCGGCAGCGGCGGCGACGGTGGTCCGACCGGCTCCCCCGGCCCCGGTGACAAGCATGATCCCCATGGCGGGGAACGTTACCTCCAGGGGCCGCGGGCCCCGACCGCCGTGGTCGCCCACCGCGGGCCGGCCGCTACTCGCCCGATTCCACGCGCTTCTTCAGGCCCGCCAGCGCGCGGTCGATGATGACCTTCTCCGCCTTGCGCTTGATCATGCCGAGCATCGGGATCTTGACGTCCACCGTGAGCTGGTACGTCACCTCGGTGCGCGTGCCGCCGCCCGCCGGGGCCAGCCGGTAGGAGCCGTCGAGGGCGCGGAGCATCTGGGACTTGACCAGCGTCCAGGAGACCTCGTTGTCGCCGGTCCAGGTGTACGCCAGCGTGTGGTCGTCCTTGATCGCGCCCGCGTCGAGCAGCAGCCGGACCTTCTCCGCGCGGCCGGCCGCGTCCTTCTCCAGGACCTCGGCCTCCTTCACCTCGCCCGTCCACTCGGGGTAGCGCGCGAAGTCGGCGATGACGCTCATGACGTCGGCCGGCGCCGCCTCGATGGTGATGCTCGAGCTGGTGTGTTCGGCCATCGCGGTGGCTCCTCCACTGTGCGGTCACTGTGCGGTCCGGCGGATGTTCTCGGGGCACGAACGTGCCGACCGAAGGCTATCGCGCCGTCACCGCGGGCCTGTCACCACTCCAGCGTCCACGGCCGCCCCGTCGACGCGAAGTGGCCCACGTTCACGCACTCCGTGCCCGCGACCCGCATCCGCCGGGCCAGCGGCTGGTGGACGTGGCCGAAGAGCGCGTACCGGGGCCGAGTGCGCCGGATGGCGTCGAGCAGCGCCCGGCTGCCGCGCTCGAAGCGCCGTGCGACCGTGTCGTACGTCAGGTCCGGGACGTCCGGCGGGATGTGGCTGCACAGCACGTCGACCTCGCCGAGCGCCTCGACCTTCGCGGCGTACTCCTCGTCGGAGATCTCGTACGGAGTGCGCATCTGTGTGCGCAGTCCGCCGCCCACGAAGCCGAAGACGAGGCCGCCTATCTCGATCCGCTCGCCGTCCAGGACCGTGGTTCCCGGGTTGGCGTACTCGCTCCACAGGCCCGGGATGTCGACGTTCCCGTAGGTCGCGTACGTGGGGGTGGGGAAGGCCGCGAAGAGCTCTTCGTACTGGCGGCGCACGGCGCCCTCGATGGCGGCGTCGCGGTCGACGGCGAGCTCGGCCCAGAGGCGCCGCCCCAGGTCACGGGCCTCGTCGAAGCGGCGGGCGGTGCGCAGTTCGACGATTCTGTCCGCGTTCTCGACGCCGAAGAGGTCGGGGAAGATGCCCCGACTGTGGTCGGCGTAGTCGAGGAAGAGCACCAGGTCGCCCAGGCAGACGAGGGCGTCCGCCCCCTGACCCGCCTTCGCGAGGGCCCCGCTGTTCCCGTGCACGTCGCTGACCACGTTGATCCTCATGCCGTCAGCGTAGGGCGTCGGACCTGCGGTTACTTGGGAGTCGTGAAAGCTGTGGACTACTGTGCGCGGAGCACCGCCACAGCTGTGTGACGCACGGAACATCTGACCAGGACCCCCTATCGGGAACCCAGTACTGATGGGTAACGTCCGGGCAGTCCACTTGTGCTCACCCCACTGAGCACCTGCCCGATCTTGGACCGCACCGGTGCATCACACAGAGCCGTGGCGCCGGCGCCCGATGAGGAGCAGCAGTCTTGCGCGAGTTCAGCCTTCCGGCCCTGTACGAGGTCCCCTCGGACGGCAATCTGACGGATCTCATCCGCCGCAACGCCACTCAGCACCCAGATGTCGCCGTGATGGGACGGAAGGTCGCCGGAGTCTGGACCGACGTCACCGCCGCGCAGTTCCTCGCCGAGGTGCGCGGGGCGGCGAAGGGGCTGATCGCGGCGGGCGTGGAGCCGGGCGACCGGGTGGCCCTGCTGTCCAGGACGCGGTACGAGTGGGTGCTCCTCGACTTCGCGATCTGGAGCGCCGGCGCGGTGACCGTGCCGGTGTACGAGACCAGCTCGCCGGAGCAGATCCAGTGGATCCTCGGTGACTCGGGCGCCTCGCTGGCCCTGGTCGAGTCCGCGGCCCACGCGGAGTCGGTGGAGTCGGTACGGGCCGAACTCCCGGCCCTGAAGGGTGTCTGGCAGATCGAGGCGGACGCCGTCGCCCAGCTCACCGCCACCGGAGCGGACGTCTCCGACGAGCTGCTCGACGAGCGGATGTCGGCCGCGCACGCCGACGACCCGGCGACGATCGTCTACACCTCGGGCACCACCGGCCGCCCCAAGGGCTGTGTGCTGACGCACCGCGCGTTCTTCGCCGAGTGCGGCAACGCGGTGGAGCGCCTGAAGCCCCTCTTCCGTACCGGCGAGTGCTCGGTGCTGCTCTTCCTGCCCGCCGCCCACGTCTTCGGGCGTCTGGTCGAGATCGCCGCGGTGATGGCGCCGATCAAGCTGGGCTGCGTACCGGACATCAAGAACCTCACGGACGAGCTCGCCTCGTTCCGGCCGACCCTGATCCTCGGTGTGCCGCGCGTCTTCGAGAAGGTCTACAACTCGGCGCGGGCCAAGGCCCAGGCGGACGGCAAGGGCAAGATCTTCGACAAGGCCGCGCACACGGCGATCGCGTACAGCCGGGCGATCGACTCGCCGCAGGGCCCCTCGCTGGGCCTGCGGCTCAAGCACATGGTCTTCGACAAGCTCGTCTACTCCAAGCTGCGGGCGGTGCTCGGCGGACGCGGCGAGTACGCGATCTCGGGCGGCGCGCCGCTGGGTGAGCGGCTCGGCCACTTCTTCCGCGGGGTCGGCTTCACGGTCCTGGAGGGTTACGGCCTGACGGAGTCGTGCGCGGCGACCGCGTTCAACCCGTGGGACCGGCAGAAGATCGGCACGGTCGGGCAGCCGCTGCCGGGCTCGGTGGTGCGGATCGCCGACGACGGCGAGGTGCTGCTGCACGGCGAGCACATCTTCTCCGGCTACTGGAAGAACGAGACGGCTACGGCCGAGGCGCTGGCGGACGGCTGGTTCCACACCGGCGACATCGGCACCCTCGACGAGGACGGCTACCTCGCGATCACCGGCCGGAAGAAGGAGATCCTGGTGACGGCGGGCGGCAAGAACGTCGCCCCGGCGGTCATCGAGGACCGGATCCGGGCGCACGCGCTGGTCGCGGAGTGCATGGTCGTCGGCGACGGCCGGCCGTTCGTGGGCGCGCTGGTCACCCTGGACGAGGAGTTCCTGGGCCGCTGGGCCTCCGAGCACGGCAAGCCGGCGGGCTCCACGGCGGCCTCGCTGCGCGACGACGCGGAGCTGCTCGCGGAGGTCCAGCGGGCGGTGGACGACGGCAACGCGGCGGTGTCGAAGGCCGAGTCGGTCCGGAAGTTCCGCGTCCTGTCGGCGCAGTTCACCGAGGAGGCGGGCCACATCACGCCGTCGCTGAAGCTGAAGCGGAACGTGGTGGCGAAGGACTTCGCGGACGAGATCGAGGCGATCTACCGCGCGTGACGCGGAACCGGGCGACATGAGGAGGGCCCCTCGGTGCACACGCACCGAGGGGCCCTCCTGGCGTCTACAGCAGTTCCTTCAGACGCTCCGCCAGAAGGTCCCAGCGCCAGCGCTCCTCGACCCACTCGCGACCCCGGTCGCCCATGCGCCGGCGCAGGTCCGGGTCCAGCAGGAGGGTCGCGATGCGGTCCGCCGACTCCTCCGGGGCGTCGCCCCGCACCACCCAGCCGGTCTCGCCGTCCAGGACCGCGTCCGGCGCGCCGCCGGAGTCGCCCGCGACGACCGGGAGGCCGGTGGCCGAGGCCTCCAGGTAGACGATGCCGAGGCCCTCGACGTCCAGGCCGCCCCGACGCGTGCGGCAGGGCATCGCGAAGACGTCACCGGCGCCGTAGTGGGCCGGCAGCTCCTCCCACGGCACCGCTCCCGTGAAACGTACGGAATCGGCCACGCCGGTCGTCGCGGCGAGGCCGCGCAGCTCCTTCTCGTACGGGCCGCCCCCGACGATCAGCAGCACCGTGTCCGGCACCCGGCGCAGGATCTCCGGCAGGGCCCTGATCAGCGTGTCCTGGCCCTTGCGCGGGACGAGCCGCGAGACGCACACGACCACGGGGCGGTCGCTGAGCCCGAGCCGTTCCCGTACCGCGTCGCCGCCCGAGCCCGGGTGGAACGTCTTCTCGTCCACGCCCGGCGGGAGCTGGACCATCCGCCCGGCGGCGGCCGGGGTCAGCGCCCCGGCGATCCGCGAGCGCGTGTACTCGCCGAGGTACGTGAGCGTGTCCGTGCCCTCGCCGATCCGGCGCAGGAGCTGCCGTGCGGCGGGCAGCTGCGCCCACCCCGCCTCGTGTCCGTGCGTCGTGGCGACGAGGCGGCGCGCGCCCGCCCGGCGCAGCGCGGGGCCCATCAGGCCGAGGGGGGCCGCCGCCCCGAACCAGACCGACTCGCAGCCGTGCTCGCGCAGCAGCGCGGTGGCCCGGGCGGTGACCCGGGGTGTGGGCAGCAGCATGGTGGTGCGGTCCCGCACCACCGTGAAAGGCTGCTCCGCGTCGAACGCGGCGGTCGCCTCGCTACCCTCGCGGCTCCGCTTCCACGTGGAGGCGTAGACCACGACCCGCTCGGGATCGAGGCGCAGCGCCATGTTGTGCAGGAAGGCCTGGATTCCACCGGGTCGGGGCGGGAAGTCGTTGGTTACGATCAGGGTCTTGTGCATCGTCGCCGAATGTACGTGACGGCACCCCCCGCCCGGCAACACCACCCCTGCGCCCGCGCGGACCGAACCGACCGACCGACGGATGGGACGAGGTAGGAATGACGGGCGTACCGGGTACGGCTGCCGAGCGCGCGAGAAGGAACCCCGATCTGGTCTGGGCGCTCACCCGGATCGTTCTGCTCCTGTGCGTCTTCAAGGTCGTGACGGTCCCCGGGCCCGACGTCACCAGTGACGTCGAGCAGATCTACCAGGGCTGGTACGAGGTCCTGAGGAGCGGCACGTACCCGCTGCACGACGTGACCTGGCAGTACCCGCCGCTCGCCGCCGTCGCGATCCTCTCCCCCGCGCTGCTGCCGTTCCTCTCGTACGCCGCCGGCTTCTTCGTCCTCGCCTTCCTGTGCGACGCGCTCGGCTACGGGCTGCTGCGGTACACGGGCCGCAGGCGCGGCCGCAGCCCGCGCGGGGCGTGGATCTGGATCGCGGGTGTGCCGCTGCTCGGCCCGACCGCGTACGCCCGGTACGACCTGATGGTCACCGCCGTCGCGGTGGCCGCGCTGCTGGCCGGGGTGGGGCGGCCGCGCCTGCTCGGCGCGCTGGCGGGCTTCGGGGCGATGCTGAAGGTCTGGCCCGCGCTGCTGCTCGCGGGCACGCCGCGCGGCCGTGCGACGTTCCGCTCGTGGCCCACGGCGGCGGGCGCGGCGGCGGGGCTGCTCCTGCTGTGCGTGCTCGCGGCGCCCGGGGCGCTGGCGTTCCTGAACTTCCAGCGCGACCGGGGCACGGAGGTCGAGTCGCTGGGTGCCCTGGTCTTCCACGTCGCCCGGCACCTCGGCTGGGACGGCGAGGTGCGGATGAACTACGGCTCGATCGAGTTCCTCGGGCCGTACGTCTCCACCGTCTCCACCGCGGCCATGGCCCTGACCGCCGCCGCGTTCGGCTGGCTGCTGGTGTGGCGGATCCGGGCCCGGTCGTTCGCGACGTCGACGCCGGCGGACGCGGCGTTCGTGGCGGTGCTGCTGTTCACCACGACGAGCCGGGTGATAAGCCCGCAGTACATGATCTGGCTGGTGGGCCTGGCGGCCGTGTGCATGGCGTACCGGGCGAGCCGGATGCGCCGGCCCGCGCACCTGGTGCTGTGGGCGACGGCGGTGACGCAGCTGGAGTTCCCGGTCTGGTTCTCGCACGTGACCGACAGCGATCCGCTGGGCATCGCGCTGCTGCTCGTGCGGAACGGTCTGCTGGTCGCCGCGTCGGTCTCGGCCTGCCGCATCCTGTGGCGTCAGACGGTCACCGAGCCGCGCCTGGGGCCCGCGACGATCCCGGCCCAGTCGACCCGGGAGCCCGCGACGAGGCTGCCGGTCGCCTAAGAGGCCCTAGGGAGTGTCCGGAAAGTATGGTCGTCCGCCCGCAGGGCGGGGCTGGCGGCGTCCGGTGCGTGCGATCGCAAGGCGGAGGAGGGAGTCGACGCGGAGCGTCGGCGACTGACGACAACGCGGCGAGCGCGCGTGCCGGGCACCGCCAGCCAGGCCAGACTTTCCGGACACGACCTAGCCCAGACGCTGCCGCAGGTGGTCCCGCCAGGCGGCGGTGAAGGCCGCCGGGGTGGTCCCGAGGACCTCGGCCAGGGCCTTCTCCACCGCGCCCTCGCGCTGCGGGTGGGCGCCCACCGCGCGGTAGAAGGCCCTGAGCTGCCCCTCGCCCCAGCGTTCCGCGATCAGCGCGCACGCCAGCCAGCCGCCCTCGTACGCGCGGGCCAGGGCGTCCGCGTCGGCGGCGAAGGCGAAGGCCTTGTCGTCGGGGAGGGCCGACGGGAGGTCGCCCGCGCGGACCGCCCGGCGCAGTTCGGGGGCCGCCTGGGCGGCCGTGCGGCCCGTGTCGCGGTACGCCACCCAGTCGGCGAGGCCCTCGGACAGCCACACCGGGGTGGACGCGGAGGTGGCGGTGCGGGTGGCCACGTGCGTGGTCTCGTGGGTGAGGACGACCTGCTGCCCGAACGCGCCGAGCACGCCGTACGCCTCGGGGTTGACGATCACCCGGTCCGCGGGCGCGTCCGGGCCGCCGCCGACCTCGCCGGTCGTGACGGCCGCTATCCCCCGGTACGAGGACGCCGGAGACCCGAGGAGTCCGCCCATGGCGTCCAGCGTGGCCGGGACGAGGACCACCACGCGGCCCGCCCAGTCCTCGGGCCAGGCCGCGGAGACCGCGGGCACCGCCCGGTCCGCCTGTGCGGCGATCGCCTTCAGGCGCTCCTCCGACTGCCCGACGCCGAGGACGAGGCTGCGCGCTCCCCGTACGGCGTCCACCTCGCCCTGCTGCCACAGCTGCTGGGTGGCGCCCTCGGCGGGCCGGTCGGCGGTCACGTACCAGCGGCCGTCCCGCTCGGTCAGGTCCAGGACGCGTTCGGTGGTGACGGCGCCGGAGTCGTACCCGGCGATCCGGTAGCTCAGCTCGGCGCGGACCCGCGCCCGGTCCTGTCCCGCCCGGTCGACGTCCTTCAGGCGGTAGCCCCAGGAGGCGAGCGGCACCTCGGCGAGCCGGTCGAACTCCTCGATCGCGGTGGGTGCGAGCGCGGGGTCGAGCGCCACCGCGAAGGCCGTCTCGTCCCGGTCGAGCAGCGCCCGCGCGTGCTGGTCGAGGAGCGTGCGGATCTCCTGGGGTGCGGGGTCGGCCGGCTCCGGGGCGGCGCATCCGGCGAGGGCGAGCAACGTCGTCAGCAGACAGGCCGCCGCCCGTCGCCCCGCTCCACGCCCCTGACCTGCCACGCCCCCGATCGTACGGGCAGACGAGCGGACAAGCGTCCGGTCAGACGCGCGTCACCGTCACGTGGGACATCATCCCCACGGGGTCGTAGCGCACCCGGGCCCCGGGATAGGGGGCGTGGATGACCTGGCCGTTGCCCGCGTAGATCCCGACATGGCTGGCGTCGCTGCGGTACGTCACCAGGTCGCCGGGCTGCGCCTGCGAGAGCGGCACCTGCCGGCCGGCGGCGCGCTGCGCGGACGAGGTCCGGGGGAGGCTGATCCCGGCCTGCCGGTACGACCAGACCATCAGGCCCGAGCAGTCGAAGGCGGACGGCCCGGTCGCCCCCCACACGTAGGGGCTGCCGATGGCGCTGCGGGCGGCGATCACCGCGGCGGCGGCCCGCGAGGAGGCCGGGCCGAGGTCGGCGAGCGGCGGCAGCTCCTCGGCGAGTCCGTCGCGGCCCGAGCGGGAGGCCCGGCCGCCCTCGAAGTCGGCGCGCTCCTCGGCCGTCAGCGACTGCAGCAGCCGGCGGGCCTCGGCGAGCTTCCGCTCGACGGTGCGCTTGTGCTGGGCGACCTGGGTGCGGCTGAGCTCCAGCTCGGCGAGGAGCTTGGTCGCCTCGGTCCGTTCCTGGTTCAGCCGGCGCTGCTCGTGCTGGAGTTGGCCGAGCGCCACGCCCTGCCGGGCGGCCACCCGGTCGAGGACGGAGGCCCGGTCGAGGTAGGAGTCGGGGTCGGAGGAGAGCAGCAGCGCCAGGGCCGGGTCGATCCCGCCGGAGCGGTACTGGGCCCCGGCGACCGAACCGAGCGCGCCCCGCATGCGGTTGATGCGCTCCTGGCCGCGCGCCACGCTGTCCCGCGCCTCGGCGACCGTCCTGCGCAGCACGTCCGCCCGCTCGTCTGCCTTGTTGTAGCCCTCGGTGGCCTTTTCGGCCTCCTCGAAGAGCCGGTCGACCGTGGCACGCGTCGACTCCGGGGTGCCGACCGGGTCGGCGCTCGCGGGGACGGCGCCGAAGGCCGTGGCGGCGGTGGCCGCGGCGGCGGTCAGGACGGTGACCCTGGCGGGTCGTCGGTGGGACGCCACGTATCGCGCTCCGTTCGGCTGTTACCCAGACTGGCGCGGCAGACAGTAGCCGGTGATCACTCTGCGTCCAACGAACCTGCCGGGCACGCAAAGTGACGCCCCGCCGGAGACCACAAGGTCACCGGCGGGGCGTCACGTCAGCGAAGGAGGCGACGAACCACCCGATTGGGCGTCAGGCCGCGGGAGTCGGGCGCGTCAGATGCGCACGCCGAACTGGAAGGTGCCCATGTAGCTCATGGACTCGTAGCGGACCGAGGCGCCCGGCTTGGGGGCGTGCAGGATCGTGTTGTTGCCCGCGTACAGACCCACGTGCGAAAGGCCGTTGAAGAAGACCAGGTCGCCCGGCTTGAGCTGGCTGCGGCCGATCTTCACGCCGTCGTTCTGCTGGGTGTACGTGGTGCGGGTGAGCGTGACGCCGGCCTGGCGGTAGGCCCACTGGGTCAGACCCGAGCAGTCGTACGAGTTGGGGCCCTCGGCGCCGGAGACGTACGGCTTGCCGATCTGGGTGGCGGCGGCGCTGAGCGCGGCCTGGCCACGCGCGGAGGCCGGGACCTCGTTGCCGAGGTCGACGCGCTCGCCGGCGGCGCGGCTGGCGCGCTGCTCGTCCTGCTGGATCTTGGCGCGCTCGGCGGCGGTGAGGGTGTTGAGCAGCTTGCGGGCCTCGGCCAGCTTGCCCTGGTAGCTCTTCTTCTTCTCACCGAGGGTCTTGGTGACGTCCTCGAGGTCGCCGAGCTTCGTCGTCGCCTCGGCGCGCTGCTGGGCCAGGGTCCGCTGCTTGGCCTGGATCGACTGGAGCACGTCGGCCTGCTTGGCGCCGAGCTGGTCGATCGCGGACGCCTTGTCGAGGTAGGTGTCCGGGTCGGAGGAGAGGAAGAGCTGGAGGGCCGGGTCGATGCCACCGGAGCGGTACTGCGCGCTCGCGACCGAACCGATGCTGTTCCGCAGGGTGTTGAGCTCCTGCTGTCCGCGCGCCACCTTGTCCTGGAGGGTGCTGATCTCCTCCTGCAGCTTGCCCCGGCGCTCGTCGGCCAGGTTGTACTGCTCCGTGGCCTCCTCGGCCTCGTGGTTGAGCTTGTCGACCTTCGACTTGACGTCGTCGATCTTCGGCTTCGGAGCCGCCTGGGCGCCGGTCTGGGCGGTGAGCGCAACAGCAGCGGCGGCGGTGACGGTGAGCACGGTCACGCGGGTGCGGCTCGGCTGCTTGGGTCGACGGTGGGACGCCACGAAGGCGAGCTCCTTCTTCCTCGAGCCGCCCAACCGAACTGCGTCAGGCGGTTCCTCCGCTGACATCCCCGATGGATGATCAACCGCGCGAAGGTTCGAGGCCTGACCCTAGTGACCATCTTGTGATCAGTTCAAATCCTCATGAGCAAAATCTCGCTCACGGGGCACATTATTTCCACGGTTCACACGGGCAGTAATGGCCACTTGACCCTACGCCCTCCAGAATTCGGGCATTAAGCCCAGGACTTACGATCCGTCACGACATGCGCGAAAGCCGCTTGAGCAACAAGGCGGACGCGACGGGCCGCGCACCGGCCTTGGCGACCCCGTCGGCCACCTCGCGGTCGGTCGAGACGACCACGACCGGGCGGCCCGGCGGCTCGGCGCGGACCAGCTGGCGGATCAACTCGTCGGCCGTGACGCCCGGCTTGGAGAACAGCACCCGCACCCCGCGCGGCGGCGCGAGGAGCACCGGGGCGGCCAGCTCCGCCCCGTCGAAGACACAGGTGACCTCGGCGCCCGAGCGCGCCGCGAGCGCGGAGAGCCCGCCGAGCAGACGCAGCCGCTGCTTCTCCAGCGGCATGGTCGGGTAGCCGGTCTTGGTGACGTTGTAGCCGTCCACGACCAGATGGGCCTGGGGCAGCGCGAGAAGCTGGTCGAGGAGCGCCGGGTCGGTCTCGGAGAGCGCGCGGGCCGCGATGTCCTTCGGGGACATCCGGCCGGGCTCCACCGCGTCGACGGTGTCGGCGGGATGGACGGAGACGGGCGGCAGGGCCAGTTCGCGCCGGAGCCCCTGGGCGGCGTCGAGCACCGTGTCGAGCAGCAGCCGCAGCCGCATGTCCTCCACCGAGCGCCCCTCGCGGGCGGCCCGGCGGCTGGCCTCCAGGGCCGCCTCGACCTCACCGAGCCGGGCCTTGAGGCGCCGGCTCTCGCTCTCGGCGGACGACACCTGGGCCGCCGCCTCCGCCCTGATCGTGTCGATCTCCGCGTGGATCCTGCGGAGGGCCGCCTCGCCCCGCTTCACATCGCTCTGGGCGCTGCGCAGCTTGCGGTGAAGCGATTCGGCTTCCCTGCGGGCCGCCTCCAGATCGTGGCGCAACTGCTCGGTCTCCGCGCGGCCGCGCTCCTTGGCGGCGGCGACCTCCTCGCGCAGCCGCTCCAGCTCGCGCCGCCCGGCCTCGTCGGCCCGCTCGGCGTCCGCCCGCTGGGCCTCCTCACCGGCGGCGGCGACCAGCTTGACCCAGCCGGCGGGGCGCAGGACGTAGGCGGCCGCGGCGACGTCGACGGGGTCGGCCGCAGCGGGCGGGGCGCCGGTCTCGACGGCCCCGGCCAGCTCGGGCTGCGCCTCCTTGAAGCGCTCGCCGATCCGCTGCCGGAACAGCGGATCGCTCTCCAGGGCGGCGGCCATGGCGTTGCCCGCGAACTTGGCCCGCCGGCTCGCGGTGAAGCGGGCGTACTGCCGCAGGGGTGCCGGAAGCTCGGCGACGGTCAGCCCGCCGAAGGCGTCCGAGACCAGCGCGACGACCCTCCGCCGCACGCCGTCAGGCAGCGGGCGGTCGAGCGCCTCGGCAGCGTCACCTGCCGCGCCGGCCGGTTCTCCACCGCGCGCGGGCTGCTCCACGTTGCGTCACCCCATCGTCATGGGCGCTGCCTCCGTCAGGAAGCGGTGCCGGGCCTGTCCACCAGTTCGATCTGGTCCACCGCGTTGCACCAGCGGCAGCGGACCGACTCGATGGTCTCACTGACCACCTCGCGCTCCTCGACCTTCGGCTCACCCGCCAGATCCAGATGGACGTACTCGACGACCTTGGAGGAGCGGGTCACGTCGAACCGGGTCAGGTTGCCGCAGAGAGTGCAGCGCCAGCGGGTCTCGGCGGTCGGCAGGGGAACCGTCGTCATCGTGCCGTCCTCTTTCATGTGCGTGATGCGAGTGCGGGTGCCGCGGTGCGCCGTCGAACTGCGGAGGTACAACGCGTAACCCTACGGCCTTGCAGGTACCCCGTGTCGCGGCGAGGCACTCTGTCCAGGTCGGCCCCGTTACGCCATGATCTGTCCATGATCGATGGGCGGCGGATCGACTGGCGGCGGACGGCCCTCGGGGCGTGGCGGGGCGCCCGTACCGGGCCCAGGGTGACGTACGCCCTGATCGGCGCCTGCTGCCTGGTCTTCGTGATCAGCCCGGTGTCGGGCCTCAATCCCGTGTACGGGACCGGGGACGCGGCCCTCGCGGCGCAGAGCGCGTACTTCCACCGCTGGGGGGTCGTACCGGCCGAGCTGGTGGGCGGCGGCCCGCCGCGCACCCTGCTCACCCCGCTGACCGCCCTCTTCGTCCACGGCAGCTGGCTGCACCTGCTGGGGAACATGCTCTTCCTCTACGTCTTCGGCGCGATGACCGAGGAGCGCATGGGCCCGTTCGCCTTCGGCCTCTTCTACCTGGGCTGCGGCTATCTGGCGCTGCTCGGCTACGCGGCGGCGCACGCGAGCAGCGAGCAGACGCTCGTGGGCGCCTCGGGGGCGATCTCGGGGGTCCTCGGGGCGTTCCTCCATCTCTTCCCCCGCGCCCGGGTGACCAGCCTCTTTCCGTTCCTGCTCTTCCTGCCGCTACGGTTTCCGGCCTGGATCGTGCTGGTCTTCTGGTTCGTGCTCCAGTGGCTGGCGGCCCGCGCGGCCGGCGCGGGGCCTGGCGTGGCGTATCTGGCCCATGTGGTGGGCTTCGCCGTCGGCTTCCTCTACGCCTGGGGCCGCTACCGGGGTGGGGATACAGTGAAGTCCCCAGCCGCGGCGACCGAGGGAGAAAGCCAGCCGTGATCACCGCGATCGTGCTCATCAAGACCAGCGTGGACCGCATCCCCGAGATCGCGGAGTCGATCGCCGCGCTCGACAGCGTCAGCGAGGTCTTCTCGGTGACCGGTACGTACGACCTGATCGCCATGGTCCGCGTGCCCCGGCACGACGACCTGGCGGACGTCATCCCCGGCCGGATCAGCAAGATCCCGGGTGTCGAGGCGACGGACACGCACGTCGCGTTCCGTACCTACTCGCAGCACGACCTGGAAGCGGCCTTCGCCATCGGCCTGGAGTCCTGAGGAAGGGGGCCCCGACAGGAGGCCCCCTTCACCCGTACGAGTGGGTGTTCAGCCGCGGTCCGGGACGCAACGGCCGTCCTCGGTGCGGTACTTCCACTGCGCGCCGTCCCGGACGAGCTCCTTCACGGCGCGGACGAAACGCTCCACGTGCTCGTCGGGCGTACCCGCGCCGAAGCTGACCCGGATGGCGTTGAGCGACTTCTCACCCGGCGCGGCCTCGGGCGCGCCGCACTCGCCCTGGGTCTGCGGGTCGCTGCCGAGCAGGGTGCGGACCAGCGGGTGGGCGCAGAAGAGGCCGTCGCGGACACCGATGCCGTACTCGGCGGAGAGCGCGGCGGCGAAGTGCGAGCTGTTCCAGCCCTCGACGACGAACGAGATGACACCGACGCGCGTGGGGGTCCCCCCAGCCGAAGGCGAGGGGGAGTCGTCGCCGAAGAGCGAGAGCACCTTGACCTCGGGCACCTCGGCGAGGCCCGCGCGGACGGTCGCGACGAGGTGCTGCTCACGGGCGACGAGCTGGTCGAAACCTGCCTCGGTGAGGGCCTTGCAGGCGGAGGCGATGGAGTAGACGCCGATGACGTTCGGCGAACCGGCCTCGTGGCGGGCGGCGGTGGTGTGCCACTCGACGTCCACTCCCCCGTCGGCGCGGCGGGCGACCTTCTTCGACGCGCCGCCACCGGCGAGGTACGGCTCGGCGTCCTGGAGCCAGTCGGCGCGGCCGGCGAGGACGCCCGACCCGAACGGGGCATACAGCTTGTGACCGGAGAACGCGACCCAGTCCACGTCCAACTCCCGTACCGAGACGGGGTGATGGGGCGCGAGCTGCGCGGCGTCGAGGACGATCCGCGCGCCGTGGGCGTGCGCGGCGGCGGCCAGCTCCTTGACCGGCCACAGCTCACCGGTCACGTTCGAGGCGCCGGTGACGCAGACCAGGGCGGGGCCGTAGGGGTCGCGGTCGGCGAGGGCGCGCTCCAGGGTCGCGACGGCCTGGGCGGGCGTGCGGGGAGCGTTGAGGTAGGTGACCCGGGCGTCCTGCCACGGCAGGAGCGAGGCGTGGTGCTCGGTCTCGAAGACGAAGACCTCGCAGTCGGCGGGGAGCACGGCGGCGAGCAGGTTGAGCGAGTCGGTGGTGGAGCGCGTGAAGACGACCTGGTCGCCGGGGCGGCAGTCGAGGAACTCGGCGACGGTGACGCGGCTGTTCTCGAACAGGTCGGTGGAGAGCTGCGAGAGGTACCCGGCGCCCCGGTGGACGCTGCCGTAGTAGGGGGCGTACGCGGCGACGTCGTCCCACACCCGCTGCAGGGCCGGCGCGCTGGCGGCGTAGTCGAGCGCGGCGTACGTGACCTCACCCCCGGTCACGAGCGGCACGGTGACGTCCCGCCCGAGGACCGGGAGCGGAGCGGCACAGCAGGGGTCGGCGGAGTCGGCGTCCGTGGTGGCGGTGGTGGTGGCGACGGCGTTCGGGTACGCGGACATGGCGGTATCTCCTGGCGGGATGAGGGCAGCGAAGGACCCGCAGGGCAGCGCGAAGTGGGGTGCCGCGTACGGGTGTTGCCTCGACACACGGCATGCGTGTGGAGGTGGGGAAACGGGGCCGAAGGCCCTAGCGCATTCGCTTGCTCACGAGACTGCTCCCTTGAGGACCAGGACCCCAGGGATGTGCAGGGGTCCGCGCTTGCCGTGGACCTTGCTGTCCACGGCCTGGTCTTCACCCGGGGCACCCCGCCACGGACGGAGGGTTGCCGGACAGCAAGCCGGGGCTTCGTAGCTGTCACTCATGACCTGGTTCAGAACGTATGCCAGCTGATCGCCGGCGCGCAACCCCGTTCCGTATTCCGGAACGGGGTTGCGCGTCACCGCTACGCGTTGCTCGCGGCGATCCACCGCTCCAGCGCCCGCCGCGCCGAGCCCGAGTCGATCGACTCCGCCGCCTTCGCCATGCCGTGGCGCAACTGCTCCACCAGGGTGCCCTCCCCCGGGTGCAGCGCCGCGAGGGCCGCCGCCGAGTTCAGCAGCACCGCGTCCCGTACGGGACCGGTCTCGCCGGCGAGCAGCCGACGCGCCACATCCGCGTTGTACGAGGCATCGGCGCCACGCAGCGCCTCCACCGGGACGATGTCGATGCCGACGTCCCTCGGGTCGAAGGTCTCCTCGCGCACCTGACCGCCCCGAACCACCCAGACGCGCGAAGTGGCCGTGGTCGTCAGCTCGTCGAGGCCGTCGTCGCCGCGGAAGACCAGTGCGGAGGAGCCGCGCTCGGCGAGCACTCCCGCCACGATCGGGGCCATCCGGGGATCCGCGACACCGGTCGCCTGGGCCCTGACCCGGGCGGGGTTGGTGAGCGGACCGAGGAAGTTGAAGACCGTGCGGATGCCCAGCTCCTTGCGGGCCATCGCCACATGGCGCAGCGCCGGGTGGAACTTCACGGCGAAGCAGAACGTGATCCCGGCCTCCTGGGCGACGTCGGCGACCCGTTGCGGGGTCAGTTCCAGGTTGACGCCGAGCTTCTCCAGGACGTCCGAGGCGCCGGAGGCGGAGGACGCGGCCCGGTTGCCGTGCTTGACGACCTTGGCACCGGTGCCGGCGACCACGATCGCCGACATCGTGGAGATGTTGACGGTCTTGGCACCGTCACCGCCGGTGCCCACGATGTCGACGGTGTCGCCGGGCACCTCGATCGTGTTGGCGTGCTCGTACATGGTGCGGACGAGGCCGGTGATCTCCTCGACGGTCTCGCCCTTGGCACGCAGGGCCACGACGAATCCGGCGATCTGGGCGTCGGTGGCCTCGCCGCGCAGGATCCGGTCCATCGCCCAGGCGGTGTCCTCGGCGCTCTGGTCGCGGCCGGTCAGCAGGCCGTCCAGGACGACGGGCCAGGAGCGGCCCGCCGACATAGGTCCTCCAGCGGGGGTCACAGCGCTCATGGCAGCTCCTGGTCGGTCCGTGACGGATACGACACCACCCTATCGAGCCGCGGGGACGGCAAAGAGCCCCGTCCATCGAATGGACGGGGCTCCCGCTTGTGGCGACCTACTGGTCAGGTCGAGTGGATCAGGTGATCAGTGGTGGCCGTGGCCGCTGGTGATCTCCTTGTACTCCTCGACGGTCGGCTTGGCGATCTGGTTGTCCTCGCCGTAGTAGCTCTTGCTGAGCTTGACGCGGAGCTTCTCCATGCGGCCGACCTTGCGCTCGACGCCGTTCTCGTCGACCAGCGGGCCGAGCTCGGCCGGCTGGTTCTGCTCGTGCGCCGTGAGCTTGTACAGCTCGCCCTGGCTGAGCGGCTGGTGCACCTCGACGAACTCACCGTGCGGCAGGCGCTTGATGATGCCGGACTCGCGCCCGTGCAGCACCTTGTCCTTGTCCCGGCGCTGGAGGCCGAGGCAGATCCGCTTGGTGACGATGAACGCGATGACCGGTCCGACGAAGAAGAAGATCCGGACGAACCAGGTGATCGAGTTGATCGACAGGTGGAAGTGGGTGGCCCAGAGGTCGTTTCCACCACCGACGAGCATGATCATGTACGCGGTGATCCAGGCGACACCGAAGGCGGTGCGCGTCGGAGCGTTGCGCGGGCGCTGCGCGATGTGGTGCTCGCGCTTGTCGCCGGTGATCCAGGACTCGATGAACGGGTAGACCGCGATGGCCGCGAGGACCAGCGGGAAGATCGCCAGCGGGATCATCACGCCCAGGACGAGCGTGTGGCCCCAGAGGTTGATCTCCCAGCCCGGCATGACACGGATCAGGCCTTCGGCGAAGCCCATGTACCAGTCGGGCTGGGCGCCGGTGGACACCTGGTCCGGTCGGTACGGGCCGAGGGCCCAGATCGGGTTGATCGAGGCGATCGCCGCGATGATCGCGATGACACCGAAGACCAGGAAGAAGAAGCCTCCGGCCTTGGCCATGTAGACCGGCAGCAGCGGCATGCCCACGACGTTCTTGTTCGTACGGCCGGGGCCCTCGAACTGCGTGTGCTTGTGGTAGAAGACCAGGATCAGGTGGGCGACCACCAGGCCGAGCATGATGCCGGGCAGCAGCAGGACGTGCGCCGAGTAGAACCGGGCCACGAAGTCGCCGCCGGGGAACTCCCCGCCGAACAGGAACATCGACAGGTACGTGCCGATGACCGGCACGGACAGGATCGCGCCCTGCATGAAGCGGACACCGGTGCCTGAGAGCAGGTCGTCCGGGAGCGAGTAACCGGTGAAGCCGGTGAACATGCCCAGGAAGAACAGCAGGAAGCCGAACAGCCAGTTGATCTCACGCGGCTTGCGGAACGCGCCGGTGAAGAACACGCGCATCATGTGCACGAACATGCCGGCGAGGAAGATCAGCGCCGCCCAGTGGTGGATCTGCCGGATGAGCAGACCACCGCGCACATCGAACGAGATGCGCATGGTCGAGTTGAACGCCTCGGACATCAGCTGTCCCTGGAGCGGGACGTAGCTGCCGTGGTACTCCACCTCGTTCATCGACGGGTGGAAGAACAGCGTCAGGTAGACGCCCGTCAGGATGATGATGAGGAAGCTGTAGAGGCAGATCTCACCGAGCATGAAGGACCAGTGGTCCGGGAAGATCTTCCGCATGTTGGCCTTGGCCAGGGAGTAGATCCCGAGACGGCCGTCGGCCCAGTCGGCGACCCGCTCACCGGCGGGCGCCTTCTTCTTCGTATCGGTCACAGTGCTCATCCGCGCTCCCAGAAGGCAGGGCCGACGGGCTCGTCGAAGTCGCCGAGCGCCTCCAGGTTGCCCTTGTCGTTCACACCGATCCGCAGCTGCGGAAGGGCGTGACCGGCCGGGCCGAAGATGACGCGCGCGCCGTCGGCGAGGTCGAAGGTGGACTGGTGGCACGGGCAGAGCACGTGGTGGGTCTGCTGCTCGTACAGCGAGATCGGGCAGCCGACGTGGGTGCAGATCTTCGAGAAGGCGACGATGCCCTCGTGCGACCACTCCAGCTCGCGCTTGTCCTTGATGTCCTCCGGCTGGATCCGGACGATCATCAGGGCGGCCTTGGCGATCTCGACCTGGAAGTTGTGGTCGTGCTCCGAGAGGCCCTCGGGCATCGCGAAGGTCAGCGAACCGACGGCGACGTCCTCGGGACGCAGCGGCTCGTGCGTGTTCATGTTGATGAGCTGCTTGCCGTTGGCCCACAGGGTGGACCGGAGCTTCTTCTCGGGCAGCGGACCCATGTCACGCAGCAGCACGATGCCGGAGAGCGGTACGAGCGACAGCGCCCCGAACATCGTGTTGCGGATGAGCTTGCGGCGGCCCATGCCGGACTCGGCGGCACCGGCCGCGAAGTCCGCCATGACCTTCGCCTTGGTCTCCGGCGACGCCTCGATCGGGTGACGCTCGTCGGCGATCTCCACGTCGGACATCAGGGTGCGGGCCCAGTGGACCGCGCCCGCGCCGATGAAGAAGAGCGCCAGACCGAGGGTCCATCCCAGGGCGAAGTTGAGCGCGCTCACCCGGCCGAACGGCCAGATGTAGACGATCTTGTCCACCGGGAAGATCACGTACGAGGCGATGAAGCCGACGGTGGCCAGCATCGACAGCGTGAACATGAAGGCGACCGCACGCTCGGACCGCCGGGCGGCCCGCTCGTCGATGTCCTGGATGCGGGGCTTGTGGGGCGGGAGGCCCGGGTCCGCGAACGGGTCGTCGAGGACCTTCACCGCGCCGTGCGCGGTGTCCTGCTCAGCGGGCAGGTTCTCTTCTGGAATCTCTTGGCTACTCATGACTTCTTGGCCTTAGCGGTGTGGGCCGCGACCCAGACGGCAACTGCGATCAGTCCACCCAGACCGAAGATCCATGCGAACAGACCCTCGCTGACCGGGCCGAGGCCGCCGAGCGAGAGCCCGCCGGGGCTGTCGGCCTTTTCGCCGTTGACGGCCTGGACGTACGCGATGATGTCCTTCTTCTCCTTCTCCGGCATGGTCGTGTCGGGGAAGGAGGGCATGTTCTGCGGGCCGGTCTGCATGGCCTCGTACAGGTGCTTCGGGCTCACGCCTTCGAGGCTGGGGGCGTACTTGCCGTGTGTCAGCGCGCCGCCCTCACCGGTGAAGTTGTGGCACTGGGCGCAGTTGGAGCGGAACAGGTCGCCACCACGGGCGATGTCGGCGCCGTCGGGGCTGTACTGGCCCTCGGTCGGCGTGATCGGGCCGGCGCCGAGGGAGGCGATGTACGCCGCGAGCTGATCGATCTCAGCCTGCGTGTAGATGACCTTCTTCTTCGGCACCTGGGCGCCCGGCTGCTGGGCCGGCATCCGGCCCGTGCCGACCTGGAAGTCCACGGCCGCCGAACCGACGCCGACCAGGGACGGGCCGTCAGTGGTGCCCTGACCGCCGGTTCCGTGGCAGCTGGCGCAGCCGACGGCGTAGAGCTTCTTGCCCTCCTCGATGGCGAGGGACTGGGCGGTTTCATCGGCCTTCGCCGTGCCCGCGGGCGCGAACGCGGCGTACAGCCCCCCGGTGGCCGCCAGCGCGAGGAGTAGGACGACGACCGCCGCCAGCGGATGGCGTCGTCGTGCGGAGAGCTTTTTCACGGATTACCCCGGTGTCAGGATCTTCTGCGTCGATGCTTGCTGGATGTGCTCGGGTCCCGGGACCCGATTACTTGATCATGTAGATCGTGGCGAAGAGGCCGATCCAGACGACATCGACGAAGTGCCAGTAGTAGGACACGACGATGGCGGCGGTTGCCTGCTCGTGAGTGAACCTCTTGGCGGCGTACGTCCGGCCCAGGACCAGCAGGAAGGCGATGAGACCGCCTGTCACGTGCAGGCCGTGGAAGCCGGTGGTCAGGTAGAACACCGAGCCGTACGGGTCCGACGAGAGCGAGAGCCCCTCGTGCTTGACCAGCTCGGTGTACTCGAAGACCTGGCCGCCGATGAAGATCGCACCCATCACGAACGTGATGATGAACCACGTCCGGAGCTTCTTCACATCGCCCCGCTCGGCGGCGAAGACGCCGAGCTGGCAGGTGAGGGAGGAGAGCACCAGGATCGTGGTGTTGGTCGCCGAGAACGGGAAGTTCAAGGCGTCGGCCTTTTCCGCCCAGAACTCTGGACCGGTCACCGATCGCAGGGTGAAGTACATCGCGAAGAGGGCCGCGAAGAACATCAGCTCGGAACTCAGCCAGATGATGGTTCCGACGCTGGTGAGGTTCGGTCGATTGACCGACGGGTGCGCGTGCCCTGTTTCTACTGTCGTTACTGTCGCCACGACCGACATTATGTCGGTCGCTTATCCCGCCCTCACTCCGGGGGGTGCCGTTCGGAGTGTCAGGGGCGTGTGTCCAGCCCGAACGGCCCATCGCGGCAGCCTCCCGACCGGTGTCGTACCGGTGTTGACGGGGTGTGGGACGGAGTAGCATCCCGCGCATCGGTTGATGACCTTCACGGAGGAACGATGCAGTCGAGCGCCACGGTCCTGGTCTACAGCGACGACGCGAACACGCGGGAACAGGTGCGGCTTGCTGCGGGTCGCCGGCCCGCTGCCGACGTTCCGCCGGTCGAGTTCATCGAGTGCGCGACACTCCCGGCCGTGCTCAAGCGGCTGGAGGAGGGCGGCATCGACGCCTGCGTCCTGGACGGCGAGGCCGTGCCGGCGGGCGGTATGGGCGTCTGCCGGCAGATCAAGGACGAGGTCTTCCGTTGCCCGCCGGTGCTGCTGCTGATCGGCCGCCCGCAGGACGCCTGGCTGGCGACCTGGAGCCGGGCGGACGCCGCCGTCACCCTTCCGGTGGAACCGGTCGAGTTCGCGGCGTCCCTGGCGGGCCTGCTGCGCACGCGCCTGTCCATCGACGCGTAAGGGCTAGACAAGGGGCCGCAGGCGGCTGGGGTCCGGCTGGTGGGTGGCGCTCTTGGCGTCGGCCACCAGGGCGCTGCCCTGGCGCCACTTGTCCCAGGACAGGTTCCAGTCGCCGAAGCCGTTCCCGAACGGGTCCATCGTGTCGCCGTAGCTGTTGACGGTCTTCACGATGTCGCCGGGGCGGACGGTCTCGTAGAACCAGGCCGCGTTCCCTGTCGACATGCCGACACAGCCGTGGCTGACGTTCGCCACGCCCTGCGAGCCGACGGACCAGGGCGCGGCGTGGACGTACTCACCGCTCCAGGTGACCCGGGTGGCGTAGTAGACCGGCAGGTCGTACGACTCCGAGCTGCCCGCCGCGATGCCGATGCTGGTACCGCGCATCCGTACGAAGTACTCCTTGCCGAGCACGACCTTGATCCCGTTTCGGGTGGAGAAGCCCGGCTTGCCGGTGGTCACCGGAATGGTGTTGATCACTTCTCCGTTGCGCCGCACGGTCATGTAGTGCGAGCCGGCGTCCGCGACCGCCTCGATGCGGTCGCCGATGGTCAGCTTGAGCGGCTTCGACTCGCCGCCGTAGAGCTTGTCGCCGACCTTGACGCCCGCGAGGTTGGCGCTGGCCGTGATCGCCGCGCCCGTGGGCCAGTACTCCTTCGGACGGAAGTGCAGCTTCTTGTCGTCCACCCAGTGCCAGGAGCCCTCGACGGACGGCGTGGAGCGCACCTTCAGGGCCCGTTCCACGACCGCGCGGGCCTTGCGGTCCTTGACGGGAAGGCTGAGCGCGGCCGTGATGGGCTGTCCGACGCCGTACTTGCCCGCCTCCGGGCCGAACTCGACCGTCAGGGCCCGCTTGGCCGGGGCGGTCTCGAACGTGAACGTACGGGCGCCGGGGGCGCCGTCCTCGTCCTCCACGGACACCTTGACGGTGTAGCGGGCGCCGGCCGTCAGGGAGCCCGTGGAGCGCCAGAGGCGGCCGTCGGCGGTCAGTTCGCCGGCCAGGTGGTGCCCGGTCGCGTCGACGGCCGTCACGTCGGTGATACGGCCCTCGGAGCCCTTGGCCGTGATCTCCAGCGCCTTGTCCGGGTCGACCTTCTTGCCGTCCACGGGGGCGCTGAAGGAGACCTGCTGCGCCGCGTCGTACGGCTTCACCGAGAGCGGATGGCCGTCGGTGCCCGCGCAGGCGCCGGCGCCCGCGGTGACGGTGAGGGCCAGCAGGAGGCAGCTCAGAACAGTCCGAATGCGCGGCGTGTCGTTCATGACATCACCGTAAGAACATTCCTCGCGCCCAGCGCGCCGAGTGCTGCAAACGAGGGGCCCGGACACTTCGGGGTGAAGTGTCCGGGCCCCTCGGGGTGTTGCGGGGTACTGCTACTGGTTCTGGTTCTCACCGCGGTAGAACTCGAACACCCAGCCGAACAGACCGACCAGGATCAGCGGCGCGGAGAAGTACAGCAGCCACCAGCCCATCGCGACGGCGAGGAAGGCGAGCGCGCCACCGATGGCCAGCGAGAGCGGCTGCCAGCTGTGGGGGGCGAAGAAGCCCACCTCGCCGGCCTCGTCCGCGACGTCGGCCTCCTTGTCGTCCTGCGCCATCGCGTCGACCCGCCGGGCCGTGAAGGCCAGGTAGTAGCCGATCATGATGGAGAGGCCGAAGGCCAGGAAGAGCGCCGTGGTGCCGACCGGCTCCTTCGACCACACGCCATAGAGGACCGCCATGGCGAGGATGAAGACGCTCAGCCAGATGAACATCTTGCCCTGGATCTTCACTTGCCGACCTCCTTGCTGCTGCCGGCGAGAGCCTCGGCCTCGTGCGGCTTGTTCTCGAGCTGGTCGAGAGCGGCGATCTCAGGGTGGTGCAGGTCGAACGCCGGGGATTCGGAGCGGATCCGCGGCAGGGTGAGGAAGTTGTGCCGCGGGGGCGGGCAGGAGGTGGCCCACTCCAGCGAACGGCCGTAGCCCCACGGGTCGTCGACCTCGATCTTCTTGCCGTACTTGGCGGTCTTCCACACGTTGTAGAGGAACGGCAGGATCGACAGGCCCAGCAGGAACGAGGAGATCGTCGAGATCGTGTTCAGCGCGGTGAAGCCGTCGGCGTCGAGGTAGTCCGCGTAACGACGCGGCATGCCCTCGGCACCGAGCCAGTGCTGCACCAGGAACGTGCCGTGGAAGCCGATGAACAGCGTCCAGAAGGTGATCTTGCCGAGCCGCTCGTCCAGCATCTTGCCGGTGAACTTCGGCCACCAGAAGTGGAAGCCGGCGAACATCGCGAAGACCACGGTGCCGAAGACGACGTAGTGGAAGTGCGCGACGACGAAGTACGAGTCGGAGACGTGGAAGTCCATCGGCGGCGAGGCCAGGATGACGCCGGTCAGACCACCGAAGGTGAAGGTGACCAGGAAGCCGATCGTCCAGAGCATCGGTGTCTCGAAGGACAACGAGCCCTTCCACATCGTTCCGATCCAGTTGAAGAACTTCACGCCGGTCGGTACGGCGATGAGGAACGTCATGAAGGAGAAGAACGGTAGGAGCACTCCACCGGTGACGTACATGTGGTGGGCCCACACGGTCACGGAGAGGCCGGCGATCGCGATGGTCGCGGCCACCAGACCGATGTAACCGAACATCGGCTTGCGGCTGAAGACCGGGATCACTTCGGAGACGATGCCGAAGAACGGCAGCGCGATGATGTACACCTCGGGGTGTCCGAAGAACCAGAAGAGGTGCTGCCAGAGCAGGGCACCGCCGTTGGCCGCGTCGAAGATGTGCGAGCCGAACTTGCGGTCGGCCTCCAGCGCGAAGAGCGCGGCGGCGAGGACCGGGAAGGCGAGCAGGACCAGGACACCGGTCAGCAGCACGTTCCAGGTGAAGATCGGCATACGGAACATCGTCATGCCCGGAGCGCGCATGCAGATGATCGTGGTGATGAAGTTGACCGAACCGAGGATCGTGCCGAAGCCGGAGAAGGCCAGACCCATGATCCACATGTCGGCGCCGACACCCGGCGAGCGGACGGCGTCCGACAGCGGGGAGTAGGCGAACCAGCCGAAGTCGGCCGCACCCTGCGGGGTGAGGAAGCCGGCCACCGCGATGATCGAGCCGAAGAGGTACAGCCAGTAGGCGAACATGTTCAGCCGCGGGAACGCCACGTCGGGCGCGCCGATCTGCAGCGGCATGATCCAGTTCGCGAAACCGGCGAAGAGCGGCGTCGCGAACATCAGCAGCATGATCGTGCCGTGCATCGTGAACGCCTGGTTGAACTGCTCGTTCGACATGATCTGCGTACCCGGACGGGCCAGCTCGGCGCGCATGAAGAGCGCCATGAGTCCGCCGATGCAGAAGAAGACGAACGACGTCACCAGGTAGAGGGTGCCGATCGTCTTGTGGTCGGTGGTGGTGAGCCACTTGACCACGACATTGCCGGGCTGCTTGCGGCGTACCGGGAGCTCGTTCTCGTACGAGTCCTCAGCCGCGGCCGCACCCTGGGGTTCGTTGAGGATGCTCACAGTTGGTTCTTCTCCGCATTCCTGGCCGGGTCCGTCTGCTCAATGCCCGACGGGATGTAGCCGGTCTGCCCCTTCTCCGCCAGCTCCTTCAGGTGCTGCTGGTAGCGCTCCGGGGAGACCACCTTGACGTTGAAGAGCATCCGGGAGTGGTCGACGCCGCAGAGCTCGGCGCACTTGCCCATGAAGGTGCCCTCCTGGGTCGGAGTCACCTCGAAGGAGTTGGTGTGACCCGGGATGACGTCCTGCTTCATCAGGAAGGGGACCACCCAGAAGGAGTGGATGACGTCACGGGAGGTCAGGACGAACCGGACCTTCTCGCCCTTCGGCAGCCACAGGGTCGGACCCGGGTTGCCGTTCTGCGGGTTCCGGTCACCCGGGATACCGGCGTCGTAGACACCGCCGGCGTTCTCCGGGAAGTCGTTCAGGAACTTGTCCGGGATGGCGGCGAGGTTCTTGTCCGTCTTGGCGTCGCCCTTCACTCCGGGCACGTTCTCGACGTAGTTGAAGCCCCAGCTCCACTGGTAGCCGACCACGTTCACGGTGTGGGCCGGCTTGCTGGTGAGCTTGAGGAGCTCGGACTCGTCGCGCGCCGTGAAGTAGAAGAGCACGGAGACGATGATGAGCGGGGTGACGGTGTACAGCGCCTCGATGGGCATGTTGTACCGCGTCTGCGGGGGTACCTCGACCTTGGTGCGGCTGCGCCGGTGGAAGATGACCGACCACAGGATCAGCCCCCAGACCAGCACGCCCGTGACGAGCGCGGCCGCCCACGAGCCCTGCCACAGGGAGAGGATCCGAGGAGCCTCTTCCGTGACCGGGGTGGGCATTCCAAGGCGGGGGAAGTCTTCCCAGTTGTACGAGCAGCCGGTGGCTGTCGCCAGGATCAGGCCCGCAGTCAGCACCTGCGGCAGCTTCCGCCGCATCGGGCGCCGAGACGTGGGGGTACCACCCGCGCCTTGGCTGCGGGGGAGGTCGGAGCCGTTGGGACTCACGTAGCGCCTTCCCGAGAGTCTCGGCCCGCGCTGGTCGGCCACGGCCGTCCGTCTCTCTGGTCGGTCGCCGCCCCGGCCGCGGGCAGGGGTTTGGATGTTTATGCGGACCAAACCCTACTGGACGCTATTTGGGGTCGCGCGGGGAGGGTGCCCAACGCGCCGTCCGACTCCCCGAAGGGGTGGACTCCGGGCCTCCGCGGGGCGGTCGCGACCCGCCGGACGTGGGGCGATCGGCCGCGCGGGCGGGCCGTCTGACGGGGGATCATCGGGCGGGGGCTAGCGTGGACGGGTGCCCTACTTCGACGCCGCCTCCTCCGCCCCGCTCCACCCGGTCGCCCGCCAGGCGCTGCTTGCCTCCCTGGACGAGGGCTGGGCCGACCCCGCCCGGCTCTACCGCGAGGGGCGGCGCGCCAGGATGCTGCTCGACGCGGCCCGGGAGGCCGCGGCGGAGGCCGTCGGCTGTCGCCCCGACGAGCTGGTGTTCACTCCTTCGGGGACACGGGCGGTGCATTCCGGAATTTCCGGGGCGCTCGCGGCGCGTCGGCGTGTCGGGACCCGGCTGGTCGTCTCGGCGGTCGAGCACTCCTCCGTCCTGCACGCGGGCGAGGCGCACGCGGCGGCCGGCGGCTCGGTGGCCGAGGTGCCGGTGGGGCGGTCCGGGGCGGTGGAGGCGGCGGCCTTCGCGGTGGCGGTCGGTGAGCCGGGGACGGCGCTGGCCTGTCTGCAGTCCGCCAACCACGAGGTGGGGACGGCGCAGCCGGTGGCGGAGGTCGCCGAGGCGTGCGGGGCGGCGGGCGTGCCGCTCCTCGTGGACGCGGCGCAGTCGCTGGGGTGGGGGCCGGTGGAGGGGGCGTGGTCGCTGCTCGCGGCGAGCGCGCACAAGTGGGGCGGTCCGGCGGGCGTGGGGCTGCTCGCGGTCCGTAAGGGTGTCCGTTTCGCCCCTCAAGGTCCGGGGGACGAGCGGGAGTCGGGGCGGGCGGCCGGATTCGAGAACCTGCCGGCGATCGTGGCCGCGGCCGCCTCGCTGCGGGCGGTGCGGGCGGAGGCGGAGGCCGAGGGGGCCCGGCTGCGGGCGCTGGTGGACCGGATCCGGGCGCGGGTTGCGGAGCTGGTGCCGGACGTGGAGGTGGTGGGCGACCCGGTACGCCGGCTCCCCCATCTCGTCACCTTCTCCTGTCTCTATGTCGACGGAGAGACCTTGCTGCACGAGCTGGACCGGGAGGGATTCTCCGTTTCATCCGGTTCGTCGTGTACGAGTTCGACGCTGACGCCCAGCCATGTGCTGCGCGCCATGGGGGTGCTGAGCGAGGGAAACGTACGGGTGTCGCTGCCGACGGGCACGACGGAGGAGGACGTGGACCGCTTCCTGACCGTGCTGCCGGGGGTGGTCGCGCAGGTACGGGAGCGACTCGGCGCCCCGGGGGCGCAGGCCCCGGAGCCGGGCCCGGCCGGCTCCCTCGTGGTGGACGCCCTGGGCCGGCGGTGCCCGATCCCGGTGATCGAGCTCGCGAAGGTGATCGGCGACGTGCCCCTGGGCTCCACGGTCACGGTCCTCGCCGACGACGAGGCGGCCCGCCTGGACATCCCGGCCTGGTGCGAGATGCGCGGCCAGGAGTACGTGGGCGAGGAACCGTCCCCCAAGGGAGGGGTGGCGTACGTGGTACGCCGGGTGGCGTAGGGGCACCTGGCGCAGGGGCTCCGCCGGCGCCGGTGGGCGGCGGCGGAGCCCCGACGGGTCAGGCCAGGTGCGACTGGACCTCGGCGGCGGCCTCGTCGCCGTAGGTCTTGGTGAAGCGCTCCATGAAGTTGGCGCGGCGCAGCGTGTACTCCTGGGTGCCGAGCGTCTCGATCACCAGCGTCGCCAGCATGCAGCCGACCTGGGCCGCGCGCTCCAGGCTGACGCCCCACGACAGGCCGGTCAGGAAGCCGGCCCGGAACGCGTCGCCGACGCCGGTCGGGTCGACCTTGGCCTCCTCCTCCGGGCAGCCGACCTCGATGCCCGCCTCGCCCGCGCGCTCGATGCGGACGCCGCGCGAGCCGAGGGTGGTGACCCGGTGGCCGACACGGCCGAGGATCTCCTCGTCGGTCCAGCCGGTCTTGGACTCGATGAGGCCCTTCTCGTACTCGTTGGAGAAGAGGTAGGTGGCGCCGTCGAGGAGCGTGCGGATCTCCTCGCCGTCCATCCGCGCGATCTGCTGGGAGAAGTCCGCCGCGAAGGGGATGCCCCGCGTCTTGCACTCCTCGGTGTGGCGCAGCATCGCCTCGGGGTCGTCGGCGCCGATCAGCACGAGGTCGAGGCCGCCCACGCGGTCGGCGACGGCCTTCAGCTCGATCTGCCGGGCCTCGCTCATCGCACCCGTGTAGAAGGAGCCGATCTGGTTGTGGTCCTGGTCCGTGGTGCAGACGAAGCGGGCGGTGTGCAGGACCTCGGAGATCCGTACGGAGCCGGTGTCGACGCCGTGCCGGTCGAGCCAGGCGCGGTACTCGTCGAAGTCGTAACCGGCCGCACCCACGAGGATCGGGTTGCCGCCGAGCTGGCCCATGCCGAAGCAGATGTTCGGGCCCACGCCTCCCCGCCGGATGTCGAGGTTGTCGACGAGGAAGGAGAGGGAGACCGTGTGCAGCTGGTCCGCGACGAGCTGGTCTGCGAACCGGCCGGGGAAGGTCATGAGGTGGTCGGTGGCGATGGAGCCGGTGACTGCGATACGCACGGCTGGGCGCTCCTGCGGGACGGAAAGCGGTTGACAGTTCACGCTACCGGCTGGGGGGCGCCCTGCCGAACAGTGGAAACTACCCCAGAGTAGGTCTTTTCTCCGGAGTCACGCCGTGCGTACGGTGCGCTTATGTCCACCTACCCCGCTCCTCGTGAGCATCAGGAGTCCGAGTTCAGCCTGGCCCAGCTGCGCGGCGACAGCGCGCGGATGGCTCCGCACTGGGTGGTGCCGTCGGACGCCGCCCCCGCTCCGGTCTCCCCCGCGTCGATCCACGGGGTCGTCGTGCCGCCCGCCTCGGCGCGGCTGATCGACGCCACCTCCGAATACGGCGCCTGAGGGACGGAACCACCCGCTCGCCCATTCCGTCCCACTGATGTCTTCGGGACGAAGGAGCGATGCGGTGAGCGGTACGGAGAACCGACGGATGCGGCACCGGCCGCTGCTCGTGGCCTCGGTGGCGGCGGGCGTCCTGCTCGCCGGGGGCGGCGGGGTCTACCTGGCCACCTCGGCGGACGGCGATGCCGTCGCTCCCCCGCCACTGAGCCTGGACGCCGCGGGCGACGGCGCGAACCGGGACGGCGGTCCCGGGATCGCGCCGGGCGAGCCCGACCCGAACGGCGGCGGAGCCGTCTACAAGGCCAAGGGCCCGCTCCCCCAGGGGCCCTCCTCGGCCGCGGTCCACCGGCCTGAGGGCCGGGTCACGTCGGCGGAGGTGACGCGGCTGGCGCAGGCGCTGGGCATCTCCGGCACGCCGAGGCTGGAGGGCGAGGTCTGGAAGATCGCGCCGGAGAAGGACGGCTCGGGGCTGCGGCTCGACGTGTCGGCCGTGGCGCCGGGCAGCTGGACGTTCGCCCGGTACGACGGGGGCCCGGTCGGCGACACCTGCCTCAAGGGCAAGGCATGCCCGCCTCCGGGTGAGGCGAAGCCGCCGAGCGGCGGCCCGGTGAGCGAGGCAGCCGCGCGGGCGGCGGCCGCTCCGGTCCTGAAGGCCGCCGGCCAGGACGACGCGAAGGTCGACGCGAGCCAGCTGATGGGGTCGGTACGGGTGGTCAACGCCGACCCGGTCGTGGGCGGGCTGCCGACGTACGGCTGGTCGACCGGGATCCACGTCGGCCCGGACGGTGAACTGGTCGGGGGCAGCGGGCAGTTGAAGGAGCCTGCGAAGGGGGCCGAGTATCCGGTGATCGGCGCCGGGAAGGCCCTGGAGGAGCTGAACAAGTCGGCCGCCACGGGCTCGATCGGCATCGGAGGCTGCGCGACGGCCCCACCGGCCGAGGCCCCTCCGGCGGCGGACGCACCGACTCCGGACGCGACGGCTCCGGGCGCGCCGGCTCCGGGCGCGGCGACCGTCCCGTGCGAGCCGAAGAACGAGCCGCGTGAGCTGGCCGTCACCGGCGCGGTCTTCGGGCTCGCGTCGCAGTTCGTGGACGGCGAGCGGGCGCTCGTACCCTCGTGGCTGTTCCAGGTGGAGGCGGAGCCCGGGGCGAAGCCCCACACGGTCGTACGGACGGCCGTGGCACCCGAGCACCTGACGCCCCCGACGAAGCCGGCCCCGACCCCCACGCCGGATCCGGGCGAGGGCACGGCGCCGGCGCGGCAGATCGAGTCGTACCGCGTCGACGGCACCGGCACGAAGCTGTCGGTGACCTTCTGGGGCGGGGTGTGCAGCACGTACACGGCGACGGCCGAGGAGAGCGCCGACAAGGTGCGTGTGCGGGTGACGGAGAAGCCGATCGACCCGGACAAGGCGTGCATCCTCATCGCCGTGGAGGTGACGCGGACGGTGACCCTGGAGCAGCCGCTCGGCAGCCGCACGGTCGTGGACACGGCGAGCGGGGAGCCCGTACCGAGGAAGTGACCCCGTTCCAGGAACGTACGCGGGGACGTACGAAGGCGGCCGCCCGGATCTCCGGGCGGCCGCCTTCGTACGTTCGACTGACGGCTTAGCTGAACGAGTCGCCGCAGGCGCAGGAGCCCGTGGCGTTCGGGTTGTCGATCGTGAAGCCCTGCTTCTCGATGGTGTCGACGAAGTCGATGGAGGCGCCGCCCAGGTACGGGGCGCTCATGCGGTCGGTGACGACCTTGACGCCGTCGAAGTCCTTGACGACGTCGCCGTCGAGCGAACGCTCGTCGAAGAAGAGCTGGTAGCGCAGGCCGGAGCAGCCGCCGGGCTGTACGGCGACGCGCAGCGCGAGGTCGTCGCGGCCTTCCTGGTCGAGCAGGGCCTTGACCTTGGCCGCGGCGGCGTCAGACAGGAGGATGCCGTCGCTGACAGTGGTCTTCTCGTCCGATACGGACATCTGCTTCTCTCCCGGGTTGTACGGAGACTGCTTGCCGACGGTTGCAACCGGCGGGGCCCGGGATTCATTCCGGGTGAGGCTCGGCTCCGTCTTTTGTCTCTTTCATGCTCGCACACCTGCTCGCGGACCAGGAACGAGCGCTCACGGAGCCGGGAACCGGCAAGTGCCGATCCGTGGACCGCGAATTCGTCACATCGACACTATGGCCATCGTCAAACTGACGTGAAGCAGTTATGATAGATAGCGTCATTTAGACGAAAAGGTCTTCCGTAGAAAGAAAGGGTGCGTGACGTGACCACCGCCCAGCCCCTGGACGTCCAGCCGACGCCGCTCGCCCTGCTGCTGCTCGGCCGCGAGGCCGACCCGAAGAGCGAGCGCGGAGTGGAGTGTCCCGGCGACCTTCCGTCGCCCTCCGACCCTGACCTGGTCGAGCGCGCCCGCGCCGCCAAGGAGAAGCTCGGGGAGAAGGTCTTCGTCCTCGGCCACCACTACCAGCGCGACGAGGTCATCCAGTTCGCCGACGTCACGGGCGACTCGTTCAAGCTCGCCCGCGACGCGGCGGCGCGCCCGGAGGCCGAGTACATCGTCTTCTGCGGTGTGCACTTCATGGCCGAGTCGGCCGACATCCTCACCACGGACGACCAGAAGGTCGTGCTGCCGGACCTCGCGGCCGGCTGCTCGATGGCCGACATGGCCACCGCCGAGCAGGTCGCCGAGTGCTGGGACGTGCTGACCGAGGCCGGCATAGCCGAGCAGGTCGTGCCCGTCTCGTACATGAACTCCTCGGCCGACATCAAGGCCTTCACCGGCAAGCACGGGGGCACCATCTGCACCTCGTCCAACGCCAAGCGCGCCCTCGACTGGGCCTTCGAGCAGGGCGAGAAGGTCCTCTTCCTGCCCGACCAGCACCTGGGCCGCAACACGGCGGTGCGCGAGATGGGCATGTCGCTGGAGGACTGCGTCCTGTACAACCCGCACAAGCCGAACGGCGGCCTGACCGTCGAGGAGCTGCGGAACGCCAAGATGATCCTGTGGCGCGGGCACTGCTCGGTCCACGGCCGGTTCTCGCTGGACTCGGTCAACGACGTGCGCGAGCGGATCCCGGGCGTGAACGTCCTGGTGCACCCGGAGTGCAAGCACGAGGTCGTGGCGGCGGCGGACTACGTCGGCTCGACGGAGTACATCATCAAGACGCTCGAGGCGGCCCCGGCCGGCTCGAAGTGGGCGATCGGCACGGAGCTGAACCTGGTCCGCCGCGTGGCCAACGCGCACCCGGACAAGGAGATCGTCTTCCTCGACAAGACGGTCTGCTTCTGCTCGACGATGAACCGGATCGACCTGCCGCACCTGGTGTGGGCGCTGGAGTCGCTGGCCGACGGCAAGCTGGTCAACCGGATCCAGGTCGACAAGGAGACGGAGAGCTTCGCGAAGCTGGCGCTGGAGCGGATGCTGGCGCTGCCGTAACTCCCACCGCACCGCGCGAAGGGCGCCCCGCATGGTCGCGGGGCGCCCTTCGGCGTGCGTGGGCCTCAGAGGTCCAGCGCGTCCAGCTTGTCCAGCAGGGTCGCGTCCGCGGGGGTCACGTCCGGCTGGGTGGGGTTGTCCGTCGAGCCGTCGCCCTTCTTCGCCTTCTTCGTCAGCTTCGCGCCCTTCCTCGCCGCCTTCTTCTTCGCGCGGCGCTCCTTGCGGAGCTCCACCATCGCGTAGAGCGTCGGGACGAGGAGCAGCGTCAGCAGCGTCGACGTGATCAGGCCGCCGATCACCACCACCGCCAGCGGCTGGGCGATGAAGCCGCCCTCGCCGGTGATGCCGAGCGCCATCGGCAGAAGCGCGAAGATCGTCGCCAGGGCCGTCATCAGGATCGGGCGCAGCCGGTGGCGGCCACCCTCGACGACCGCCTCGACGACGCCCAGGCCCTGCGCCCGGTACTGGTTGATCAGGTCGATCAGGACGATCGCGTTGGTGACGACGATGCCGATCAGCATCAGCATGCCGATCATCGCCGGCACGCCCATCGCCGTACCCGTGACCACGAGCAGACCGATCGCGCCGGTCGCCGCGAACGGGATCGACACCAGCAGGATCAGTGGCTGGACGAGCGACTTGAAGGTCGCGACCAGGAGCATGAAGACGATCGCGATCGCCGCGAGCATCGCCAGGGCCAGGTTGAGGAAGGCCTCGGACTGGTCCTCGGAGACACCGCCGATGGACGCGGTCGCGCCCTCCGGCAGGTCGAGCGCGCTGATCTTCGACTGGAGCTCCGTGCTCACCGCGCCCGTGTTGTCACCGGTCGGCTTCGCCGTGATCGTCGCGGCCCGCGAGCCGTCGATCCGGGTCATCGAGACCGGGCCGGGGACCAGCTTCACGTCGGCGATGTCGCCGAGCTCGACCGGGCCGAGCGGCAGCGCCTTCAGGCTCGCCATGGTGGTGGCCGGCTTCGCCGAGGTCAGGACGATGTCCCGCTCGGTGTCGTTCAGGATCGCCTTGCCCGCCGGGGTGCCCCGGACCGCCTGCGCGACGGCCATGCCGAGCGTCGTGTCGTCGAAGCCCAGCTCCGCCGCCTTCGCGTTGGCCTTGACGGAGATGCGCGGCACCGACTGGGAGAGGTCGCTCTGGACGTCGGTGACGTCGTCGAGCTTGGCCACCTCGGCCTTGACCGCCTCGGACGCCTTCTTCAGGGTGTCCGCGTCGGACGCCTTGACGACCACGCTGAGGTCCTGGCTGCCGAAGCCGTCGCCCGCCGCGATCGTCGTGTCGCCGATGCCGTCGAGCTTGCCGAGCGCCGCGTCGATCGCGTCCCGGGTCTTCTCGTACGACGCCGAGTCCTCCAGCGTCAGCTGGTACGAGGCCTGGTTGGCGCCCGTGCCACCGCCGAACGCGGCCATGAAGCCCGAGGAGCCGACGGTGACCTGGTAGTCCTTCACGCCGTCGGTGGAGGCGATGACCTTCTCCACCTTCCGCGCGGCCTCGTCGGCCGCCGCGAGGCTGGTGCCGGGAGCCAGCTCCTGCTTGATGCTCATGACCTCCTGCTCGCCCTGGTCGAAGAAGTTCGTCTTCAGGAGCGGGGCCATGCCGAAGGTCCCGACCAGGACGACGAGCGCGATCGCCACGCTGGTGAGACGGCGACGGGTCGCGAAGCGCAGGACGGGAACGTACAGCCGCTGGAGCCGGCTCTTGTTCTCCTTCTCCTCGGCGAGGCGGCGGGCCTCGTCGGGGTCCTCCGAGGTGCCCTTGGGGGCGCGCAGGAACCAGAACGAGAGGACCGGGACCACCGTCAGGGAGACGAGCAGCGAGGCCAGCAGGGCCGCGGTGACCGTCAGGCTGAACGAGCCGAAGAGCTCGCCGACCATGCCGCCGACCAGACCGATCGGCAGGAAGACCGCGACCGTGGTCAGCGTCGAGGAGGTCACGGCGCCCGCGACCTCGCGGACGGCGGTGATGATCGCCGACTGGCGCTCCTCGCCGTAGCCGAGGTGCCGCTTGATGTTCTCCAGGACCACGATCGAGTCGTCGACGACCCGGCCGATGGCGATGGTGAGGGCGCCAAGGGTCAGCATGTTGAGCGAGAGGTCACGGGTCCACAGCACGATCAGGGCCAGGACGACCGAGAGCGGGATGGAGACCGCGGTGACCAGGGTGGAGCGGATCGAGGTGAGGAAGACCAGGATCACCAGGACGGCCATGACGAGGCCGAGCGCGCCCTCCGTGGTCAGACCGGAGATCGACTTGGAGACGGCGGGGCCCTGGTCGGAGACGACGGTCAGCTCCGCGCCCGCGCCGAGGTCCTTGCGGAGGTCGGGCAGCTTCTCCTTGACCGCGTCGGAGATGGCGACGGCGCTGCCGTCGTTGTCCATGGTGGCCATCACGGCGAGGCTCGGCTTGCCGTGGGTACGGGTGAGGGAGACCCGGGAGGCCTCCTCCTGCTTCACCTCGGCCACGTCGGCGAGGCGGACGGCCGTGCCCTTCGCGGGCTTGATCCGCAGGTCCTGGAGCTGCTGGAGCGAGGTGAAGCCGCCGCCGACCTGGACCGTACGGCTCTTGCCGTCCTCGGAGAACGAGCCGGCCGGCACCGTGCCGCCGCCGGAGCGGATCGCCTCGACGAGCTTGCCGGCGTCCAGTCCGGCCGCCGCGAGCTTGGCCTCGTCGGGGGTGACGGAGACCTGGAGGTCCTGGACGCCGTCGATGGAGACCTGCCCGACGCCGTCGATGTCCTCCAGGGCGGGGACGACCGTACGCTCCAGCTGGTCGGCGAGGGCCTGCTGGTCCTTGCCGGAGGTGACCGCGAGGACGATGGTCGGGATGTCGTCGGTGGAACCGGCCACGACCTGCGGGTCGACACCGTCGGGCAGCGCGACGCGCGCCCGGTTCACGGCCTGCTGGACGTCGGCGACGAGCTGCTTGGTGCCCTCGTCCCCGTAGTCGAAGGTGGCCATGATGACGGCGTTGCCCTCGGAGGCGGTGGAGGTGACGCCCTTGATGCCGTCGACGGCCTTGATCGTGTTCTCGAGCGGCTCGACGACCTGCTTCTCGACCACGTCGGGGGAGGCGCCCTGGTAGGGGGCGAGGACCGAGACCATCGGGAGCTCGATCGACGGCAGCAGTTGCTGCTTCAGCTGCGGGATGGCTATCGCCCCGAAGACGATGGCGACGATGGACATCAGCCCGATCAGGGCCCGTTGCGCGAGGCTGAATCTGGACAGCCAGGACATGGGGTCTCTCTTCTGTGGCGTGCTCGGCAGGCGGGCGCCAGGACGGTTCCAGGGGTGCCCGCCTACACGATCAGCCATGCGAAGGGCGGGATCCTCGCCCCCCGGGCCCAAATCCTTATGCGGCGCATACCGCGTCTGGAGTACGCCGGAGTACTCCCTCACTCCACCCTTGGGCGTACCAACCCTGACTCGTACGCCGTGACCACCAGTTGGGCCCGGTCCCGGGCGCCCAGTTTCGCCATGGTCCGGTTGACGTGCGTCTTCACCGTGAGGGGGCTGACCTCGAGCCGTTCGGCGATCTCGTCGTTGGAGTGGCCACCCGCGACGAGCACGAGGACCTCGCGTTCCCGGGTGGTGAGGGCGGCGAGGCGCTGCGAGTACGGCGGGGCGTCCGGATCCCCGTCGGGGTCCGCACTCCCGCCCTGCGCCAGGAACTTGGCGATCAGCCCCTTGGTCGCCACGGGCGAGAGCAGGGCCTCTCCGGCGGCGGCGATCCGGATCGCGTTGAGCAGTTCGTCCGGTTCCGCGCCCTTTCCGAGGAAGCCGGAAGCCCCGGCGCGGATCGACTGCACGACGTACTCGTCCACCTCGAAGGTCGTCAGCATGACGATCCGTACGGCGGACAGCTCCGGGTCCGCGGTGATCATCCGGGTGGCGGCGAGCCCGTCGGTGCCGGGCATCCGGATGTCCATCAGCACGACGTCGGCCCGGGTGGAGCGGGCGAGCGCGACGGCCTCGGCCCCGTCGGCGGCCTCGGCGACGACCTCCATGTCGGGCTCGGAGTCCACGAGCACCTTGAAGGCGCTGCGGAGCAGGGCCTGGTCGTCGGCGAGCAGCACCCGGATCGTCATGTGTCCTCCCCCGTACGGGCCGTCGCGGCCGTCACCGGCAGTATCGCCTGCACGCGGAAGCCGCCGCCGTAGCGGGGGGCCGCGGTGAGGGTGCCGCCGAGGGCGCCGACGCGCTCGCGCATGCCGATCAGTCCGTGCCCGCCGGTGTCGTCGGACGGTGTCTGCTGCGGTACTCCGTCGTCGAGGACGGTGATCTCGACCGTACGGCCGACCCGGATGACGCTCACCTCCGCCTTGGCGCCCGGGCCCGCGTGCTTGCGCACATTGGTCAGCGCCTCCTGGATGATCCGGTACGCGGCGAGGTCGACGGCCGCCGGAAGGCCGGTGTCGTCGGTGGTACAGGCCAGCTCGACGGGGAGCCCGGCGTTGCGGAAGGTGGTGAGCAGCTCGTCGAGGACGGTGAGGCCGGGCGCCGGTTCGGTGGGTGCCTCGGGGTCGCCGGACTGGCGGAGCAGACCGACGGTGGCCCGCAGCTCGTCCAGGGCGGAGCGGCTGGCTGCCCGGACGTGCCCCAGGGCCTCCTTGGCCTGGTCGGGCCGCTTGTCCATGACGTGCGCGGCGACCCCGGCCTGGACGTTGACCAGCGCGATGTGGTGGGCGACGACGTCGTGCAGATCGCGGGCGATCCGCAGCCGCTCCTCGGCGACCCGGCGGCGGGCCTCCTCCTCCCGGGTCCGCTCGGCGCGCTCGGCCCTCTCCCGTATGGCGTCGACGAAGGCGCGGCGGCTGCGCACGGCGTCGCCGCCGGCGGCGGCCATCCCGGTCCAGGCGAAGACGCCCAGATTCTCCTGCGCGTACCAGGGGGTGGGTCCGAAGAGCATCGAGGCGCCGGTCAGCACGGCCATGGTGATGAGGCCGACCCGCCAGGTCGTGGGCCGGTCGGTGCGTGAGGCGACCGTGTAGACCGCGATCACGGCGCTCATGACGACGGGCGCGGGCCGGTCGTCGGTGATCAGTTCGACGAGGGTGACACCGCCGGTGAAGGCCAGGACGGCGAGGGGGTCGCGCCGCCGCAGGACGAGGGCGGCGGCGCCGAGCACCATGAGGGCCACGCTGCCCGCGTCGGGGGAGCGGTCGCCGAAGGTGGGCCCGTTCCGGCTGCCGTGGGGGTCGGCGAAGGAGGCGGTGATCATGCAGACGAGCACGCCGAGTGCGAGCGCCCCGTCGAAGGCCAGGGGGTGCGCCCGCAGCCACTGCCGGAGCCGTCGGAAGCCGCTGTCGAGGGTGGTCACGACAGGCAACGGTACGGGGTGGGACGCGCCGGTGCCCCGCTCCCTGCCGGTGAGGAGGGAGCGGGGCACCGATGTGTCGGAGAGCGCGGCCCGGCCCGCGACCGGCCGGGCGTCGGCCGGTGTCAGCCAGGCATCAGCCGGGGATCAGTCCGTCGTCGGAGAGCATCTCGCGGACCTCGTCGAGCGTCGCGTCCGGTGCCGGAAGGATCAGCTCGGAGGGTTCGAGGGCGTCGTCGGGGAGGGGTTCGCCGATCCGGCGGACCGCGTCGAGCAGCGCGCACAGGGTCCGGCGGAAGCCCTCGTCGTCCCCCGACTCCATCTCTTCCAGCAGCTCGTCGTCCAGCTTGTTCAGCTCGACGAAGTGACTGTCGGCCAGCGTCCACTGGCCCTCCCCCATGATCCGTACGATCATGACGCGTCCTTCAGGCTCGATACCGCGCGTTACTGCTTGTCGAAGCGGGGCTGGGACTGCTGCTGGTCCTGCGGCGTGGCCGTGCCGTTGCCGCCCTCGATGGCCTGCTTCGAGGCCGGGCCTCCGGCCAGCTCCGCCTTCATCCGCTGGAGCTCCAGCTCGACGTCCGTACCGCCGGACAGCCGGTCGAGCTCCGCCTGGATGTCGTCCTTGGCCAGGCCCGACTGGTCGTCGAGCGCGCCCGAGGCGAGCAGCTCGTCGATCGCGCCGGCCCTCGCCTGGAGCTGTGCCGTCTTGTCCTCGGCGCGCTGGATGGCCACGCCGACGTCGCTCATCTCCTCGGAGATGCCGGAGAAGGACTCGGCGATCCGGGTCTGCGCCTGGGCGGCCGTGTACGTCGCCTTGATCGTCTCCTTCTTCGTACGGAAGGCGTCGACCTTGGCCTGCAGCCGCTGCGCCGCCAGCGTGAGCTTCTCCTCCTCGCCCTGCAGCGTCTGGTGCTGCACCTCGAGGTCGCTCACCTGCTGCTGGAGGGCCGCGCGCCGGGAGAGCGCCTCGCGGGCCAGGTCCTCGCGGCCGAGTGCCAGCGCCTTGCGACCCTGGTCCTCCAGCTTCGCGGACTGGCCCTGGAGCTGGTTCAGCTGCAGTTCGAGCCGCTTGCGCGAGGTCGCCACGTCGGCGACGCCCCGCCGGACCTTCTGCAGGAGCTCCAGCTGCTTCTGGTAGGAGTAATCAAGGGTCTCGCGCGGATCCTCGGCCCGGTCAAGGGCCTTGTTTGCCTTCGCGCGGAAGATCATCCCCATACGCTTCATCACACCGCTCATGGGCTTCGCGCGCCCCCTTCTGACGGACTCGGCTCAAGCTCTCCAACAGGATCCACAGTACGGGCCCTGTCTCCATTACCGCACTGTTCGGGGGCGGATGTGCTCCTCCCCAAGGACGAGTACGGACGGGCTCTCTCAGGCCCAGGGAGTAGGTGGACCTCGGGGAAACCGTGCGTGTCGTCCGTGCGTACCCCCACAGACGCGGTCCGATACCAGATCGTTCCCGCCCGCACTGGGGTCCACACCCCCCACCACGTACTCTGGGGTTTGTGTTCCGTAGCCGTTCCAAGGAAGAGAAGGCCCCCACCGACAAGGTGACGGCGGACCTCTCCAAGCAGCCCCGCGACCCCGAGGCCCCCAAGGGCCGCCCGACCCCGAAGCGGAGTGAGGCGCAGACCCAGCGCCGTCGCGCCGCGACGGTGCCGACCGACCGCAAGGAGGCCGCCAAGCGCCAGCGCGAGGCGCGCCGCTCGGACCTCGCCCGTCAGCGCGAGGCGCTGGCGAGCGGCGACGAGCGTTATCTGCCGGCCCGCGACAAGGGTCCGGTCCGCCGCTTCGTGCGCGACTTCGTCGACTCGCGCTTCGCCATCGCGGAGTTCTTCCTGCCGATGGCCGTGGTGATCCTCGTGCTGTCGATGGTCCGCGTCCCGGTGCTGCAGAACGTCTCTCTGCTGCTCTGGCTCGGTGTGATCGTGATGATCGTCATCGACTCGATCGGCATCTGGCTCCGTCTGAAGAAGCAGCTGAACGAGCGCTTCCCGAACGAGCCGAAGCGCGGTGCCGTCGCCTACGGCCTCATGCGTACGCTCCAGATGCGCCGACTGCGACTGCCGAAGCCGCAGGTCAAGCGCGGAGAGCGGCCCTGAGCGCGGACGGCTCCGCGTCGGGCACGGCCGGCGTTCCGCTGGCCGCCGCCACCTCCCCGTGGCCGAGTGGGTACGGCGGTCTGCGTGAGACCGTCCGCCAAGAACTCGTCGCGCGCCAGCTCGACGAGCAGATAGCCGCCCGCTACCCGGTGGGGCAGCGGCTGCGGATCCTCGACGCGGGCATGGGGCAAGGCACCCAGGCCCTGCGGCTCGCCAGGGCCGGTCACACGGTGACCGGCCTGGAGTCCGATCCGGAGCTGCTCAAGGCGGCCCGCGAGGCGTTGGCCACCGAACCGGCCGGGATCCGTGAGCGGGTCCGGCTGATCGAGGGCGACGGCCGCGAGACGGGCGTCCACTTCCTGCCGGGCAGCTTCGACGTCGTGCTCTGCCACGGCGTGCTGATGTACGCGGACGAGCCGGACGCGCTGCTCGCGGGCCTCGCCCGCATGCTGGCGCCCGGCGGTCTGCTCTCCCTGGTCGTTCGGAACGCCGACGCGCTGGCGATGCGGGCGGGGCTGGCCGGGGACTGGTCGGGGGCGCTGGCCGGGTTCGACACGGACACGTACACCGACTGCAACGGGCTCAAGGTGCGGGCCGACCGGCTCGACGCGCTGACGTCGACGCTGGCGGGGATCGCCGCACCGCTGCACGCCTGGTACGGCGTGCGGGTCTTCACCGACGGCGTGCCGGCCGAGGTGGGCCTGCCGGCCGCCGAGGAGCTGGAACGCCTGCTGACCGCCGAGGACCGCGCGGGGCGGACGGAGCCGTACCGCAGGGTGGCGGCGCTGCTGCACCTGTGCGGGGTACGGGGCGGCTGAGGCGGGGGCCGAAGGCCGGAGCCGGACAATCCGGCACGACGGGGGGCCGGAGCGGGTACGGGCGGTCGGCCCGGTGGCCCCCTGATCGGACCTCTCTGCCGAGCCGTACGGATATGGCGAAAGCGATACTCCGGACATGGACGTATCCCGTGCCCGACGCCTGCTTCTCGCCCTGGCCGCCGGCGCCTGCGTCGCCGCCGTCGTCGGGTGCTCCTCCGGCGCCATGTCACAGACGGAGCGTTCCACCCAGGCGGCCGCGCCGCTCGTCGCCAACGAACTCCAGGACGACTACCGGGCCGTGATCAAGGACGTCCTGCCGTCGGTCGTCCAGATCGAGGCCGCCGAGAGCCTCGGCTCGGGCGTCGTCTACGACGGCAACGGCCACATCGTCACCAACGCGCACGTGATCGGCGACGAGAGGACCTTCCGGGTCACGACGGCGACCGGCCAGGAGCCCATGCCGGCGCGGCTGGTCGCCACCTACCCCGAACAGGACCTCGCCGTCATCCGGCTGAACTCCGTGCCCCAGGGGCTGAAGCCGGCGACGTTCGGCGACTCGTCCAAGGTCGACATGGGCCAGATCGTGCTCGCGATGGGCTCCCCGCTCGGGCTGTCCGGCAGCGTCACCCAGGGCATCGTCTCGGCGACCGGCCGCACGGTCAGCGAGGGCCGCACGGGCGGCGGTACGGGGGCGACCATCGGGAACATGGTCCAGACGTCGGCCGCGATCAACCCGGGCAACAGCGGGGGCGCGCTGGTCAACCTGGACGGCCAGGTCATCGGCATCCCGACGCTCGCGGCCACCGACCCGGAGCTGGGCGGGGGTTCGGCGCCGGGGATCGGGTTCGCCATCCCGGCGTCGATGGTGCGGACCGTCGCCGACCAGATCATCAAGGACGGCAAGGTGACGGACTCCGGGCGGGCGGCGCTGAACATCACCGGCCGGACCGTCCTCGACGACTCCTACGAGCCGGCGGGCGTCGCGGTGGTCGAGGCGCCGGCGAACGGCGCGGCGGGCAGGGCGGGCATCAAGCCGGGCGACGTGATCACCCGGATCGGGGACGCGGCGATCACGACGATCACCTCGCTGCAGGAGGCCCTCGCGTCGATGAAGCCGGGCGACGAGGTGGTCGTGGTGTACGAGCGGGGCGGGACGGAGGCGAAGGCGGAGGTGACGCTCGGGGAGATCTAGGTGTGGGTCCTCCCGTGGTCGGTCCCGCGCCGTCGGCGGCTGCGGGACCGACCGTCGACCGCCGAGCGCTCTAGCTCTCCGCCGCCGCGCTCAGCGACATGACGTAGATCTCGGTGCCGTCCTCGAAGAGGGTGACGCGGTCCGCGCCGCCCTCCAGGAGGTCCTTCCAGACCTCACCGATCCAGGATTCGGCGTCGCCCTGCGTCGTGAACTCCTCCGGTTCCACCGAAGGAGCGGTCTCCGTGCCGTCGGCCTTCTCGAACCGCCACGTCCATGCCATGTCCGCCTCCTGAGGCTCACCGGATGATCGGTTTCCTGCCCGCAGCGTAGCCGGGCGCGCACCCGTCGCGGTGTCGCGGGAGGATCATTGGGTGGAACTGACTCTGCTCGGCACCGGAGCCCCCGTCGGGCTCCCCCGCCCCGAATGCCCCTGCGCCGTGTGCGCGACCGCTCGTGGCGCCCAGGCGCGCGCCGCCACCGCGCTGCTCGTGGACGAGGCGCTGCTGCTCGACCTGACGCCGGGGGCCGCGCTGGCCGCCGCCCGGGCCGGGCGCTCGCTGGTCGGCGTACGGCAGGTGCTGCTCACCCATCCGCACGAGGGGCCGGCCGTGGAGGTGCCCGCCGGGCTGCCGCCCGCCGGGAGGGTGCCGGACGGCCGGGAGTTGACGCTGATCAGCGGGCACCGGGTGCGGGCGGTGCCGATGGACTCTCCCGGTACGGGGTACGAGGTGACCTCCCTGGAGGGCGAGCGGCTCCTCTATCTGCCGCCGGGCGGCTCCCCCGCCGGTCTGCCGGACGACGACGGGCCGCCCTACGACATGGTCGTCATGGACGTCACGGACCGGCCGGACGCGCTGGCGCGGCTGCGGGCGAGCGGGTCGGTCGGGGCGGGCACCGATGTGATCGCCGTCCACCTCGACCACGACGTGCCGGGCGGGCGCGAGCTGGACCGGCGGCTCGCGGCGGCCGGGGCGCGGGCGGTGCCCGACGGCACGACGCTGTACGTCGGCGAGTACCCCGACGTGCCCGACGTCCCGCGCCGCACGCTGGTGACCGGCGGAGCCCGGTCGGGCAAGTCGGTGGAGGCGGAGCGGCGGCTGGAGACGTTCCCCGAGGTGCTGTACGTGGCGACGGGCGGGAGCGGTGAGGGCGACCCGGAGTGGGCTCGGCGGGTGGCCCTGCACCGGGACCGGCGGCCGGGCTCCTGGCGTACGGCCGAGACCTGCGATCTCGTACCGCTCCTGGAGGCCGACGGTCCGGCGCTGCTGATCGACTGTCTGTCGCTGTGGCTGACGGACGCCATGGACCAGGTCGGGGCCTGGGACGACGAGCGGTGGGTGAGCGAGGGTCAGGACGCCCTGCGGGAGCGGGTCGAGGCGCTGGTGGCTGCGGTGCGCGCGACGTCTCGTACGGTCGTCACGGTGACCAACGAGGTGGGGTCGGGGGTCGTGCCCGCGACGGCGGCCGGGCGGCGGTTCCGGGACGAGCTGGGGCGGTTGAACGCGGCCTTCGGGGACGAGTGCGAGCAGGTCGTCCTGGTCGTCTCGGGACAGGCGCTGGTACTGCGCGGGTAGGGTTCGAAAACCCATCACTTGTTGCGACAGCCGACGTCACGAGGAAGAGCCTTGAACCTGGACGACTTCTCCGATCTGATCGAGCGCCCCGACGGCGGGGTGCGGCGTGACGCCGAGGAACGCCGGGAGCGGCTGCTCGTTCCGCCCGGCGCGCTCGGCCGGCTCGACGAGCTCGGCGAGTGGCTCTCGGCGGCGCAGGGTTCGGCCAAGGTGCGGACCGTCGAGCAGCCGAAGGTGGTGCTCTTCGCGGGCGACCACGGGGTGGCCTCGCTCGGAGTGTCCGGCCGCCCGGCCGGTACGGCGTACGAGCTGGTCCGTGCGGTGCTCGACGGGGCGAGCCCGGTCGCGGTGCTGGCGCGGACGGCGAGCGTGCCGGTGCGCGTCGTGGACGCCGGTCTGGACTGCGAGCCGGAGCTGCTGCCCGCCGAGGTGGGACGGCACCGGGTGCGGCGCGGCAGCGGCCGGATCGACATCGAGGACGCCCTGACCGCAGAGGAGACCGAGGCGGCGATCCGGCTCGGGGTGGCGATCGCCGACGAGGAGGCCGACTCCGGCACGGATCTGGTGGTGCTCGGCGATCTGAGCGTGGGCGGGACGACGCCCGCCTCGACCCTGATCGCTGCCCTGTGCGGGACGGACGCCTCGGTGGTCACTGGCCGGGGCGGCGCGGGCATCGACGACCTGGCCTGGATGCGCAAGTGCGCGGCGGTGCGGGACTCGTTGCGGCGCGCCCGGCCGGTCCTGGGCGACCAGGTGGCGCTGCTCGCGGCGGTCGGCGGGGCGGACCTGGCGGCGATGACGGGCTTCCTGCTGCAGAGCGCGGTGCGCCGGATGCCGGTGATCCTGGACGGTGTGGTGGGCGCGGCCTGTGCGCTGGTGGCCCAGCGGGCGGCGTTCCGGGCGCCGGACTGGTGGCTGGCGGGTCAGGTCAGCGGGGAGCCCGCGCAGGCGAAGGCGCTGGACCGGATGGCACTCAACCCGCTGCTCGACCACGGCGTCACTGTGGGCGAGGGAACCGGGGCCTTGCTCGCTCTTCCCCTCGTCCAGGCCGCCGCCGCCCTGGCGGCGGAGCTGCCCGAGCGACCGGAATCGACCACTCCGGAGGATGCGCCGGACGGCGCGGCCGACGAGGAGAGCTAGACGGATCACGGCGCCGGGAGTCGTCCTCCGCCACGCGCGGACGACGGCTTCCGGCGCCCCGCCATGGCGAGCGATGCCCCATATGATCGCTTTTCATGGGAGAGGTCCGTTTGTCCACCGAAGGAACGCCCCGGGGCACCGTCCGTTCGCGGCGGGGGGCCGCGTTCGCCGTCTGGTACCTGCGCGCCGTCACGTTCATCAACTTCCTGAGCGCCGTGTGGGTCTCCCTCGGCCAGGACCTCCGCCGGCACAACACGGACGACTACTTCACTCCGTACATGCTGACCGCGGGCTTCGCCTCGGGCGTCTTCACGCTCTTCCTGGCGATCACCATGCGCCGCCGCAAACGCGCCGCGTGGATCCTCAACATCGTCCTCAGCGGGCTGTTCCTGCTGCTCTTCGGCTTCGCGATGTTCTTCCCCGAGATCCGGCAGCATGCCCAGAACTGGGTCTCGCTCGTCCTGACCGCCGCGTTCGTCCTCTCACTGATCGTCGGCCGCAAGGAGTTCTACGCGAAGGGCGACCGCTCCAACCCCTGGCTGGCCGCGACCGTGGCGGTCGGCGGCCTGCTCGTCACCTCGCTTCTCGCCGCCGCGCTCGTCACCCTCACCAACACCTCCACCGGCACCTCCACCTTCCTGGAGCGCTGGCGGTACGGCGTGATGCGGCTGGTCACCCTGGCCGCCGACGACGCGCGCTTCGACGGGATCGCCACCCCCGGCTGGGTCGACGTCGTCATCAACGTGCTCTCCACGCTGCTGGTCATCGCCGTGCTGTACGCCGCGTTCCGCTCCCGCCGGGCCGTCGACCCGCTGACCGAGGAGGACGAGGACAAGCTGCGGGCGCTCCTCGACAAGCACGGCGACCGCGACTCGCTCGGCTACTTCGCGCTGCGCCGCGAGAAGAGCGTGGTGTGGTCCCCGAGCGAGAAGGCCGCCGTCGCCTACCGGGTCGTCGGCGGGGTGTCGCTCGCCTCCGGAGACCCGATCGGCGACCCCGAGGCCTGGCCCGGCGCGATCGAGCCATGGCTCACCGAGGCCCGCGAGCACGGCTGGATCCCGGCCGTGATGGGCGCGAGCGAGGAGGCCGGCACCGTCTACGCCCGGCACGGCCTGGACGCCCTGGAGCTGGGCGACGAGGCGATCGTGGAGACGGACGAGTTCACCCTCGACGGCCGGGCCATGCGCACGGTCCGGCAGGCGTTCAACCGGGTCAAGCGGGCCGGGTACGAGGTACGGATCCGGCGCCACGAGGACATCCCCGCCGACGAGATGGACGCGCTGCTGCGCAAGGCCGACGACTGGCGCGACGGCGCCACGGAGCGGGGCTTCTCGATGGCGCTCGGCCGGCTCGGCGACCCGCGCGACGGACGCTGCGTGATGCTGGAGTGCACCGACGAACAGGGCGACCTGCGGGCGGTGCTCTCCTTCGTGCCGTGGGGCCCGAAGGGGCTCTCGCTCGACCTGATGCGCCGTGACCGGGACTCCGAGAACGGACTGATGGAGTTCATGGTCATCGAACTCCTCCAGCGCGCCAAGGAGATCGGGATCACTCAGGTCTCGCTGAACTTCGCCATGTTCCGGTCCGTCTTCGAACGTGGCTCGAAGCTCGGGGCGGGGCCCGTGCTGAGGATGTGGCGTTCGCTGCTCAGCTTCTTCTCCCGCTGGTGGCAGATCGAGTCGCTGTACCGCGCCAACGCCAAGTACCGACCGATCTGGGAGCCCCGCTTCATGCTCTTCGAGAAGAGCGCCGACCTGCTGCGCATCGGCCTGGCCGCCGGCCGCGCCGAAGGCTTCCTGGAAGCCCCGGGGCTGCCGAAGTGGCTGCACCGCAAGCATCTGGAGGGCCGCCGGTGAGATCCGCGCCGAAGCGGTTCGCGCGCCGCGAGTGGGGGCCGCTGTACGCGACCGTACGGACCGCGCTCGTCACCCGGCGAGGGCGTGCGATGGGGATGACGCTGGCCGCCGTCTCCCTGACCGCGCTCTTCCAGGTCGTCCAGAACCAGGGCTGGGGCTACCAGCCCGTCCAGAACATCGGGTCGGTGCGCGCCGAGGACCCGCTCTGGCTCGCGCTGCTGCGCACCCCGCTCTCGCTCTTCGTGCCCGCGCTCGACCTGCCGGTGTGGGGCGCGCTCGCGCAGGTCCTGCTGGTCTTCGGTATCGCCGAGACCTGTCTGAGGCGGTGGCGGACCCTCGCCATCGCCTATCTGGCGACGCTCGCCGGGACGCTGTACGCGCGCGTCGGCATCGCCCTCGGCCCCGACAGCCCGCTGGGGCTGCCCGCCTCGGACGCGCAGGTGGTGGACACCGGCCCGTCGGCGGCGGTGGTCGGCCTCGCGGTGTACGTCTGCTGGCGCTACCGGGCCTGGTGGACCGGGGCGCTGGTGGTCGTCGCGATGGTGGTGGAGGTGCTCGTCAAGACCAACCTCGCGGGCAAGGAGCACCTCGCGGCGATCGCCGCCGTGCTCGTGCTCGTGGCCGTCGTCGCGTGGCGCGAGCGCCGTCAGCCGCCGGCGGGACCGTCGGGCCCGTCGGAGCCCGAGGACCCCGAGCCGGGCGTGCGCCCCGGCACCCGCTCCTGGAAGCCGCCGATCACGTCCTGAGTCTTCCGGCGCACCCGGTCCCAGCGGCGGTCGTGCCGGTAGGTGCGCAGCCGGGACCGGGCCCGGGCCTTGTGGCGGCGGCGGTAGAGGTGACGGGACCACCAGGAGCCGGGCCGGGCCAGGCGTACGGCCCCGACGATCGCGACGAACGGCACCAGGGTCCCGATCACGGCCAGCCGGAACTTCCCCTTCACCAGTGCGATGAGGACGAAGAGGAAGTTCACGACCAGCGTGAGCACGAAGGCGGCCCGGTTCTGCCGCTCGTCCGCGGACAGATCGTTGACGCCGAGCGGCGAGAAGCCGCCGAGGGTCAGCACCACCAGGGCGGCGGTCAGGACGACCACCTCGACGCTCTTGCGGCCCTGGTCGCTCCAGTAGACGTCGTCGAGGTGCAGGATCAGCGCGAACTCGTCGAGGACGAGACCCGTGCCGATCCCGAAGACGGCCGCGAAGACGCAGGCGCTGACACCCTCGCGGCCGCTGGCGACCGCTCCGAAGCCGCCGACGACGGTGAGGACGACCCCCGGCACGACATGGTGGATGTGCAGCCCGCCTGCGCCCTGCACATTGCCGAACGGGCCCTTCCCCGCGCGGATCATCCGCACGATCGTCCGCGTGACGAAGAAGGTCACGACGAAGGAGAACAGGGCGATGAGCAGCGGGAGCTTCCCGGGCTCGACGAAGTTGGTGTAGAACCAGTGACCCATGCCACCCGCTTCCGATATGTGCGTGATGCGCAATTTACCGCGCGGGGCCCTGCCTTAACCTGCCCGGATGGACGGCCTGCGTTTCGCCTTCGGCACCCTCACCGTGCTGCCCGCCCGCGTCACCCGCTGGGACCGGAGCGCGGCGCGCGCCGGCATGCTCTGGGCCCCGCTCGCGGGTCTCGTCCTCGGCATGTTCGCGGCCGCGCTCGGCGGGGTGCTCCTGCTGCTCGGCTCGGGTCCGCTGCTCGCGGCGGTCGCCACGGCGGCCGTCCCGGCGCTGCTGACCCGCGGTCTGCACCTGGACGGGCTCGCGGACACCGCCGACGGCCTCGGCAGCGGGAAACCCGCCGAGGACGCGTTGCGGATCATGAAGCAGTCGGACATCGGACCGTTCGGCGTGATCACGCTGCTCTTCGTCCTGCTCGCCCAGGTCGCCGCGCTGTACCGGCTGTACGAGGAGGGCTGGGCGTACGGCACGGTCGGCGCCGCCCTCGCCGCGACCGTCGCCCGGCTCGCCCTGACCCACGCCTCCCGCGAGGGCATCCCGGCCGCCCGCCCGGAGGGCCTGGGCGCGATGGTCGCCGGCACGGTCCCGGCCCTCGCCGCGGCTCTGGTGACGGCGGCCGTCCTGGTGGCGTGCGCGGCGACGGGTCTCCTCTTCTCCCCGTACGACGCCCTGCGCCAGGTCCTCGCCACGGGCGCGGGCCTCGTGACGGCGGCGCTGCTGCTGCGCCGCTGCGTCCGGCGGTTCGGCGGGGTGACGGGCGACGTGTTCGGCGCGGTGGAGGAGACCGCGGGCACGATGGTGCTGGTGGCGCTGACGGTGGGGCTCGGCCAGGGGGACACCCCCTAGCCGTCGCACGGCGTGCGGCTCAGGCCGTGCGGGAGTGTGCCCCAGGGGTGGGCGCCCGTGCCGGGGACCGTGCAGTGGACGCGCGTGGTCGGGAGGGCGTCGTGGGGAGCCGCGTAGACCAGGTGGCAGTAGTGGTCGGCGACCGGGAGTTCGAGGCCGCGGTACGAGTCCCAGGGGCCCTCGAAGGTGACCAGCAGGTCGGCGAGTTCGGCGTAGCCGGGGTCGGGTTGCGCGCCGTGGTTGAGGACCAGGGTGCGGGCCCCGGCGGCGCGGGCGGCGACACCGATGCGGTGGACGTGGGCGAGGGCCTCGGACGCGGTCGGCACCTGGTCGAGGAAGGCGCCGTCGGCGCCGTACCAGTCGCGGTGGCGCAGGAGTTCGGCGACGACCTCGCCGTGCGGGCGGCGCCCGTAGGCGGTGTCGGTGTAGCCGAGGACGCGGGCCCCGGCGGCCCGGAGCCGCTCCGCGACGGCGGCGAACGCCGGGTCGGGGGCCGACCCGGCGCCGTTCGCGGGGTTGAGGACGACGCCGTACAGCGAGGACGCCGCCCCGACCACGGCGTCCCACGCCTCGGGGCGGTCGGCGGGATGCTCGTAGAAGGGCACGAGGAGGGAGGGGGTCACGGGCCTTCCTCAGACACGGTGGGCGGTCGGTCGGACGAGCCGGGCGCCGGTCAGGACGGCCATGGCGGCGGCCGCGATCGCGGCGACGAGCGGTCCCGAGGTCGGGGCGAGCGTCTGGGCGGCCGCCGCGAGGGTGCACACGGCGGCCGCGCCGCGCACCGCGCCGAAGGCCTGGAGGAGCAGGCCCAGCCAGAGCACCACACCGACGAGCAGCAGTCCCAGCAGCCCGGCGCCGTCCGGCGCGGGGCTGCTGGGCCACAGCAGGGCGCCGGCGGCGGCCAGGGCGAGGAGCACCGCGAGGTAGGCGCCGAGGCAGTGCGCGAGCGTCCCCGCCGCCGCCCACCGGAAGGCCCGTGCGCTCGTGAGGGTCCGCAGCCCGGCGAGGCTCTCGCGGCGGAAGCGGTGCAACAGCCACTCGGCGGGACCCATGGAGAGCGTGAGCGCCAACACGGGCCCCGCACCGGTCACCAGGGCGTCGCCGTCGCCCGCGTACAGCACCAGCAGTCCCGTGCCGAGGCCGAAGAGGCCGTACGGGACGGACGCGACGAGCGGCGGGCCCGAGCGGCGCCGCCGGGGGAAGCGGCGGCTCGGCCCGGTTACCGGGACGGCCCCGGCCGCCCCGGAGGCAGGCCGCCGCGAGCCGGGCCGACCCCGCACCGGCGCCCCGAGGCCGGCGCCGGAGGCGGGTCGCTCCGGGCCGCGGAGCAGCTTCGCCGCCTGGGCAGCGGCTGCGCGCGAGCCGGAGCGCCGCCCTCCGGGGGACGCGAGGCCCGCGGCTGCGCCCGGACGTCCCCAGCCGCGCAGCAGCTTCGCCGCCACGGCGGCGACGGCGCCGGGGCGCCTTGGACCGGAGGCGCGTAGCACCGCCGCCGCGAAGGTGACCGCCGCCGCGAGGGAGAGCAGCGGCAGGCCGGCCCTGAGGGCGTCGGGGAGGTCGTAGCGGAAGGCGGGTACGGCGCCGGCGAGCGGGGTGAGGGCGCAGAGCAGGGCGCGTTCGCGGCCGAGGACGAGCAGGACGGTCGCGGCCCCGAGGTAGAGCGACTGGCCGGCCGCGAAGACGACGACCGGCCACTCGCCGGGACCGGCGGCCGCGAGGGCGACCGCCGCGCCGGCGAGCGCGCCCGCCGGGGCGCCGAGGCGCAGGCTGCGGACGGCGGCGCCCCGGTCGCCGAGCCCGAGCCAGGTGTACGCCCGGTGGGAGAGGGCCTGGTTCCAGACCCAGCCCGCCACGGCCCCCGCGAGCAGTGGAACCGCCCCCGCCCCGCCCAGGAGCGGAGCGCCCAGGACGTACGCGAGGCCGGGCAGGGCGAAGACGAGGCCGCGCAGCAGACAGCCCGCGAGCCCGTGGTGCCAGGGGCCCGCGGCCATGATGTCCGGCTCGGGGTGGCGGCGCTCCACGCGCGCGTAGAGGTCCTCGGCCAGGGCGAAGGAGTCGGCGCGGCCGTAGGTGAGCCGGATGTGGTCGTCCGTCATGCCGTCGGACTCCAGGATGGCGGCTATCTCGTCGGGGTGCACCGCGTCGGCGGCCAACCCGGCGAGCCGGTCGGCGAGTTCGTCGAGGGGGTCGGCGGCCAGGGCCGCCGACCCCTCGGCCACCCGCTGGCGGGGGATCGCCGGCAGGGTGTCGCGCATCGTGCCGTTCTTCAGCCAGAGGGAGCCGCTCATGACAGGGAGCCTCCGCCGACGAGTTCCGGCCGCCAGGGGTCGGTGAGGCGCACCGTCCAGTCCTCCGGCTCCGGCGTGGCGGCGACGGGGACGCCGGCCAGTTCACGGTAGATCCGGCGGAAGCCGTCCACGGAGCGGTGCAGGGTGAACCGGTCGACGACCCGCTGCCGGGCGCTGCGTCCCAGTGCGGCCCGCCGTTCCTCGTCCTGCAGCAGTTCGGTGACGGCCGCGGCCATCACGGCGGGCTCACGCGGCGGGACGACGATTCCGGTGTCGCCGACGGCCTCCCGTACCCCGCCGACGTCCGTGGAGACCGTGGCCCGGCCGCACGACATGGCCTCGATCAGGGAGAACGGGAACCCCTCGCTGATCGAGGAGAGCATCACCACGCTGCCGGCCGCGTAGGCGCGGGCCACGTCGGAGACCCGCCCTTCGAAGGTGAGGCCGTCGGTCACGCCCAGCTCGGCGGCGAGCTTCTCCAGGCGGGTCCGGTAGTCCTCGTTGCCCGCGGGGACCGGGCCGAACAAGCGCAGCCGCAGTTCGGGGAGTTCGGCGCGGACGATGGCGTACGCCCGGATCAGCGTCTCCAGGTCCTTGATGGGGTCGACGCGGCCGCACCAGCTGAGGGTGGGGACCTCCGGCTCGGGCCCGGCGTACGGGAAGGCGTGCGGGTCGACGCCGTTGTAGACGGTCCGGATGCGGGCGGCGGGGGCGCCGCCGCGCTCCTCCCAGCGCCGGTTGTACTGGTTGCAGGGGGTGATGAGGTCGGCCTTGCGGTAGCCGAGGGTGTTGAGCTCGCGGTAGAAGCCGAGCATGAGGGCCTTGACGGGCCAGCGCTGGGCCTCGGTGCGGTAGCCGAGGTAGCGCTCGCGGAGGTAGATGCCGTGTTCGGTGAGCAGGAAGGGCACCCCTTCGAAGTGCTGGGCGGCGAGCGCCGGCAGCGTCGCGAGTCCGCTGGAGACCGCGTGCGCGACGCTGTCGTCGGGTATCCGGGCGGCGAGCGGCCGCAGCGCGTGTTCGAGCAGGTCGGTGGCGGTGAGCGCGTCGTGGATCGTGGGGCGGGCGGCGGCCGTCGGCAGATGCGGCATGGTCCAGATCCACATCAGGGAGCGCAGCACGCGTTCGGAGCGCAGGGCGGCGGTGAGCCCGCCGCGCCGGGCCAGTTCGGCCAGGGCGTAGAGCCCCTCGCCGAAGTCGCATCCGGCCTCGGGGTCGAGGATGGAGAGCAGGAAGCGCTCGTACGTGTCGGAGAAGCGGCGCCGCTCACCGCCGCGCGGGGCCCGGGCCCGCTCCGGGGCGGGGCCCCAGAGCGGGAAGGCGGTGTGCCGGTAGATGTTCGGCGGCAGCTCCCAGGTCACGGGTTCGCGGCCGTTGCCGGTGAGGGCGAGGACCTGGAAGTCGACCTCGGGCATGCCCCGGACGAGCTGGTCGCACCAGGTGCTCACTCCCCCGTGGACGTGCGGATAGGTGCCTTCGGTGAGCATGGTGACGTGACGGCCACGGCTCGGCATGTGCGTTTCCCCCCAGAACGTACGGTGGTCGGTCAGGCCGTCGGGAGCGTGAGCGTGGTCGCGGACTGGAGCGCCTCGGGAGCGGTCCAGGCCGAGCGGGCTCCGGCGTAGGCGGTGCCGAACACCGCCGTGCCGAGCAGGAGTTGCTTGCGGGTCCCCTCGGGGGCCGTGATCGGGGCGGTGACCCCGCCGGGTGCCTTGACGGTGACGGTGTTGCCGATGCGGTACGCGGTGACCTGGCCGGCCGCGAGCGCCCGGTCCCAGGCGGCCCGGCGGTCCAGCTCGACGCCGACGTCGCGCTGACGGGGGTTCACCAGGGGGGCGCTGTCGGCGAACAGGGCCCGGTAGTCGGCGAGGACCCGGTCGAGGACGGGGTAGAGGATGCGCTCCTCGGCCAGGTTGGACTGGTGGACGTAGTGCGGGCGGGGGTCGTTGGCCACCACGTGGGAGAGGGCCGTGCGGGCCTCCTGCGGGACGATGTGGGTGGCGTACCCGGTGGCGGTGTCGAGCGGGGCGGGCAGGCAGGTGGAGGCCGGGTTGGACTCGCAGATCCCGCTGCCGCCGTCGGCCCGCGCGGTGTAGATCCAGTTGTACTCGTCGGCCATCTCGGCGGCCGTGCCGACGTTGTAGTACACGTTCATGGGGTGGCGCGGGACGGTCTTCCCGGCGCCGACGGCTCGTTGGGCGGGTTCGCGGGAGTTGTCGCTCGCGAGCCACCTCACGCCGGTGTCGGAGAGCGCGCCGGCCAGGTTCGGGTTGTCGACGGGCTGCTGCGGCAGGGTCTTCAGGCCGGAGTGCTCGCCGGTGACGAGTTCGGACCTGTCGACGGAGATGCCCTTGCCGACGGCCCAGTTGTGGTTGTTCCGGATCTGCCCGGCGATCTCGGCGCGGCTCATCCAGAGGGTGGTGCCGGTGGCGTTCTTGGCGCACTGCCAGGGGACGGTGGTGGTGTCCTGGACGCAGCCCAGGAAGGGGTGGGTGTAGGTGTGATTGATCCAGCGGTACTGGGCTCGGTCGGCGATCAGCCGGGTGGCGAGCGGGTCGGTGCCGCCGTGCTCGGTCTTCCACTGCTCGCCCTGGCCGCCGTTGTAGACCATGTCGAGGGTGAAACCGGCCGACTTCTGCCAGGCGGCGGCGTACGTGGCGTCGGCGGCGGTCATCCGGACCGGGTTCTCGCCGGCCTCTCCGTCGCCGCCGGGGCAGTCGAAGTCGCCGGGGGTGCAGTTCCGTGCGGTGTTCCAGCGGGCGTCGGGGGCGAAGACGTCGTCGACGTGGACGGAGAAGTAGTTGCGGCTCTGCCCGAGGTGGACGCCGCCGGTGAGCCACTGGACGATGCCGCGGGCGAGAACCCGGAACTGCCGCTGGTACTGGTTGTAGGCGAAGGTGACGACGAGTTCGCGGCGCCCGTCGTGGGCGTACTCGCCGATCAGACTGGCCCGCCCGCCCTCCGCGACGGGCACGTCGAGGAGGCTGGTGAAGCCCTCGCGCGGGCGACCCGCGTAGCCGTGGCTCTCGGAGATCGAGGGGTCGTTGTCCTCGAAGGTCAGCGCCCCGTCGAGGTAGCGGAAGGGCCCGGCCTTGCCGGCGGCCGTGACGGCGGCGGAGGCGCCGTCGAGGGAGCCGGAGTACCCGCCCTCGCTGGTGTAGTCGAGCCCGACGCCGGGGTGGGCCCAGGTGTACGCGTCGACCTGCGGGATCCCGAAGGCCCTCTCGTACGCCGTGAGCGCGGCCTGCTCGGCGGAGTCGGGCCCGAAGGCCGACTCGTGGGGCAGCACGACGCCCTGGTACTTGGCCCGGGGGCGCCCCGAGACGGTGTCGCTGAGGAACGCGGCGTCGATGACCGGGCGGCCGGAATCGGCCAGATCGACCCGGCGGTACGGGACACCGGTGGAACGCAGCTCGGCGGTGATCGCCTCGACGGCGCTGCCGCCGTCGTCGACGACGAGGACGGTGAGGTCGACCCTCGGGACCGGCGGCGTGGCGGCGCTCGCACCGGCCGACGGGACGACGGTGGCGAGGAGCGCGGCGGCGACGAGCGCCGTGGTCCTGGCAGTTCGGGGCATGCGGGATCCGGCAGAGTCCATCGGAGTGGTGTCCCCCCTCGACAGGACCGCCGGACGCGGAGGACCTGTGGAGATGATGCGGATGGTGCAAAGGGGCGAGTGCCACCCTTGCGCGAATGAGGCGAGTGTGGAGGAGCGCCCGGCCTCCGCGCGGTAAACGTGAAAGAGACACCACGGATGAGTGAATCACCGTCGCCGTGAGCGAACACGAAGAGCGAGCGTAGGCTCGTTCTCGGCGCTCTCCGGGCCGAAATACGATGCGGCGGGCATGGTCGGCCCATCCCTCGACCGCCACAGAACTCAATGGAAGCGAGATTTCACCACCGTGACTGCTCTCACTCTCAGCACAGCCGGCGCCGCGACGCTGCGCGCCGACGCCCTCGTCGTCGGTGTCGCGAAGTCCGGCAAGGGCCTGGTCGTCGCCCCCGGCGCCGAGGCCGTGGACAAGGCGTTCGACGGCAGGCTCGCCGCCGTCCTGGAGACCCTGGGCGCCGCCGGTGCCGAGGGTGAGGCGACCAAGCTGCCCTCCCCCGCCGGTCTGAAGACCCCCGTCGTGCTCGCCGTCGGCCTGGGTTCCGCTCCCGAGGACGGCGCGTCGTACGGCGCCGAGGCGCTCCGCCGTGCCGCCGGTACCGCCGCCCGCACCCTGCACGGCGCCAAGAAGGCCGCGTTCGCGCTGCCCGTCTCCTCCACCGAGGACGCCGAGGCGATCGCCGAGGGCGCGCTGCTCGGTGCGTACACCTACACCGCGTACCAGGACTCCAAGAACGGCAAGGACGCCAAGAAGCCGCTGGCCGAGGTGGCCCTGCTCGGCGCCAAGCCGCGCGACAAGGCCCACAAGGCCGCCGCCGAGCGCGCCCAGGCGGTCGCCGAGGAGATCAACCGCGCCCGCGACCTGATCAACATGCCGCCGAACGACCTCTACCCCGAGACGTTCGCCGCCGCGGTCACCGTCGCCGGCAAGGAGCACGGGCTCAAGGTCCAGGTGCTCGACGAGAAGGCGCTCGAGAAGGGCGGCTACGGCGGCATCCTCGGCGTCGGCAAGGGCGCGGTCCGCGGCCCGCGCCTGGTCCGGGTCGCCTACACGCACCCGAAGGCGGAGAAGACGCTCGCCCTGGTCGGCAAGGGCATCACCTACGACTCGGGCGGCATCTCCCTGAAGCCGGCCGGCCACAACGAGACGATGAAGTGCGACATGAGCGGCGCGGCCGCCGTGTTCGCCGCCGTCGTCGCCGCCGCCCGGATCGGTCTGGCCGTCAACGTCACCGGCTGGCTGGCGCTCGCCGAGAACATGCCGTCGGGCTCGGCCACCCGCCCCGGCGACGTGCTGCGCATGTACAGCGGCAAGACCGTCGAGGTCCTCAACACCGACGCCGAGGGCCGGCTGGTCCTGGCGGACGCGCTGACCCGGGCCTCGGAGGAGAACCCGGACGCGATCGTGGACGTGGCGACCCTGACCGGCGCGATGGTGCTCGCCCTGGGCAACCGGACCTTCGGCATCATGGCCAACGACGACGACTTCCGCACCGCGATCCACGAGATCGCCGAGGAGGTCGGCGAGCAGTCCTGGCCGATGCCGCTCCCGGCGGACCTGCGCAAGGGCATGGACTCCCCGACCGCGGACATCGCGAACATGGGCGAGCGGATGGGCGGCGGTCTGGTCGCCGGTCTCTTCCTGCAGGAGTTCGTGGGTGAGGGCATCACCTGGGCCCACCTCGACATCGCGGGACCGGCCTTCCACGAGGGCGCCCCCTACGGCTACACCCCGAAGGGCGGCACCGGGTCCGCGGTCCGCACGCTGGTGAAGCTGGCGGAGAAGACCGCCGACGGCGAGCTCTGATCGTCGTGTGAGCGGCGGCGGCCCCGGGAGGTACCCCCTCCTCGGGGC
>NZ_JBSGWV010000030.1:0-72459 GCF_053609105.1 Streptomyces sp. NPDC054975
AAGACCGTACGGCCCTCCACCGTCCCCCACCCGGTGATCACACCATCGGTGTACGGCTTCTTCGCCTCCAGACCGAAACCCTGCGCACGATGCCGACGCAACTGCTCGACCTCGTTGAAGGAACCAGGGTCGAGCAGCAACTCGATACGCTCACGAGCCGTCAGCTTGCCCTTGGCATGCTGCGCCTCCGTCGCCTGCTGGCTTGGGCCGGCCAGCGCCTGTTCACGCAGAAACCGGAGTTCCGTCATCCGCGCACGCGTGTCAGTCAGTTTCCTTCACCCTTTCCGGCTTTCCGTTTCTCCGCGCTTCTCTGTCCGACGCCGGAAAAGCGCTTCGGGTCACTGTGCGGCTTTCGCCTGACATCACGCTGAGACCACCGTTTCAGCGGTCGCCGCGACTCGCGGAGCCCTCCACGCACCAGCTGAAACCGCTGCTGAGAGGCCCGTCTCAGTGGTTTGCAAGTGGACTGCCAGAGCACTCTGCCACCGTGGATCTTGCCCCGGTACGCACGCCTGGAGAGCCATGGCTCGGAGCCGCGAACAAGGGAGCCGAAGAGAGTTCCCGCGCACCGTGCGGAATGCCGGAGCGCAGCGGAGGAAGTGCGGCCCGTACGCGTTGATTTCATCCGAGTGAAGGGAATGCCCGCCGATGGCGGAAACGACCGACCGGCTCGGGCCGGTCGTGGTGAGCCTGCCGCACGGCCGGGGCCACGGCCGGGACGAGGCGCCTCTGGCTCAGCGCTGGGAGCTGCTGCTGCCTCACCGGGAGCGGCTGTACCGACTGGCCCGCGTACGTCTGACCGGCCATCAGGACGCCGAGGACTGCGTCCAGGAGGCGCTGCTGCGGGCCGCGGGCTACCGCGATCTCGACGCGGACCGCGTCGGCCCCTTCCTCACCTCGATCACGCTGCGGCTGTGCGTGGACGTCTACCGTCACAGGGAGCGCACCCGCAGGTTCCTGCACCAGCACTCCTTCGCCCCGGAGACCGCGTCAGGGCCGGAGGAGGCGGCATGTGCCGCCGCCGAGGGTGCCTGGATGCTCCAGCAGGTGCAGCGGTTGGGGGGCAGGGAGCGCGATGTCGTCCTGGCCCGCATCGAGGGCACCAGCACCCGTGAGGCCGCCGACCACCTGGGTATCTCCATCAAGGCCGCGGAGGGCGCCTTCACCCGCGCCCGCGCGCGCCTCCGCCGCTGGCACGGGGCGAGCCTGGCCGGCGGCTGAGTGGGACGACGCACGAGGAACCGCCCCGTTCCCGGCCGAGCGCCGGGAGTGGGGCGGTTCCTCGTGTCCGTACGCGGGAGGGAAGGGTCACGCGCCGATCGCGTGGACACCGCCGTCGACGTGGACGATCTCGCCTGTGGTCTTGGGGAACCAGTCCGACAGGAGCGCCACCACGCCACGGCCGGCGGGCTCCGGGTCCGCCACGTCCCACTCCAGCGGGGAGCGGTGCTTCCACATCCCCTCGATGTCCGCGAAGCCGGGGATGGACTTGGCCGCCATCGAGCGCAGCGGGCCGGCGGACACCAGGTTGCAGCGGATGTTCCGCCTGCCCAGGTCCCGCGCCAGGTACCGCGAGGTCGCTTCGAGGGCCGCCTTCGCCGGGCCCATCCAGTCGTACTGCGGCCAGGCGAACTGCGCGTCGAAGGTCAGACCGACCACCGCACCGCCCTCTTCGGGCATCAGCGGCAGGCAGGCCGTGGTCAGCGACTTCAGCGAGTACGCCGACACGTGCATCGCCGTCGCCACCGACTCGAACGGCGTGTTCAGGAAGTTCCCGCCCAGTGCGTCCTGCGGCGCGAAGCCGATCGAGTGGACCACACCGTCGAGCCCGCCCAGCTCGGCGCGCACCACGTCCTCCAGCGCCGCCAGTTGTTCCTCGTTCGCGACGTCGAGCTCGGCCACCTTCACCGGCCTGGGGAGCTGTCGGGCCACGCGCTCGGTCAGGCTGGGGCGGGGGTACGCGGTCAACATGACCTCCGCGCCCTGCTCCTGGGCCAGGCGCGCCGCGTGGAAGGCGATGGAGGACTCCAGGAGGACCCCGGTGACCAGGATGCGCTTGCCGTCGAGGATTCCGCTCATTCAGTGCCCCATGCCCATTCCGCCGTCGACCGGGATGACGGCTCCCGTGATGTACGAGGCCGCGTCGGAGGCGAGGAACGTCACCGCCGCCGCCACTTCCTCGGGGTCCGCGTACCGGCCCAGCGGCACCCGCTCCACGATCCGCGCCCGCTGCTCGTCGCTCAGCACCTGCGTCATCTCGGTGTCGACATAGCCGGGCGCCACGACGTTGAAGGTGATGCCGCGCGAACCCAGCTCGCGGGCGAGCGAGCGCGCGAGGCCCACCAGGCCCGCCTTGGAGGCCGCGTAGTTCGCCTGCCCCGGGGAGCCGAGCAGCCCCACCACCGACGAGATCAGCACCACGCGGCCCTTCTTGGCCCGCAGCATCCCGAAGGTGGCGCGCCGCACCACCCGGAAGGCGCCGGTGAGGTTGGTGTCGAGTACGGAGGTGAAGTCCTCGTCCGACATCCTGAGCATCAACTGGTCCCGTGTCACACCGGCGTTGGCGACCAGTACCTCGACCGCGCCGTGGCTCTCCTCGATCTCCTTGTAGGCCCGCTCGACCTGCTCGGAGTCGGTGATGTCGCACGGAACGGGGAGGAAGCCCTCGGCCCTCAGTTCCTCGGGGTCGGCCGTGCGGTACGTGATCGCGACCTTGTCGCCGGCCGCGGCGAAGGCACGGGCGATGGACAGCCCGATGCCGCGGTTCCCTCCGGTGACGAGGATCGAACGGCCGCCCATCAGTGCGTCACGCCCTGCGGCGCCGGGGCGGTGGACGTGGGGTGGTCGTGCCACCGCGCGGGAAGGCCCGCTCCGAAGTACGTCATCAGATCTGGTCCAGAGGTCGGGGGCGGGTCACGCCCGGGAGAAGGCGAGCACGGCGTTCTGTCCGCCGAAGCCGAAGGAGTTGCTGACGGCGACCTCCACGGCGGCCGTACGCGCCGTCTTGGCGACGACGTCCAGCTCGATCTCGGGGTCCTGGCTGTCGAGGTTGGCGGTGGGCGGGATGACTCCGTGGCTGATGGTGAGCGCGGTGACGGCCGCCTCGATGGCGCCGGCCGCTCCGAGCGAGTGGCCCACGACGCCCTTGATGGAGGTGACGGCCGGCCCGCCGCCCAGGACCCTGCCGATCAGCTGCGCCTCGGCCTTGTCGTTGAGCGGCGTCGACGTGCCGTGCGCGTTGACGTGGTCCACGGCGTCCGGGGCGAGTCCGGCGTCGGCGAGGGCCGCGCGCAGGGCGAGTTCGGCTCCCGCGCCCGTGGGCTCGGGGGCGGTGGCGTGGTGGGCGTCGGCGGAGGCGCCGTAACCGGAGACGTTCGCGTACACGCGGGCGCCCCGGGCCTTCGCGTCGGCCGCGCGCTCCAGGACGAGGACGGCCGCGCCCTCGGCGGGGACGAAGCCGTCGCGGTCGACGTCGAAGGGGCGCGAGGCGGTGCGCGGGGCGTCCTGACGGCCGCTGACCGCGCCCATCTGGCTGAAGCCGCTGATGATCGAGGGGATCAGGCACGCCTCCGTACCTCCGGTGATCACCACGTCGCACACGCCCTGGCGCAGCAGTTCGCGGGCCATGCCGATGGCCGTCGTGCCGGAGGCGCAGGCCGTCGCGGTGACGAAGTTGGGGCCGCGGGCGCCGTGCTCCATCGCCACGTATCCGGCCGACATGTTGACCGCCAGCATGGGGATCAGCAGCGGGGAGACCTTCAGCGGCCCCTCGTCCAGGAGGACGTGGTGCTGCTTCTCCCAGCTGGCGGCGCCACCGATGCCGCTGCCGAGGACGACGGCGACGCGGGTGCCGTCCCAGTCCCCCGGGTCGAGCCCGCTGTCGGCGACCGCCTCGGCGGCGGCGGTGAGGGCGAACTGGCTGCTGCGGTCGTAGCGCCACGCCTTGCGTCGCCCGATGGCCTTGTTGGCGTCGTAGTCGGGGATCCAGCATCCGATGTGGGCGGGGGTGCCCTGGAGGGCCGGGACCCCCGAGGCGGCGGTGCCCTCGGGGGCCCGGATGACGTCCCAGGACGCCTGGGTCCCGATCCCCGCCGCGGTCACCATGCCGATCCCGGTGACCGCGGCGTCGAACGAGCGGGCGGAGTCGGGCATCAGGCCGCCACCAGCTTGCGCTCGATGACCTCCACGGCCTGGCCGAGGGTGTCCTCCGAGCCGAGGTCGTCGTCGGAGAGCTTGACGCCGAACTCCTGCTGGACGGTCAGCGTCAGCTCCACCAGGGCCAGCGAGTCGAGTTCGAGCTTGCTGAAGGTGTCCTCGGGGGTGACCTCGTCGGTCTCGAAGCCGAAGTTCTTGACCAGCAGCTGGACCAGACGCGGGTAGGTGTCGCTCATGACGGTTCTCCTTACGAGGTGGTGGTCTGCAGAAGCTCGAGGGCGTCAGACAGGGGTGATGTCGGGCCAGGTCAGGGTGGCCGCGCCCCAGGTCAGCCCGCCCCCGAAGGCGGCGAGTGCGGTGCGGTGCCCCGGTCGCAGGGTGCCGGCGGTGACGGCGTCGGCGAGGGCCAGGGGGATGGACGCGGCGGCCGTGTTGCCCACCCGGTCCAGATGGACCGGGAAGCGGGAGCGAGGCAGCCGCATCTGGTCGGCGACCGCGTTCATGATGCGGACGTTGGCCTGGTGGGAGACGAACACGTCGATGTCCTCGGGTGCCCATCCGGCCCGTGCCACGGCCTCCAGGGAGGCGTCGGCCATCCGCTCCACCGCGTTGCGGAAGACGCGGGCGCCCGCCATGCGGAAGTACGGGTCGGCCCGATCGGCGTGCTCGGCGCGGATCGGGTCGCGCGAGCCGCCCGAGGGGATCCGGATCAGCTCGCTGCCGGTGCCGTCGCTGCCGAGGATCAGCGGCCCGAGCGCGCCGGGTTCGTCCGGTTCGCCCGCGCGCAGGACGACGGCGCCGGCGCCGTCCCCGAAGATCGCCCGGGTGGACCGGTCCTCGGGATCGAGAATGCTGGAGTACGTCTCGGCTCCGATGACCAGGACGCTGTCCGCCGTGCCGGCGGCGATGAAGCCGGCGGCCACCGCCAGGCCGTACACGAAGCCGGTGCACATCGCCGCCACGTCGAAGGCGGGCACGGTGCCGAGCCCCAGCCGGGCCGCCACCGCCGGCGCGGTCGCCGGGCAGATGTGGTCGGGGGTGCTGGTCGCCACGACGACGGCGTCCACCGCGTCCGCCGAGGCGGACTTGAGCGCCCGCCGGCCCGCCTCGACGGCGAGGTCGGAGGTGGCCGTGCCGTCCTCGGCGATGTGCCGCTGCCCGATACCGGTGCGGCTGCGGATCCACTCGTCGGAGGTGTCGAGCTCCTGCGCCAGGTCCGCGTTGGTGACCACCCCGGACGGCAGATGGGTGCCCAGGCCGCACACCACCGCCGCGCGCGTCCCCGCCATCACGCGCCTCCGGACCGGGATCGCGCGGTCCGCTTCGGCGCGTTGATCACGCCTCCGCGGGTGCGGAGGTTTCGCCGGGCCGCCGGGCCCCCGGTGCCGCGCGCGGCATCGGGCCCGCTGGCCGACGTCATATCGCCTCCTCGAGCCCCATGTAGGCGAGCCGGGTGTGCTGCATCTTGTCGGCCCACGCCTTGCCGGTCTCCATCCGCTCCTCGGGGGTGGTGTCGACCAGACGCCGCCCCGGCCAGGCCTCGTAGTCGCCGAGCAGGTGGCCGTGGTCGGCGATGCCCTTCTGGAACAGCGTCTCCCGGCGCATCAGCTGGTCGGTGGTGGGCAGCCGACCCCACAGCTCGTACCCCTCCGCCATCAGCTCCAGGAGCCGCGGCTTGTCCTCGGGGTGCCGCAGCAGGTGCTCGCGCAGGATGTGGCTGCCGACGGTCAGGTGGCGGATCTCGTCGATGCCCGCGCCGCGCTCGATGTCGGCGGCCGCCGGGTCGAAGACCCGCCACTTGCGCTCGCTGAGCTCGGCGGCGGGGGCGAGAACGCCCTCGACCAGGACGGTCAGGACGAGGACGCCGCCGATGAAGTCCTGCTCGTCGCGGAGCACCCTGAGGCCGAAGTTCTCCAGGGGCACGAGGATGGAGTCGCGGTCCTCGGCGGCGAGCCGGTCCACCTCGGCGGTCAGCTCGTGCGGCGCGGTGCCCAGCTGGAGCAGGTGGCTGCGGAACACCATGGAGTGCCGCGCCTCGTCGATGAGCTGCGTGGAGTAGAACTCCATGGTGTCCTGGTCGGGCGCGAGCGCGACCATGTGGCCGATGGCCCGGGTCGCCTTCTCCTCGGCGATGGAGCGGAAGGCGAGCTCCTGCTTGATCGCCGCGTTGAGCGGTCCTTCCTGCCGTACGACGTCCAGCGGCCGCACGTCGTCGGCGTGTCCGAGGATCTGGCCGCGCAGGGTGCCCTGCGGGACGGACGTCAGCCAGTACGCCAGGTTGCAGGTCGCCGCCGAAAGCTCCAGGTTCAGTGCCCCGTCCATGAGCGAGGGGGCCTGATCCCAGTCCGCCTCGGAGGGGATGTTCGGGGAGGTCATCACTGCTTCCTTTCGGGATGCGTCGAAGGGAGGGGGGTCGCGGTGTGCGGGGCGGACGACGGGCCCGCGTGCAGCGCGCCGGCGAAGTTGACCAGGGGGGCGGCGGCGGTGACGGCGCCGCTCAGCACGCGCGCCATCACCAGTTCGTGATCGCCCGCGGTCACCGTCCGTTCCAGCCGGCATTCGAGCCAGGACACGGCGCCTCGCAGCCGTGGCGCGCCGTGCGGCGACGGCTCCGCCCACGCGCGGGGCGGCAGCTGGGCGAGCCCCCTGGGCCGACGGCGGCTGGCGAAGTGCTGGGCGAGCCACTCGTGGTCGGCGGCCAGGCCGTTGGCCACGAACGCCTCGGCGGCGAGGAGGGCGGCCAGCCCCCTGCTGTCCTGGCGCAGCGCGACGCAGACCATCGGCGGGTCTCCGGGGATGGTGGTCAGGGTGGAGACCGTGACCCCTTCGGCCTCGGCGGGGCCGCCGCAGGTGAGGACCGTCACGCCGGTGACGAAGTGCCGCATCGTGGTGGTCAGGGCGTCCCGGGCGGCGGCCGGGACCGTGCCGGAGCTCGTCATACGACCGTGCGCAGCGCGTCGTCGCCGCTCGCCGAGGCGGCGGCGGTGAACTCGCCGCGGAATCTGCGGTACGCCGGGTGGGCCTCGGGTTCGAAGCGCAGCGCGAACGGCTTCAGGAAGTTGCCGAACAGCGCACGGTCGCCGAAGAGGTGGATGGGCAGGGCGAGCAGCGCCCACTCGGCGCCCCACAGCCAGATCCATGCCAGTGCCACGAGGCCCTGGGTGACCAGACTGTGCATGACGTTGTAGGCGAGGTAGTACCCCTTGGGGATGTCGCCGTGCCCGTGGCGCCGGAAGGCGATGGCTCCGGGGATGTAGCCGATGAGGTCGATGTAGAGGAACAACCCGATGGCGGCCCACCAGCGGATCTCGTCGAGGTGGGCGAAGAAGAGCACCACGCACACCACGAGTCCGAGGGCGTACTCGGCGCGCACGAGGCGGGCCGTGGTGGGCGTCATGAACAAGTTCTGGGTGTCCATGGCTCAGGCCACCTGTGTGCCGGCGAGGTCGATCCCGGCCGGCGGGAGGGCCACGGCCTGGGCCAGGGCCTCGTCGCCGACGACGGTTCCCTCGCCGCCGAAGAGCCCGATGACGACGCGGGCGATGGTCTCCTTGATGACCCGTTCGGCGACGGGGTCGAGGATGCCGGCCAGGCTGGGGATGCCGAAGTCGAAGTCGGCGCGGAAGTCGACCACACAGCCGTTCTCGGTGGCGGTGATCCGCCAGGTCCCTTCGAAGGAGTCGAAGTCGCCGTCGAGTTGGGTGAAGGTGATCGTCAGGTTGTCCGGGTCGAAGTGGTCGGACTCGGTCCAGCGCAGGATGCCGTTGCGGAAGTAGACCTCCCAGTCGCTGGTCTCCTCGTCGGCGCTGATCTCGTGGACGGTCACGGCGCGGACCACCGGGACGAGGTCGGGGTAGCGGGCGAACTGCTTCACCTGGTCGTACCCCCCGGCCGGGGTGGTCCCAGACAGCTCGACGGCCACGTGAACACTACGCATGGGCGGAGTCACCTTCGAAAGTCGGTACGTAACGGGACGCCTGCGCTCGGCAGGCACGGTCGAATGCCTCGTACAGGAAGCGCGCTTCCGCGGCGTCGAGGACGGCGGGCGGCGTGAGCCTGAGCACCAGGTGCGAGTTGAGCGAGTGGTTGGCCACCACCCCGTGCGAGATCAGCTCGATGAGCAGGTCGCCCGCGGGGCCGGGGATCGCGAACTCGATCCCGATGAGCAGGCCCCGGCCGCGCACCTCGCGCACCACGGGACCGAAGTGGCGGTGGGCGATGTCGCGGACGGTGGTGAGCATCTCGGCGCCGAGGTCACGGGCCCGGTCGACCAGGCCGTCCTCCTCGATGGCGGCGAGGGCGCCGCGTACGGCGGCCATGGCCAGCGGCGTTCCGGAGAACGTCGAGGTGTGCAGGTAGGGGTCCTTGTCGAAGGCCGCGAAGGCCTTCGGGGTCGCGACGACCGCGGAGACCGGCAGGATGCCGCCGCCGAGCGCCTTGCCCGCGAGCAGCACGTCGGGCGTGACGCCCTCGGCGTCCGCGCCCCACCAGGTGCCAAGGCGGCCGAGGCCGGTCTGGATCTCGTCGAGGACGAGGAACGCGTCGTAGGTGCGGCACAGCTCCTGCACGGCGCGCAGGTAGCCGGGCGGCGGCAGGACGACGCCGGCCTCTCCCTGGACGGGTTCGACGACGAAGCAGGCCCGCCCCGGCATGGTCCTGAGCAGTTCCTCCAGCGCGTCCGCGTCCCCGTAGGGCACGTGGTGGACGCCGGGGAGCAGCGGGCGGAACGGGTCCTGGAAGACGTCCTTGCCGGTCAGGCTGAGGGCGCCCATGGTCTTGCCGTGGTATCCGCCGTGGGTGGCGACCAGCTGGTCCTTGCCCCGGGTCCGGGCGATCTTGATGGCGGTCTCCACCGCCTCGGCGCCCGAGCAGGCGAAGTGCACCCGCTCCAGGCCCGCCGGGGCCTTGGCGACCAGGGCTTCGGCGGCCAGGGCGGCCTGGGGTTCGAGGAAGACCCGGCTGGCGACGGGATGGCGCCCCAGTTGCTCGGTGACGTGGCGTACGACGGTGGGGTGGCGGGCGCCGGTGATCAGCACGCCGTAGCTGCCGCAGTTGAGGAAGCGACGGCCGTCGGCGGTGACGATCCAGGACCCTTCCGAGCCGGTCTCGATGTGGCCGCCGAACAGCTCGCCGAGGGTGGCCCGGCCCTTGCTGAGGTTGGCGCGGTACAGCCGCCCGATGTGTTCGCGGTCGTACACCGGTGTGTCCGTGGTGGTCATCTGACGGCTCCTCAGGCCAGCCGCAGGGGCTTGCCGGCGATGTGCTCGACGAAGGGCTCGGCGAAGCTGGAGCGGGACGGCGGGTGGAAGGAGAGCCCGTTGGAGACGGCCGACAGGTAGCCGATGTCGCCGCTGCCGATGAAGGCCATTCCGCCAAGGAGTTCCACGGCCTTGCGCACGGTGTCGCCGATGGCGTCCTGGGCTCCGTAGCGGGCCACCAGGGACTTGCCGAGCGCGGTGTTGTCCGTGTCGCCGTCCTCGATCATCCGGGCCACTCCTTCGAGCAGCAGGGAGGCCGTCTCCAGGCGGGTGACCAGCTGCGCCCGCTCGGAGACCGAGCCGCGCCCGGCGAGGGTGACGCGCTCGGCGAGCGCGCTGGCGACGCCGAGGTACGAGGCGGAGATCAGCATCTCGAACCAGATGAAGCCGACGGTCTGGAGCTTGTCCAGTTCGCCGCTGTCGCCCAGTTCGGTCCGCATGACCTGCTGCTCGTCGACCAGTACGTCGGTGAGGCGGATCTCGTCGCTCTCCGCGCCGGCCAGCGCCCAGCTGGTCCAGAAGGGGTGGACGGTCATGCCCTCCGTCCCGCGGGGCACGAGCAGCACGGCCATCTCGCTGGTGCCGTCCGGGGAGGGCAGCGCGACGCTCGCCGTGAGCAGGTCCATGGAGGAGGACAGGCTGCACGGCTTCTTGGAGCCGTTGATGCGGTAGCCCTTGCCGCCCTCGTCCAGGCGGGCCTCCATGGTCGGTTCCAGGATGCCGCGTCCTGTCCTGCCCTCGGAGAAGCCGGAGGCGACCAGCAGGTTCTGCTCGACGATCCCCTCCAGCAGCGCCCACTCGACACCGCTGGACTGGAGGCTGTCGGCGAGCGAGAAGAGTGTGGCCACCGAGAAGTGGTGCATCGTGGTGGCGACGGCGAGCGAGGGGGACGCTGCGGCGAGCGCCCTGGTCACCTCGACCGCCTCCCGGGGGCCGGCGCCCAGGCCGGAGTACGTCTTGGGGATCACCAGGGCGGGTCCGCCGTGCGAGCGGAACAGCCCGATGGCGGGGCTGTCGGGCCGCTCCAGTTCGTCGAGCGGGTGTTTGGCGAGCGCGTCGAGCAGTCCGGGCAGATAGCGCTCGCAGGTCGCGCGGGCGGCATCCAGTGCACGCATGGGTACTCCTTCGCAGAGGCGGGATGCGGGGGTGGTTACGAGGTCTTCTTCTCGCGCAGAGTCCGCCAGGCTCCGAAGACCGCGTCGCGTGGACGGGAGCCGGTGGAGATGCTCACGCCCTGGACGTGGGAGGTGCGCAGGATCGGGTAGTTGGCCTCGCCGAACACCCCGCCGGTCAGCCCCGTGCCGCCGTGGGTGGGCAGGCAGGGCAGGAAGCCGATGTGGGAGTCGTTGACCTTGAGCAGACCGCCGTTGTTCACCCGGGCGAGGAAGCGGTCCACGACCTGGGAGTCCTCGGCCCAGAGGGAGTTGCGCAGTCCGTAGGCGTTGGAGTTGACGAAGTCGATGAACCGCTCCAGGAGTTCACCGTCGGGAGCGGGGTCGGCGACCACGATGGGCAGCAGCGGGAAGAACGTCTCGTGCACCACGGCTTCGATCTCGCGTGCGTGGTCCATGCCGCGGACGACGATGACGGTCGGCTCCAGGAAGATGCCGTTGGGGTCGCGGCTCTCGTCCATCTGCATGGCGTGCCCGCCGCAGGCCAGTTCGGCGCCCTTGGCCAGCGCGTCCTCCAGGCACGTGAAGAACTTCTCGTTGCGCAGTACGGGCGTGAGCAGGACGTCGGGCTCGTTGGGGTAGCCCGGCCGGATGTGGCCGACCTTGCGGACCAGGGCGGCGATCAGCTCGTCGGCGACGTCGGGGTGGACCAGGACCTGGTTGGGGATCATGCACAGCTGTCCGGAGCCGTAGAAGCTCTCGGTCAGCGCCTCGGCCGCCAGGTCGATGTCGGCGTCCGCCCAGACGGTGACGACGTCGTTGCCCGCGAGTTCGAGGATGGGCTTCTTGCCCTCGGCCACGCAGCGCGCCTCGAACTTGGTGCCGTTCTCGCTGGAGCCGAAGTAGATGATGTCGTCGACGTCGGGGCTGGCGAGCCAGGCCGACAGCATCGGGCCGGGGTCTCCGCAGACCACGTTGAGGGTGCCGGGCGGGGCGCCCACTTCGTCGAGTGCGGGGGCGACGATCTCCTGCATCACGTACATGACGCCGAGCGGGCCGCTGCGCGGGGCGCGGACGATCAGCGAGTTGCCGCCCATGATGGCGGTGACGCCGAGCAGCGCGCTCGAGAGCGGCGCGTTCTGCGGTGGGTTGAGGCACACCACGCCGTCGGGCTGCCGGCGCACCTGGAGCCGCCGCTCGCCGCGGTGGAACTCCTGGAGCATCTGGGAGCGGTAGAAGGCGTTGGATTCGGGGCTGAAGCATTCCAGCATCCCGGAGACCTGCCACTGGGCGAGCATCAGGGGATGCCCCTCCTGGACGAGGATCTCCGCGATCTCCTCGGCGCGTTCGGCGAGCCTGTCGTGCAGGAGCGTGCCGAAGCGTCCGATGCGTTCGTCGAGGGGGAACGCGCCCCAGGCGGGGGCGGCTTCCGCCGCGGCGTCGATCGCCCGCTGCACGGTGGCCCGGTCCGCCTTGGCGACCCGCCCGACGACGACGTCGCGCCGGTCCTCGGCCGAGATCCGCCCCTGTTCCAGTTTCCGCTTGAGCGTCAGACTGGTGAAAACGTCGTCGAGCAAGGTGCTGGAATCGAGCACATATACCCAGTCGGCGCTTTCCAGCGGCTCACCACCCACATAAGAGTGATAGGTGCGCAGAGAATCAGCCTTTGGGGGTGCGGCAGATTCATTCTGCGACACCGGTCGAGACAGCTGTGTACTGCCCACGGACACTCCTCATCATTCGAACGCCTACCAGCGCTAGCCTCGCCGACTATGTTTTCAGAGCCCCCTGAGAGCCCGCTTAGATCTCACTGATACAGGCATTTCAGCACTTCACCGCCGCGTGCTGCTACATTCGCGCACACCCCTAGGCGATTTGACGATGGAGTGGGCTGATGAGCCAGTCGATGGAGTCTTCTCAAGGCACACAGGGAAAACTGGAGTCAGTCCTGAAGTCGATCCGGGATTTCGGTGACAATCCCAGCGCCTTCCTCGCCGTCAACGAAGGGAACGAGTACTTCCAGGGGTCCGGGGAGGGGGTCATCACCTATCGCCGGGCCGGCCGGTACTTCATTCAGTTCGGCGGCGCGTTCGCCGAGGAGGAGCAGCAGCGCCGGCTGTTGGAGGAGTTCCAGGAGTACGCGCGCGCACAGCGGCGCAAGATCGTCGGAATCCAGCTCCAGCAGACGGACGTCGGGCTGTTCGCGGCCGCGGGCTTCACCGTGAACCAAGTGGGGTCCTCGTACTCGGTGCATCTGCCCGAATTCACGCTGCGCGGTTCGAAGTTCGTGAAGCTGCGCAACAAGATATCGAGGGCGAAACGCAGCGGTGTCGAGGTGCGCGAGCTGCCGTACGACGGGGAGATCAGGAATCAGGTCGATTCGATCGACCGGGACTGGTTGCGCTCGAAGGGCAGGCACGTCAAGGAGATCGAATTCCTGGTGGGGCAGGTGGGCGGGCCGGCGCAGGAGCACCGCCGGCTGTTCGTGGGGCTCGTCGAGGAAAGGCCGGTCGCCTACATCTCGTACTCCCCGGCCTATGGCAGCCGTCCGGGCTGGCTGCACGATCTGAGCCGGCGGCTTCCCGACGTGATGCCGGGCGTCATGGAGGCCATCAACGCCGCGGCGATCGAGCGGTTCGTCGAGGAGGGCGCCGAGTGGCTGCACTTCGGCTTCACTCCGTTCACCGGCCTCGACCCGGCGTGCGAGATCCCCGGCAACAGCCCGCTGACGGGGAAGTTCATGCGGCTGCTCGCCGACAAGGGCGGCTCGGTCTATCCGGCCGCGACGCAGCTGGCCTACAAGGAGAAGTGGGCACCGCACCTGGTGCTGCCCGAGTATCTGGCCTTCCAGGGCGGCGCCAGTTTCGGGGCGATCTGGCAGATCCTGCGCGTGACCAAGTCGATCTGACGGCCGGGCCGGCCGCACGGGTTCGGCCCGTGCGACCGGCCCGCCCCGCCCCTCAGCCGACCTTGTGCAGGAGGCTCGGCCCCTGGCGCAGGATCTCGGCCATGGTGTTCTGCAGGCCCGGCCCCGGCTCCAGGCCGAGCTCCGCCGAGAGCCGCTGGCGCACCCGGTGGAAGGTGCCGATCGCGTCAGCCTGGCGGCCGGACCGGTACAGGGCGATCATCAGCTGCTCGCACAGTCGCTCCCGGAGGGGGTGGCGCGCGAGCAGCTGCTCCAGCTCCGACACCACCTCGTAGTGGCCGCCAAGCGCCAGCTTGGCCTCGATGAGGAGTTCCCTGGCCATGAGCCGGGTGTCCTCCAGCCGGGCGGCGGCGGTGCGGCAAATCATGCCGTGCCCCGTGTCGAGGAGCGCCGGCCCGCGCCACGTGTCGAGGGCCCTGGTCAGGAGGGCGATGGCCTTCTCCGGGTCCCGGGCCTTCAGACGGCCCGCCAGTTCGACGTCCGCGATGAAGCGCGAGGCGTCGATGTTCTCCGGGGGAAGCGCGAGCATGTATCCCGACCCCGAGGTCCGGATCACCTTCCGCATCTCTTCCCTTCCGCTGTGCTGCACCAGCGACCGGCGCAGCCGGGCGATGTGGCCCTGAAGGGAGTTCGCCGCGCTGCGCGGCGGCTGCTCGCCCCAGAGCTCGTCAAGAAGGGCGAAAGACGAAACCGTCGTCCCGGCGGTCAGAGCCAGGGTCGCGATAATGGCTCTGAGCTTCTCTCCCGGAATGTCGATCGGAATGCATTGATCGGTTACGGTCAATGGTCCGAGCAGTCCAATATGCACCTTGATCCCCCGCGCTTCGGAACTGACATGAGAACGTGTTACATTGAACTCGCCCACACGCATGGAAACGTCAGAAAAAGACTCAACCAAACCTTTCCGGACTGAAAGGCGCGCGACACCACCCCCCGGCGAGCGACACATCGAACCTTCTGTCGATTCGAGAACATACACACGCGCCGGTTTTGAGCACAAGCCCCTTTCCCTTGGATCTGCGATGGGTTCTTTTTGGCCGACAAGACGAGAATCGGCCAAAATCCGGCCGATCGAACGTCGAATTCAAGCCTCCCCGGCTTGACGGAACTCGTCCACAAATCGACAGGAGGGTGTATGCCGAAACAGGAACGGGCGTCCAGGACCCGCCGGCTCATCCTGGAGGCCGGAGCGGAGGAGTTCGCCAGGCGCGGCTACATGGCCGCCACGGCCGTCGGCATCGCCGCGCGAGCGGGTGTCACCAGGGGGGCGTTCTACTTCCACTTCCCCTCCAAGCGCGACGTGGCACGCGCTGTCCTGGACGAGTGGATGACCCGCTCGGCCACCGTGGAACCCCTGCCGTTCAAGCTCGAGGAGCTCAAGGAACAGGCGCTGACCACGGCACGCCGGTGGGAGGACGACCCCATCGCGCGGGGCAGCTTTCGCCTCTGTCTGGAACAAGGGCTTGACACGGTGGAACGCCAGCGTCCGTATTTCGCCTGGACCGAGCGCTGCCGCCACCTCCTCGACGAGGCCGGCGGACAGGGGGCGCTGCGCCCCGACGCCGCCACCGCCGAGACCGCGGAACTCCTGGTCGGCGCCTTCGCCGGCGCCTGCCTCGCGTCTCAGATCCTGCCCGAACGGGCCGACCTGGGGCAGCGGGTGATCGCGGCCCTGCGCCACCTGCTGCCGTACGTGGCGACACCCGAGGCCCTCGACCGCGTCGAACTCGCCAGGGGGGCCGACACGGCCGCCGAGACCCGGACGGCCACGGCGCGGGAGTGGTGAAAAGGCGGCGGAGTCGTCGCCGGGAATCTCACAGGGGCCCGTCCGCCACTGCGGGCGTCGGCCCGTTGTAGATTCATGCTATCGGTACGTAACCTAGACCAACGCGGCAACGCCGGTCAGCTGCGACGTGACGGTACAAGCCAGTCGTAGGGAGGAGCCCAGGACCATGACTCAGCAGACGGTGGCGAGAAGAACCGGACGCCGCACTCAGCAGGAGCGCTCCTCCGCGACCACGCACCAGCTGCTCGTTTCCGCGCGGAATCTTTTCGCCCGGGACGGGTACAGCAACACGTCGCTCGACGCCATCTGCGAAGCCTCCGATGTCACCAAGGGCGCGTTCTACCACCACTTCAAGAACAAGGAACAGCTCTTCCGGGCGGTGTACGAACGGGAGCAGCACGACCTCTCCAGCGCGATCGCCCAGAAGTACTCGCACTACAACGACCCCTGGGAAGCGCTGTTCCAGGGAATTCGGGAATTCCTGGTGGGCTCCATGGAGCCCACCACGCAGCGCATCACCCTCATCGACGCTCCGGGTGCGCTGGGTTGGGAGGCGATGCGCGAAATTCGGGCCGACTGCCGGCGCATGATGTCCTACGGCCTTTCCCGGGCCCTGGGCAAGGAGCGATTTCAGCGGCACGAAATCGAGTCGCTGGCCTCGATGATCTACGGAGCCCAGTGCGAGGCCGCCATGGCCATGGCGCACGCGGACGATCCCGACGAGCTCCTCGAATCCACCCTGAGCCAGCTCCGGCTGCTCTTCGAGTCCGTCAAGCGCATGTCCCCGGCCCTGAAGGCGTAGACCGACCCGGCCGCCGCTGCGGGAGGCCTCCTGGGCGCGCCAAGAGGCCCGGGGCCTCAGTGCAGGGACGTGGGGCCGTGCACGCCGAGGTGGACGCCCAGACGGCGGATCGTCGCCGCGGCGGCGATGGCGTGGCCCCGCGCGTTGACGCGCCATCCGTCCGCGCCGAAGATGCCGGGGTCGGCGTCGGCGGGGTGGGCGCTCAGGTCGACGTGAATCGCGCCGTTGCGCAACGCCAGGTCGTAGGTGCGCTCCGCCAGCAGTCGCAGTCGCCGGCGCAGGACGTCCTTGGGCGTGGTCGTGCTGCCTCTGCCGAACGGCGCGAGGATGACCACGTCGACGCCCGCGTCCCTCAACGGTGCGATGATCCGCGCCAGTTCGGCCTCCGTCGCGTCGGCGTCGAAGGAGTCGCGCAGCACGTCGCTGCCGCCCGCCGCCACGGCCGCGAGGTCGGGCTGGAAGGTCAGTGCCTTGGCGAGCTGCCTGGCCCGCACCTCGGCGGCGATCGGGTCCCGCTGGGCCAGGTTGAGATAGGCCAGGTCCGGATGGGCCGAGCGCAGCGCGGCCGCCACGATGTGCGCCCAGGGAGCGTCGGCGTACCCCTCGCACGGCTCCCCCGGTCCTTCCGCGAAGGCGTCGCCCAGGACGACGAAGCGTCGCCAGGGCGCCGGCTTCAGCAGCTCTGTGGCCATGTCCGGGGCGATGCAGTAGGGGTCACGCTGCTCGTCGGCAGAGATGGCGTCCACGGTGTCCCACTTCCTTTCTGCGTCCTGCACATGGGTTCCTCCGGACATGCCGAAGGCCGAGCTCCTCCGGAGGAGGAGCTCGGCGGCCCCGGCGGGGCGGACCACTGCGGGGGACAGAGGGGCGCGCGCCCGCCGGGACCGGCTCTCGGGACGGCGGATCAGGCCCGCTCGGCGGCGAGGTGCGCGCCGAGCACCCGGATCACCTCGGTCGCGACGATCGCCTGCCCGCGCGCGTTGAGGTGGAGGCCGTCGGGGGCGAAGATCATCTCCTTGCCGGCCGGGTGGCTGGGAAGGTCGACGTGCAGACCGCCCAGCCGCTCCGTCACCGCCTGGGTGAGGTCGGAGAACTGCCGGATCCGCTGCTTCATGGCCGCCCGGTACTTGTCGGCGACGTACGGCGTCCAGGTGTTGTCGAACAGGCCCATCGTCACGACCGTGCAGCCGCGGCTGCGCAGTGCCGAGACCATGTGGTCCTGTTCCGTCTCCACGGCCGCCGTGTCGAAGTGCTTGCCCAGCATGTCGTTTCCGCCCGCCACCACGATGGCGAGGTCCGGCTTGAAGTCCAGCGCCGCGTCGAGCTGAGTGGCCCTGATCTTCGCGGCCGGGAGGTCCCGCACACCGAAGTTGCGGTATTCCAGCTGCGGGTTGATCCGTCGCAGCCCGTCCGCGACGCGGTCGGCGAAGCCGAGGTCGGCGTACCCCTCGACGGGTTCGCGGACGCCCTCGACGATGCTGTCACCGATGGCCGCGTACCGGATCCAGGGGGCGCCCTGGAGCTGGGCGGTGATCTCCTCCACGGTCAGTACGTGGGGGTCCTCCAGCTCCCTCGTGTGGTCCGCGGGCGACTCCGTGCTCGTCATGGCTGGCATCTCCTTGTGATGAGAAGGCGGTTGTGCCGTTCTAGTTCGCGGAGTCGGTGGCCGGGGTCTTCTGCTCGCCGGAGGCCTGCGCGGGAGGCGTGGCGGCGGGCGGGGTCGGCGGCAGCTTGATGGTGAGGCCGAGCCCGAGGAGGGCGACCACGACGGAGGCGCACGCGGCGATCAGGTAGATGCGCTCGAAGTCGGCGACGTCCTTGAGGGTGCCGGAGACCACGGTGGCGAGGACGGCGATGCCGAGGGCGCCACCGATCTGCCGGACCGTCTGGTTCAGGCCCGTCGCCCCGGCGAACCGCAGCGGCGAGACGGTGAGCGCGGCGGCCGTGGCCGTGCCGGTGGTGATGGCGCCCATGCCGACACCCGCGAGGATGCCGAGGGGGAGCCAGTAGGCGAGGAACATCGAGTGGTCGGGCAGGGTGAAGGCCAGCAGGAAGCCGGTGCCGGCCAGGACGACCGCGCCGCCGGTGGTGGCGAGCTTCGGACCGTACGTGGGCGGAAGCTTGCCGACCCGCATGGCGACGACCGTCGCCGCGAACGCGCCGGGCGTCATGGCGAGTCCGGCCTTCAGCTCGGAGTAGCCCCACACCTGGGTGACGTACAGGACGCCGACCAGGAGCCACGAGAAGAGCGCGATGCCGTAGAAGAAGGCAGCGGCGTTGGCCAGCGCGAAGGTGCGGTTGCTCCACAGGGAGATTTCGAGGGCGGGGGCCGGGTGCTTGGCGGAGCGCAGCAGGCACAGGGCGATCAGGACCGGGCCGGCGATGACGCAGACCAGGCTGGAGGCCTCGGTCCAGCCCCACTCGTTGCCCTTGCTGATGCCGAGGCAGAGCAGGCCGACACCGCCGCCGAGCAGGATGGTGCCCAGGGCGTCCGGGAGCTTGCGCTCGGTGCCGAGACCCGCCGTGCGCGGAAGCGCGGTGGCGCCGTAGAGGAAGTACAGCCCGAAGGGGATGTTGATCAGGAAGAGCGAGCGCCAGCCGAAGGTGTCGACCATGACGCCACCGAGGGCGGGACCGACGGCCGCCGCCAGGGCCGCCGACGCGCTCCACTGTCCGATGGCCGCACGGCGGCGCTCGGGCGGGGCGTCCATGAGCACGATGGCGAGGGAGGCGGGGATCATCGCCGCCGCGCCGAGGCCCTGGACCGCGCGGGCCGCGAGGAGGACGGTGAGGTTGGGCGACACGGCGCACGCGATCGACGCCACGGTGAAGATGCTGATGCCGGCCAGGAAGAGGGAGCGCCTGCCCAGTGCGTCGGCGAGGCGTCCCGCGGGGGCGAGGAGGGCCGCGAAGATGATCGCGTAGATGGTGATGACCCATGACAGGTCCTTGAACGCGGCGCTGGTGAAGTCCTCGCGCAGGTCGGGCATCGCGAGGTTCACGACGGTGACGTCGAGCACCGCCAGGAACGAGGCTCCGGACGCAAGGAGGAGTAACGACGCCGCTGACCGCCGCCTCGGAGCGCCGACATCGGTGGTAGCCACGGGACACACACCCTTTCTTAGATACCGTTGGTAGGAATGTATTGATCGCCGCAGACGGGTGTCAACGCAACCTCCACGCTGTGACCCACGTCACATACCAACAGTAGGTATTAATCCCCGGACCGCGACTCCTGGCGCTCCGGGGCGAGGACGTGAACGGCGGCGGGCAGCACGTCGACGGTGTGGCGCGAGGCGTCGCCCGCGCACAGTTCGCCGTCGTGCTCGAAGGTGAGTCCCTGGCCGTCCGTGCGCTCGATGACGAAGTGGGAGCCACGCTCGTACGCCACGCCCGGACGCCCGAGGTGGCTGCCGTCCTGGGTCAGCCCCGCCAGCTCGTACACGTCCATCTGCCCGCCCACCACACAGACGTCGAGCAGGCCGTCGTCGATGACCGACTGCGGCATGAGCTTGAACCGGCCCGCCCGGTAGCGGCCGCCGCCGATGTTGACCAGGACGACAGGGCCCTCGTGGACGACCCTTCCGTCCACGCTCACCCGGCCCTCGTACGGCGTGTACGCGCTCATGACCTGGGCGACGGCCCGCTGGTAGCGGTCACGGCCGGGGACGTCGAGCATCCCGGCGGCCGCCGCGGTCGTGTCGGCGACCAGGCCCGCCCCCGCGCCGAGCAGCGCCAGGACGTCGATCTCCCGGATGTGCGCCATGTCCACCCGGCGCAGGTGGGGGCGCTCGACGGACAGGGCCTGGTCGAGGGCCTGATCCCAGGGGACGTCGGCCCAGATCTCCCGGAAGAACGAATTCCCCGTGCCGAAGGGGACGTTGACCATCGCGGGCCGCTTTCCCCCGGGCTGTTCCAGGCCCGCGCGGGCCAGGCCCGACGCGACCTCCCGGGTGGTGCCGTCACCACCGATCACGATCACCACGTCGTTCCCCGCGGCGGCGGCCTTCGCGGCGCACTCCTCGGCGTGGCCGCGGTACTCGGTGTGCACGACGTCCAGGTGCGCCACGAGGCCCTCGCAGTGCGCGACGACCTCGTCGATGCGCCGGCGATCGCCGAGCCCGGCCACGGGGTTGGCGATCAACAGGGCGCGGGCCGCCCAGCCACGGTCACTCACCACGGCCGCCCGGCTCACGCTCCGTACGGCGCGCAGTGATCAGCCCCATGAAGTCGTCGTCGCTGCAGTACGGGTCGGAGCCTCCGTAGCGGCGGACCAGATCGGTCACGCGCAGCTGCTCCACGGGTTCGAAGCCCGCGGCACGGGCGGTCTCGGCGGCCGTCAGCGGAGTCAGACCGTTGATGTACGGCTCGCCCTGCTCGGCCACCTGACGCGCCATCTGCAGGGCCCCCTCATAGGGGCTCGTGCCGTTCACGACGGCCTCGTCCATGTAGTCGAACAGCACCAGGCTGCCGGGCGCGACGGTGTCCGCCAGATCGGCGAGGGTGGCACGGCACGCCTCGGGCGGCAGGAAGAACGTCACCCCCAGCCACCCCACGACGCACGGCTCGTCCACGTCGAAGCCGTGCGCGACGAGCTCCGCGCGGAGCGAGGAGCCCGCCGTGAAGTCGAGGGGCACCGAGACGACCGGCGACGCGAGGTCCGCCGCGGCCAGGGTCTCCAGCTTGGCCTTCTGCGTCGCGGGGTGGTCCACCTCGAAGAACCGAACCGGGGCGGAGCCGGTGTAGCGCAGCGCCGTGGTGTCGTATCCGGCGCCGAGCAGCACCACCTGGCGCACCCCCGCGTCCACCGCGAGCGCGACCAGGTCCTCGAAGTAGCGCTGGCGCAGCAGGATCTCGGCGATGAAACCGCCGTGGGCGTGGTCCAGGCGCTGCAGCCGCTCCAGGGCCTCCTGCGAGGTGGTGGGCGGGGGAACGGTGACGAACAGGTGCGCGTAGGTGTCGCCGAGCAGTCGCCTGTCCGGCTCGATGACGGCGTCGGCGGCGCGGGCGCGAGCGGTCAGATGGGCCGTCTCGCTCGAAGTCCCGGACTGCAGTCGGGTGGGCGGAAGTGCGGCTGTCACGGCAGTTGCCTCACTCAGATGTAGAAGCGGGTGGAGGGACAAGCACTCCAGTTACGCCGGCGAAGGGCGCACCCCTCAAAAACAGTTCACGGCCTCGCCGGAACCCGCCTCCAGAGGAATTGAGGGGTGGGGCCGTCTCGGGCGTAAGACACACGTAGGCAACGGAACACGGCGGCGAGAGCACCCGAGGCACCGAGGGAGACCCAGTGACGACACTCACGGAAGAGCTGGCGGGATGGGCGAGTGCGCTGCGCCTCGACGACGTACCGGACGACGTCGTCACCACCGCAAAACACCAGATCCTGTCCCAGCTGGCCGCCATACGCGCCGGCCTCGACCACCCGTTGGGCCGGCGGTTCGTCCAGGGCTTCGGCGCGCCCTTCCAGGAGGACCCGGCCCGGTCCGCGTTCGTCCTCGCCAGTCTCGGATCCTGGCTCCACTTCGACGACACGGCCTACGCCGGACATCTGTCCAACTCGACCGTGACCGTCCCCCTCGCCTACGCCACGAGCCAGGGGCTCACCGGAGAGCGGCTGCTCACCTCGATCATCGTCGCGAACGAGACGGCGGCCCGGATCACCGCCGCCACGACGCTGGGGCCCTTCCGGGGCCAGAGCGCCGCGTTCACGCACATCACCGGGGCCATAGCCGGGCGGCTGCGCGGCGAGAACGCCCCCGCGCAGCGCTGGGTGGACACGCTCGGCCTCGGCTTCGGGCTGCCGCCGCGCACCGTGCCGGTGGGCTTCCTCGACGGCGACGCGAAGCTCTTCGGCGCGTCGACCCCCGTGCGCGTGGGGCTCGACGCCTGCGACGCGTCGGCCGCGGGGCTCGCGGGCAGCCCGGTGATCTTCGAGCACCCGGAGGGGTTCCTCTCCCGGTTCGCCACGGTCCCGCTCCCCCAGGCCATCGTGGCCGGGCTCGGCACGCGCTGGCACACCCGCACGACGTCCTTCAAGGTGCACCCCGGCGGTCCGGGCATGGACTCCGCCATCGACGTGGGTCTGGAGCTGCACCGGGAACTGTCGTCACCGGACCGTCCGCTGCGCGCCGACGACATCGCCGAGATCAGCGTCGACACCTCCCTGTACACGGCGGTGGTGGAGCGCCGGGCCGCCGAGTACCTGCGGGGACCCGTCTCCCCGGTCAGCGCGCTGGTGTTCTCGCTGCGGTACACGCTGGCCACGGCCCTGCTCACGGGGCAGCTGAGCACCGACGACTTCACCGAGAAGGGGCTCGCGGACACCGAGCGGTGGTCGCTCGCCGACCGTATCGACGTGCGCCTGGACCAGGACATGACGCGGGAGCTGTTCCACTGCGAGGTGCCCTTCGGCGAGGCGCTGCGGCAGGCCGGCGCACCGGGCAAGGAGTGGCTGCGGCAGTTCGGTGCCGGCTGGGAGGGCGACGGGCAGTGGCTCGTCGACCTGGTGGGTGAACTGCCCGCCCCGAGCGTGGACTTCAGCGACGCCCGCAAGGTGACCGGTGCGCGCGTGAACGTCCGTCTGAAGGACGGCCGGGACATCAGCCGCGAGCTGCACGTGCCCATGGGGGCCATCGGCGGCGAGGGCCGGCCGCCGATCGCGGGCGTGGTGCGGGACAAGTGGCTCGGTACGGGAGGCGGCGAGGAGTTCGCCGACGGGGTCGACCGCCTGGAGGAGGCCTCGGCGGACGAGGTGGCCCGGCTGCTGACACTGGTCTTCGACCGCACGGCCTGAGCCCCACGGCCGGCCACGGCAAGCGACAAAAGGGAGGAGCCCGGTGGTCACACCGGGCTCCTCCCCCTTTCATGCGCGGGCTCGGGATCAGCCGGCTCCACCGGACGTGCTGAGCGCGCCTTCCGCGATGGCCTGGTGGACCTCGGCGCGCCTCGCCTCCATCTCACGGCGTTCCGCGTCCAGCGCCTCGGCCTGGAGTTCGTCGGACTCCATCAGCTTGACCAGGTCCGCTCCCGCGAGGTCGAGGACGCCCATGTCCTCGTACGCCTGCCGGATCTTGGGGCTCCACAGGCCGATGTCCTTGACGCACGGCACGATGCGGGTGAAGAGCAGGGAGCGGAAGGCCCGCATGCGCGGCCCGTTGTTCATGTACTCCATGCACTCCTTCATGTCGAAGCCGAGGTTCTCCCAGACCTCCTGCATCCGCAGGCGGTCACGCATCAGGTAGCAGCCCTCGACGATGAAGTCCTCGCGCTCCGCCAGCTCCTTGCTGCTCAGGTTCTTGTAGTAGTCCCGCAGCGCCAGCCTTCCGAAGGCGACGTGCCGGGCCTCGTCCTGCATGATGTAGGAGAGGATCTGCTTGGGCAGCGGCTTGTTCGTCTTGTCCCGCAGGATCCCGAAGGCGGCGAGAGCGAGCCCTTCGATGAGGACCTGCATGCCGAGGTACGGCATGTCCCAGCGGGAGTCCCCCAGTGCCTGGCCGAGCAGCTCCTTGAGGTGGGGGCTGATCGGGTAGGTCATCTCGATCTTCTCCTTCACGAACTTGGAGAAGAGCTCCATGTGCCGGGCCTCGTCCATGACCTGGGTGGAGGCGTAGAACTTCGAGTCGATGTCGGGGACTGATTCCACGATGCGCGCGGAGCAGATCATCGCTCCTTGCTCGCCGTGCAGGAACTGGCTGAATTCCCAGGCGGCCATGTGCTGCCGCAGTTCCTGCTTTTCCCGTACGCCGAGCTTGGAGTACTGCTTCGAGCCGTAGAGGCCGAGCGTGTGCTCAGGGGTTCCGAGGACGTCGTAGGGGTCGACTTCGAGGGACCAGTCGATGCGCTTCGCGCTGTCCCACTGCTTGTCCTTGCCCTTTTGATAGAGGTTCAGCAGGGTTTCGCGCTCGGAATCGTATTCCCATGTGAAATGGCTCGTGCCCTGCATGGGGATGTTCCAGGCGAGTTCCATAAGAATGTCTCCTGCGGTCGCGATGAGCGCTGCACGGCGACGTGTCCGGCGAGATGTTCACATCGCCGGACACGTCGCCGTCCACGTCTTGCAAACGCAGCGGAGAGAGCAGGATTCGAACCTGCGAGGGGCGATAGCCCCGGCCCGGACGAGTCCGGACCCCGTTAGGCCGCTACGGGGATCTCTCCCTTTCTTCACCGGTGGCCTCCGGCGACGAGAACAACAGTGCCAGAGGCCCCTGACATGCCGCTGAGACGGGAGTCTCAGCAGCTCGGAGAGGCTCCTACAGCTCCAGGAGCCGGATTCCCCGGTCCTGGCCGATGTCCAGTTCCGCGTAGACCTCCGGCGTCGCGATGTCGGACAGGACGTGGCGCAGCAGCCGCGCGATTCGCCGTTCCATTCCCGTGCCGGCGTCGTCGATGACGGTCTGGGACATGAGCTGAAGCCCCATGGAGGTGCTGACCAGGCACTCCGCCGTCTCCCGCACGGACACCCGGGCGGAGAGCTCACCTTCGTCACGCGCCGCCGTCAGCAACTCCTCGTCGAACAGGACGCGTTCGAGGTACCAGCTCCTACGGAATTCCTCGTCGAGCCCCTGCTCCAGACAGAGCCGGAAACATCCGCGCTCCCGAACGCCGTGGCGCAGCCTGCTGGTCAGGACGAGATGTCCGTCCACGAGTTCCTGGAGCCGGAACTTCTGCGGTGCCACCGGATCCAGGCGCGGGCTCTGTTCCCTGAACAGAGCCCGGGCGACATCCTCCTTGGAGGAGAAGTGGAAGTAGAACGCCCCCTTGGTCACTCCGGAGTGCGCGAGAAGGTCGACGACGGTCGCCGTCTCGTATCCCAGAGTGGCGAACAGTACGCCGGCCGCGTCCAGGATCTTCCCTCTCGTCCTCACCGCGCGCTCTTGCCGCACCATTGCGCTCCCTTCCCCTGAGAATGACAGCGGAGGGGTGGTTACGCTGCGGGGTCAGAGCCGATCGTGGCAAGGTCCGCGTCTTGAGCGGAGTGACGGAAGGAATCGGCGCGGGCTGTCTCGTGGGGCTCCCGGACGGCTGTGCCGATCTCCGCTTCGAGCAGTCCAACAACCCTTTGACTGCGGCGCTGTCGCAACATGCCCCCCATGTGCGCCCCGCACTCTACCTCAGGCTCACCCCCGAGGCGGATACCGAATTCCCCGCCCGCACAATTCGAAGCGCGACGGCGGTGTGACGGCCTTGGAGGCGGAGCGTGGCCTCGCCGCCCGGGTTTCCCCGGGCGGCGCGTGATTGCGGCCGGAGGCGCACCGGCCTCTCCTCACCTCACGGGTGGCTCACCAGGTTGGCCACGTTGGTGGACGAGTTGGAGGGGCCGCCCCGGTCGTTGATGACATGCCGGATCGTGCCGGTCCCACCGAGCGAAACGGTCACCATGCTCTGGAAGCGCACGTTCGGGTTGTTGGGGGCCTCGAAGGCACGCTCGGCGGTGACGCTCGGGTTGGCGTTGAAGAAGCAGTAGCTGCCGAGGCCGTACGCCTGATGGCTGGTCACCGAGTTCGCGACCTTGTACGCCGAGTAGCCCTGGGTGGAGCCGTTCATCCAGGCGGCCTGGTTCGGCGGGTCGTACGGCATCTCGTTCTGGTAGAAGTACGTCCGCCCGCCGTTGCCGTTCCAGACGGTCTGGTGCTTCTGGTAGTGCTCGACGAACAGGCCGTACATGGTCACGTCGTCGCCGTTGACGACGAGTCCCGTGTCCGCAGTGTTGGTGTTCCAGCCGATGCCGTTGCCGTGGTCGCCGCGCCAGATCCACATGTGGTCGCCGATGACGTGGTCGCTGTTGACGACCAGGCTCGTCGTCGCCTTGCCGACGGCGGCTCCGCCGACGCGGAAGTACACGTCGTGCAGGGAGGTGGGGTTCGCCGAGTGGTTCGCGGCGGCGCCGGCCGGACCGACCTCCATCAGCGTCTGCGAGTTGGTGGTCCCGGCGTCGAAGAGGACGCCTGCGACCTTCACACCGTCGACGTCGGCGACCGTCATGGCCGTGACACCGTTGTCGGGAATGAACGTGGCGAGACCGAGGCCGAGGACGACCGTGTCGGGCCGGGTCACCTTCAACGTCTGGTTCAGGTGGTAGACACCGGGTGTGACCAGGAGGTTCTTGCCCTCTGCGAGGGCCGCGTTGATCTGCGCGGCGTTCGCGCCGGGCTTGACGACGAAGAACTGGTCGATGCCGAGCGAGCTGCCCGCCGCGTTCCCGTCCGCCCAACTGGTGGCGGAGGAGTTGGCCCGCAGGGAGGGTACGAACACCTTGTAGGCGCCCGCACCGTCCACGTACAGGAAGGGCTTCTCGCGGACCGTCGGGGTCTGGTGCACCGTGGTGTACGGCGGGTTGGGGAAGGTGGTGCCCGGCACGCCCTGGCTGCCGACGAAGACCATGTTCCAGTTGGAACCGGTCCAGCTGCCGAGCTGGGAGTTGCGGGTCAGCCACTGCTGCTGGGTGCCGGACCGCACCTGACCGTCGATCTTGCTGTCGGCCATGAACCCGCCGCTGGACCAGCCGCCGTCGCTCAGCTCCAGGTTGCCGCGGACATGCATCCGCCGGTACCCGGACGCCTGCGACACCGCCCAGCGGTCGGTGCCGCCCGCCGGGTTCACCGACATGTTCTCGGCGCCGCGCCAGAAGTTGTGGGTGGCGTTCTGCGGCGGGAACCAGTCCGCCTCGACGTGCACGGCGCCGTTGATCGTGACCGAGTCGGGCGACTGGCCGAGGCCGAGGACCTGGGTGTAGAAGCCGACGTTGACGTCGTTGTTGTAGGTGCCCGGCTTGAACATCACCGCGTAGCGCTGGGAGCCGAACTGGTTGGTCTCCTGCTGCTGGAAGATGGTGTTCAGTCGGCTCTGGATGGTGGACGACGGCATCGACGGATCGAAGACGACCACGTTCGGGCCGAGGTCGACGTCTCCCGGCGCGGTGTTCACGGGAGCGACCTGGAAGCGCTGGGCCGCCGTGCCGTTGCAGGTGTACTGCACGAGCTGGACGCTGTCGGCCGTCGAGGCGGACGGCACGTCGAGGCACTTGCCGCTGTGGCGGTTGACGAAGTGGTACGCGCCTCCGCCCTCGTCGACGGCCCGCCACTGCTGGTTGTTGCCACCGCCGTACGTCCACAGGTGCACGGCGGCGTTGTCGGCCGTGGACACGTCGCTCACATCGACGACCTGCGTGCTCGCGTTGCGGTTGCCGATCCGCACGAAACCGTCGCTGGTCGCGGTGAAGCTCCACTGCTGTGCGGTGCTGTTGTTGCAGGCGTACTGCTGCACCGCCGTGCCGTTCGCGGTCGCGGCCGCCCGGGCGTCCAGGCACTTGCCGCTGCCGGAGTTCACGACCGTGGACCAGCCGGTGGGCAAGGCGGCGGCCGCCTGCGCGGAAGCCTTCGGGGCGACGGCCTGGCTGGGCTGGACGGCACTGAGCACCGAGGCGGCCGAGGCGGCGACCACGAAGGCAGCGACCCAGGGCCGGGTGACGCGGGCCGCGCCTGCGCTGTGGCGAACAGCTCGGGGCGTTCGTGGGTAGGTGAGCACGTTGTCTCCTGTGCCGGTTGTACGGCGTGGGTGGGGGGTGGGCAGGGAGGGTGTCTGGCCAGGGACGGGTCCGGGTCAACCGCCGTACCGGGCGACGACGCGGGCGAAGTCCCTCGGCCTCCTGGACGGTGAGCCGGCCCAAGTCCTGGCCGCCGCCGCCGAAGTCGAACGGCGGTCTTCAGCGCGGCGAGCGTGCGCTGCTGCACTGCCGGGCTGTCGTACGCCGCCGCCTCGATGTCGATCGCCCCGCGGCGTACCAGAAAGTCATCAACGCCTACTCCCTCAAGGTGGGCCTGCGCAGAAGTCCCCTGATCATCGGGTCACCGTCCACTTCTGGTTGGCGGCTCCGGTGCAGGTCCATATCTGCAAGCGGGTGCCGTTGGCCGAGCTGTTGCCCGTCGCGTCCAGGCACTTGTCGGCCTGCGGGTTGACGATGTCCCGAGCTGCCGGGGTGGCCCACCGCTGCGCGCCGGAGCCGTTGCAATCCCACAACTGGACCGACGTACCGTCAGCGACACCTCCCGATGCCACGTCCAGACACTTACCGAGCGCACGAATCGTCCCGTCGCCACCGACACTCCACTGCTGAGCGGCGGTCCCGTTGCAGTCGTAGAGCTGCACGGCGGTGCCGTTGGCGCTGTTGGCACCGGCAACGTCCACACACTTACCGCCCAGGCCGGTGAGGGGGCCGCCGCCCCCCGGTTCACCGTTGTCGGTGCTGACGCGGACGTAGTCGACCAGGAGCTGCTGCGGGAAGACGGTGCTGCCGTTGGGATCTCCGGGCCAGTAGCCGCCGACCGCGAGGTTGAGGATCAGGAAGAAGGGCTTGTTGAAGACCCACTGCTTTCCGCCGAGGTCGGCGGGGGTGCGGCGCTGGTAGACGGTGCCGTCGACGGACCACGTGATCGCGTTCGGGCTCCAGTCGACGGCGAAGGTGTGGAAGGCGTCGGCGAACGCCTGACCGCCGGGCAGGGTGTACCCGGCGCCGATGCCGCCCGAGCCGGAGTACCCGGGGCCGTGGAGCGTGCCGTGGACCGTGGAGGGTTCGAAGCCGACGTTCTCCATGACGTCGATCTCACCGGAGTTGGGCCAGCCCACCTGGCCGATGTCGTCGCCCAGCATCCAGAAGGCGGGCCACATGCCCTGTCCGCGCGGCACCTTCATCCGGGCCTCGACACGGCCGTACGTCGTGGTGAACTTGCCGGCCGTGTTGAGCCGCGCGGAGGTGTACTCACATCTTCCGTACCAGCACTGGTAGTTGCCCGGGTTCTCGCGGCGGGCGGTGATGGCCAGGTGGCCCTGGCCGTCGAGGGCGGCGTTGCGGTTGCCCGCCGTGTAGTACTGCCGCTCGTGGTTGTTGACGTTGTCGCCGGTCTCGATCTGCCACTTCCCGCCGTCGACGGCGGAGCCCGCGGGCCCGTCGAAGTCGTCGAAGAAGGTGATCGCGGCCGCCGCTGCGGCCGCTGGCGCGGGCGGCTGCGCGGCCGGCGCGGGAGCGCTCTGGGCGAGTCCGGTGGACAGCGACACGAGCGCGAGGACCGAGACGAAGGACAGGAGCAGGCGTCGGGACAAGCGTGGGGGGTGCATGGCTCTCCCTTCCAGGGAGGAACTGAGCCACCTGTCATGCACATGACAGGTGGAAGCATGCGCGACTCCGGATGGGCTGCCGCGCCGACAGAGGCGGTGGGGCGAGAAGACGAGCCGAAGGAGGCTTACTTCACTACGCGATTTAAGGAGTGAACGAAAACCCTGTCAAGGACTTGGTATGGACCACATTCACGAACCCAGCCATATCAACCCGGCGAGGGGACGACGCCCGGGCGGTGCTCGCGCACCGGGCATACCCTGAAATTGTCCTGGGCCGCCTGGAACGCGGGAGGCGTGATGACGTTCGTACAGGTCATCGACTGCAAGACCAGCAGAGCCGATGAGTTGAACAGTTTGATGGACGCTTGGGTGGAGGCCACGCAAGGTAAGCGGACGGCCACCCACTCAATCATGGGGCGTGACCGCGCCGACTCCACCCACGTCGTGGAGATCGTGGAGTTCCCCTCGTACGAGGAGGCGATGAAGAACTCGAACCTGCCCGAAACCGACCGGATCTTCCAGGAGATGGTCGCGCTGTGTGACGGGGAGCCGTCCTTCACGGACCTGGACGTGATGCGCGACGAGCAGCTCAACAAGATCGTCGTACGGAGCTTCTTCGAGGACGTGATCAACGGAAGGAACGTCGACGCGGCGGACGCGATCTGCACCTCCGACTACCGCGAACACGATCCGTCCCTGTCCTCGTACGACATAGGACTCGAGGAGGCCAAGGCCGAGAACCAGGAGATCATGACGGCCTTCGAGCCGGAGGCGACGGTCGAGAGCATGGTCGCCGAGGGCGACATGGTCTGCGTACGGGCGTCGTTCAAGGGACGCCATGTGGGCACGTACCAGGGCATGCAGGCCACGGGCCGGGATGTCTCCGGGACGGCGCACGCGAGCTTCCGCTGCGTCGGCGGCAAGATCGCGGAAAGCTGGTGGAACTTCGACGACCTCGGGCTGCTGAAGCAACTGGGGATGATGGAGGGCTGACCCTGCGGCTACGCCGCTCCAGTCCCACCTGACGCCGGCCGGTATGCGCTTCCTCATGAGGGGCCCTACACGGACCGGACACCTCACACGGCGTTCACGGAACGTCACTACCGAGAAGCGGATGGGGCTGGGGCAGCCAACAGCCGGCGCCCCAGCCACTCCATCCGAAGAAACCGCAGGTCAGGCGTCCGCGCCCGCAGGGCGGGCCCATCCCACAGACTCTCGCAGCATCGCCGGCGCCTCGGCCGAAGTGTCCGGGCTCGAGGCTCGTTACGAGAACGCGCGCCGGCTGATGTTCAGTCGGACCGGGCGGGGGCCCGTAGTTCGATCTTGTATCCGCCGTCTCGGGTGGGTTCGGTGGTGAGGGTGCCGTCGAGCAGTTCGGCGCGTTCTTTCAGGCCGATGAGGCCGTGGCGGGCGCTGGGCAGGGCGACGGTCGGGCGGGTGGAGGCGGTGTTGGTGACGGTGACGCCGAAGTGGTGTGCGTCGTGCCACAGGTGGACGTCGGCGTGGGCTCCGGGGGCGTGTTTGCGCACGTTGGTGAGGGCTTCCTGGACCGTGCGGTAGATGGTGCGCTGGGCGGTGGTGCTGATGCCGGGAGGAAGATCTCCGGTCAGGGTGGTCTCGATGCCGCTGTTGGCGATGAGCTGCTGGAGGTCGGCGAGGGTGGGCTGGGGGGTGAGTTCGGTTGCCTTGCCGCCGGAGGCGCGGAGCAGGGTGACCATGTGGCGGAGTTCGTCGAGGGTGTTCGCGCTCAGGGTGCGGATGGTGCGGGCGGCCTCGCGGGAGTCGCGGTCCTCCGCGGCGACCTGCAGGGCTCCGGCCTGGACGGCGATCAGACTGACCTGGTGGGAGACGACGTCGTGCATCTCCCGGGCCAGCTGGGCCCGTTCGCGGGCGAGGACGGTCTGGGCGTACAGGGCGCGTTCGTGCTCCCGGGCCTCCTTGACCTCGACGAGCCGGCGGGCGACGTCGTGCCTGGCCTGCACGAGCTGGCCGAACAGGACGGGGGCGAAGGCCGTGGCCAGCGTGTAGACGAACTGGACAAGCGTCCAGGTCCGGTCGCCGTCGAACGCGTCGGACAACGGCCACAAGAGGGTGGCCGCAGTGGCGTTCAGCAGGGCGCAGCCGGCGAGCAGCGGGCGGTTGCGGGTGGACGCGGCGAGTGTGTACAGGGCGGCGATCGGCGCGAGCGCGACGTCCATGAACAGGGTCATGGGCAGGGTGAGCAGGAAGACGGGCAGCGGGAAGCGCCTACGCAGGAGAAGGCCGGCGGAGCCTGCGGCGGCGCAGGCCCACATCACGGGGGTGCCCTCGCCCAGGAGGTTGATCCAGGCGTCGAGTGCGGCCAGCGTGACGAGCCCCGTGTCCACGGCCCAGGGCGGTAGGCGCCGCCACCATGCCCAGCCCGTGCTCATCGTCCGTTGTCCCGTGCCGTGTCGTCGTTGTGGGTGAGCAGTCCGGCGCGCTCGGCGAGGAGTGCGGCCTGGACGCGGCTGGTGACCCGCAGTTTGGTCAGGATCGAGCTGACGTGGTCCTTGACGGTGCCCTGGCTCAGGTGGATGCGGGTGCCGATGTCGGCGTTGGAGAGTCCTTCGGCGATCAGGACGAGGACGTCGCGTTCCCGGTCGCTGAGCAGGCCGACGCGCGAGACGTCCGCGTCCTGGGGTGCTGCCGCCCCCGGGTGGCTGCGGAGCAGGGCGCGTGATGCCTTGGGCGACATGACGACGCCGCCCGCGGCCAGGGTGCGGACCAGCTGGGCGAGCTGTTCGGGCTCGGTGTCCTTGAGGAGGAAGCCGCAGGCTCCCGAGCGCAGCGCGGTCAGGATGTACTCGTCGGTGTCGAAGGTGGTCAGCATGGCGACGTGCGGTGGTGCGGGCAGTTCCTGGATCTGCCGCAGCACGGTCAGGCCGTCCACGTCCGGCATGCGGATGTCGAGGAGGACGACGTCCGGCACCTCGCGCCGGATCACGTCGGTCGCCTGGGCCCCCTCGGCGGTCGCCACGACCTCGATGCCGTCGGACGCGTTGAGGATCATCTGGAAACCGGACCGCACCAGGGCCTCGTCGTCCACCACCACTACCCGGATCACCGGCGTCCCGCCTCACACTCTCGTCTGCGCTGTCCCGCTGCTCGGCGACCCGTGCATTCGGGGGTCCCGCGTGCTCGTACGGGTTCGCCTGGCGTCGACCGTACGCCGGGCAGGGTACGCGGTGACGTGATCGCCCACCGACTGTGGACACCCGGCGGGTCGGCTCCAGCCGTTCGGGGGGTGCGGTCCGGCCGGTCGGCAGGCCGGCGGCCGAGGGTCGGCGGATGGCGCCCGCCGTGCTCGACCTCCTGCCCGCCATCGACCGCCACCTCTGAGCCGTCCGCCCCGGCCCACCGGTCGGCGGGGTGGTCCCGGCCGGACGGCGGGGGTGCCACCGAAACCTGCCGGATGGTCCGCCTCCCCACCTCACCGGGAGATTCCTCGTATGACACGGATACAGCCGCCGCAGGCGACGCCGGTCCCGCGGGAGAACGTCTCTCCCGCGCCCGCAGCCTCCCCCGACTCCGCCGGGAAACCAGCTCGTGGTCCCTCGATGGGACGCCTGGTCGGCGTGGACCTCGCCCGCGCGCTCGCGGTGTTCGGTATGTACATCGTCCACATCGGCCCGGTCCTGTCGTCCACGCACGGCATCGGCGCCTGGGTCCGGTATCTGGCCGACGGGCACTCGTCGGTGCTGTTCGCCACGCTCGCCGGGTTCTCGCTGATGCTGATCGCCGGGCGCCGTGAGCCGAAGACCGGCCTGGCGGGCCGGCAGGCCGGGCGCCGTGAGCCGAAGACCGGCCTGGCGGGCCGGCAGGCGAAGGTCCGGATCGCGATCCGCGCCGTGGTCCTGCTGGCCCTGGGCACGGTGCTGGCAATCGAGTACGGGGGCGTGATCATCCTCGGCTTCTACGGCGTGTACTTCCTCCTCGCCCTGCCCCTGCTACGGCTGTCGGCCAAGGCACTGGCGATCACCGCGGCCGGGCTCGCGCTCGTCACACCCCAGCTGGCGTTCTTCCTGAACTCGCGGTTGAGCGAGTCCGTCCAGCAGACCGTCGACGCCTACGACCCGCTCAAGAAGATCAGCGAGGTCGGCGTCCTCGACCTGCTGCTCACCGGCTTCTACCCGGCGATCAGCTGGATGTCGTTCGTCGTCGCCGGCATGGCGCTGGCCCGCCTGGACCTCTCGGCCGTCTCCGTCCAGCGGCGCCTGGCCGCGCTCGGCGCCACCCTGGCCGCCGGCGCGTACGGCCTCTCCCTGCTCCTGGCGGGCGAGGACGCTCTGCGGAGCACGGCGGAGGGCGGGAAGTCGTCGTCCGCCGGGTTCGAGAAGGCGTCGTCGCTCGGCAGCGGATCCTTCGAGGCCTCCCAGCGGGCGGCCTCGGAACTGCTGTCCGCCGGGCCGCACAGCGGCACCACGTTCGACATCATCGGCAGCGTCGGCGTGGCCATCCTCGTGATCGTCGGTGCGACGGTGCTCATGGACCGCCTGCCGCGCCTGCGCGGTCTGGCGAAGCCGGTCGTCGCCGTGGGCACCATGTCCCTGACGGCTTACGTCGGCCACTTCCTCGCCCAGTCCATGCTCGGTGTATCGGCCGGCGAGAGCACCCAGACGTCCTGGATCCCCGTGCTGACGTTCATCCTCGGGGCGATCGTGTTCGCCGCGGTCTGGTCCCGCTTCTTCCGCCGCGGACCGCTGGAGGCGCTGCTCAACGCCGCCACCACGCCGGCGAAGTACGTGCGATGACACCCCGGCCGGGGCGGGCAGTCCCTCATGGCCCGCCCCGGCCCGGATGGCCCTCACGTACGTGTTGTAGAGCTGCCCCCGCCGTGCGGCGGGGGCAGCTCTCGGGCACTCCTCTCACCCGGCGGGGCGCCCCGCCGGGGTCAGGAGCTGGGTCCTGGCCAGCTGTGCGTACAGCTCGTCCTCGGCCACCAGCTCCTCGTGGGTGCCGATCGCGCGGACCGACCCGGCGTCCATGACGACGATGCGGTCGGCGTCCGTGACCGTGGACAGACGGTGCGCCACCACCAGGACGGTGGTCTCGCGTGCCGTCTCGGCGATGACGTCCCTCAGCGCCAGCTCGTTGACCGCGTCGAGCTGCGAAGTCGCCTCGTCCAGGAGCAGCAACCGGGGCTTGCGCAGCAGGGCGCGGGCGATGGCGACCCGCTGGCGCTCGCCGCCGGACAGCTTCGAGCCGCGGTGCCCCACCAGGGTGTCCAGGCGGTGCGGGAGACGCTCGACGAGGGTGTCGAGCCTGGTCCGGGCGAGGACGGCACGGATCTCGTCGTCCGTCGCGCCGGACGCGCTGAAGACCAGGTTCTCCCGCAGCGTGCCGGCCAGAACCGGCGCGTCCTGCTCGACGTACCCGATGACGGACCGCAGTTCGGACAGCGGCCACTGCCGGATGTCCTGGCCGTCGACCAGGATGCGCCCGCCGGTCGTGTCGTAGAACCGCTCGATGAGCGAGAAGACCGTCGACTTGCCGGCGCCCGAAGGCCCGACGAAGGCCGTCATCCCGGCCCCCGGCACCTCGAAGTCCACCCGCTGGTGGATGTAGGGCAGCCCGGGCCCGTAGCGGAAGGACACGTCCTCGAAGCGGACCGACGCCGGACGCACCTCGATCCGCACCGGCCTGTACGTGGCGGGCGGCTCCGCGTCCAGACGGTCCACCTCCTTGATACGGGCGATCGCGGCCGCGCCCTCCTGGTACGCGGAGGCCGCCTCGACCAGCTTGTACACCGGCTCCATCAGGTAGAACAGGTACAGCAGGAAGGCGATGAGCGTGGAGACGGGGATGTCCCCGGACGCCACCCTCGCCCCGCCGACCGCGAGCACCGCGAGGAACGCCAGCTCGACGGCGAGGTTGTCCGCTGTTCCCAGCAGGGCCTCCCACTTCGCGCCGCGCACGCCGTGGCGCCACGCACGCCGGGCCGACGCCTCGACGCGGGCGGTCTCCCGCTCCTCGGCGCCGGACGCCTTCACCGTACGGAACGCGCCGAAGACCCGCTCCAGGCCGGTGGACATCGCGCCGACCGCGGCCTGGGAGCGCTCGGCGGCCTGTCCGATCTTCGGCATCACCAGGGCGGCACCCGCCCCGACGACCGCGACCACGGCGAGGGTGACACCGAGCAGCACGGCGTCCAGGAAGGCCATCACCACGACCGCCGCGACCAGCGTGAGCGCCCCGGTCGCTGCGTTGACCACCGCCTGGGTGCTCACGGCCCGCAGCAGCGTGGTGTCGGAGGTGACCCGCGACATCAGATCGCCCGGCTGCATCCGGTCCACCGCCGAGAGCCGCAGCCGCAGCAGCCGGCCGATCAGGCTGCGGCGCGCGGCCAGGACCACCGACTCCGCCGTCCGCTCCAGCACATAGGCGCCGAACGCCTCGGCCACCGTGCTCAGCAGCACCAGCACGGTCAGGGCCAGCAGGATGGTGGTGAGCGTGCCGCCGGACGAGAGCCGGTCCACGAGCGCCTTCGTGGCCAGCGGCTGCAGCAGCCCGCCGGCGGCCCCTGCCAGCGCCAACAGCAGACCGAGTGCGACGGTCCACCGGTGCGGGCGGACGTACTCGTACAGCGCCTTGAGCGTCTCGCGGACGCGCAGGGACTCGGCACCCGTCGCCTCCAGGGCGGATGCGGTGTTCACAAGATGCCTTTCCTAGGTGAATTGCCGCGCACCTCGTAGCGGCGTGCGACATCGGCCCTCACAGGGCCCGGGCCTGCGCGCCGTATCGGGCACCCGCTCGTACGCACGCCGTGTCATGCCACCAGCCTGGGAGCCCGGGCGCACCGTCGGCCATCCGGCGATCGTCGGGTGCACCCCCGCCATGTGGCTGGAGCCGCCCGCACACGGTGTGACCGGAGCAACGACAGCCGGCGAAGGATCTGGCGGGGGCAGCGGAGCCGGAGCCAGGCTCCGCTGCTCACCGAACCGAGGGCATGAGGGTCAGGACGAGTCGCCGTACTGGAGACCACGCCCGTTCGTGCCGACGTACACGCGACCGAAGGTGTCGGGGTCGCCCGTGATGACGCCGACGCCGGCGATGCTGCCCCACTGGTGGGCGTCGTCGTTGACGCGGAGCCAGGTGGCGCCCTTGTCGGTGGAACGGAAGACGCCAGTGACGTCCTTGACGGTGCCGATCATGTACAGGGCCTGGTAGGAGGCGCCCGGTGCCGCCTTGCCGAAGCCGAGGGCGGAGGCGGACTTCACCGTGGTGAGCGGGGTGAAGGTGCGTCCGCCGTCGGTGGAGTGCAGCAGCCCCTGACCACCGCCGGCGATCCACAGGTCCCCCGCGACGCCGGGCACGGCCGTGAGCCGGCCATCGGCGGGAAGGCCGGTGGCACGGGCGGTGAAGGTCGCTCCGCCGTCGGTGCTGGCGTGGAGCGTGCCGCCGGACAGGGAGTAGAACGTCCTGGCCGCGGCGCGGTCGGCGACGACCGTGGCGTTCGTGCCCAGGCCCCCGACCCTCGACCAGCTCGTCCCCTTGTCGGTCGAACGGTGCGGGGCCTGGCCGGCCTGGGTCCAGACGATGGTCGAGCCGTCCGCCGAGAGCGCGACGCGCCCGTCCTGGGCGCCGGCCACCGGCTCCGCCTTGAAGCCGTTCCAGCTGATGCCGCCGTCGGTGGAGTAGGCACCGTCCTGCGCGCCGCCACGGCCGACACGGACCATGACCGAGGGGTTGGACTGGGCGAAGTCGATGTCGGTGCTGTTGGTCATCATCGGGTTGCCCAGCCTCCCGGCGGGCACCTTGGTCAGGTCGTCGTGGCGGAAACCGCCTTGGTCGCCCATGGCGGTGATGACGGTGGCACCGCCGGGCGGGGCGATCGCGTCCATCAGCGCGGTCTCCTCCAGGCCACGCGCCCCCACGGCCCAGTGGCTGGTGCCGCCGTTGTCGGTGGCGTCGGCGTCCTTGCTGCGCCAGATGCCGTTGCCGGTGCCGTACAGCACGTGCCGGGAGTCGAAGGGGTCGATGGCCAGGGCGGTCATCCAGTGCCCGGTGTGGGTGCCGATGTACGGAGCGGCCGAGGCGTTCCGCACCGACTTGTCCGCCAGCGCCTTCCAGGTCGTGCCGCCGTCGGTGGTGCGGTAGATCTCGTCCTCGGGCCACCAGCGGTCGAGAGTGGTGACCATCACGGTGGACGGCTTGTTCGGATCGACGGCCAGGCCGGAGAACCCGTAGGCGCCCTGCGAGGGGGAGATGTTCTTCCACGTCCCGCCGTGCGGCGTGTACTTCCACACCGAGCCCGCCGTCACGCCGTTGGGTCCGAGGGCGTTGGTGTACGTCAGGTACAGCGAGCCGTCACCGGAGACCACCCCGTGCTGCGGCATCTGGCCGGTGGGTTGGCCGGGGACGGCCTGCCAGGTGCTGCCGCCGTCGGTGGAGCGGTACAGGGAGGTGGACCTGTCGGCGACGCCGACGTAGATCGTCTTGCTGCCCGCCGGGCCGTACGTCACGAAGGAGATGCCCGCGCCGCTGCTCGCCCCGTCCTTGACGGGAAACGTGGAGACCTGCCGCCACGTCATACCGCTGTCCGTGCTGCGCCACAGGCCGTTCTTACGGGTGCCGAGCAGCAGGGTGCGGTGGTCCGAGGGGTCGATCACGAGCCGCTCGCCCGCCCCGCGGCCGTCCTCGTTGCCGCCCAGCTTGAACGGCAGATCAGTGCGCTGGAAGGTGCGGCCCCGGTCGGTGGAGCGCAGGATCGCGCCGTTGCCGGCCCATTCGTTGGTGTAGGTGCCCGCAGCGAGGTAGAGGCGGTTCGGGTCCACGGGATCGGTGGCCACCGCGTCGATGCCGAGCAGGTTCCAGTCCTTCTCGCCGAGCCAGTCGGTCAGCGGGATCCACTGCTCGGCACCGGTGTCCCACCGGTAGGCGCCACCCATGTCGGTACGCGCGTACAGCAGCCCCTTCTCGCGCGGGTTGAACACCAGCCCCGTGACGTAACCGCCGCCGACCACCTGGGCGTTCCGCCATGTGTACGGGCCGGCCGCCGCCGACGGGGCAGCGGCCGCCTTCACCAGCTTCCACTGCTGGTTGGTGCTGCCATGGCCGCGATACTGGATGACTGCCGCGCCGTCGGCCGTGGATCCTCCGGAGACGTCCAGGACCTGGCCACTCCTGCGGGAGGTGAAGGTGACTGCGTCGGAACCGCTCACGTCGTCGATCCGCCACTCCTGGGATGCGGAGGAGCTGTCGGTCTGCTGCTCGGCGGCAGCCGCCTGTGCGGTCGAATCGCCCGCTATGCCGAGCACCTTGCCGCTGTTGCGGTTCACCAGCTCGTAGTAGCCGTCGCCGGTGGACCTCAGCCTCCACTGCTGGTTGGCGGTGTTCTGGTCGGTCCATTGCTGGATGCGGGTACCGTCGGCGGTGGAGAACGCGTTGACGTCCAGCGCCTTGCCGCTGCGTACGGAGACCAGCCGGTAGTAGGCATCGCCGTCGACCGTCGCGGCCTGCGAGTCGTCCTGCACGAACAGGAGGTACGGCACGACGGTGGCGGGCACTGCGAGCAGCAGGGCGGTGGCGGTGCTGCGACGACGGTGACGTCCGCGACTCCGGCCGTTCGTTGGGTTGTTCATGGGGGGTGTTTCTCCTTGTGCAACCGTGGGTCGGGCGGGTCAGCGCTGCAGGGTCAGGACGCCCGGCCGGTACGGCAGCTGGTCGTAGGGGCCGCCCGCCTGCGGGGACTTGCCCTGGTAGAGGAACTGCAGGTTGCAGGGGTCGATGGTCATGGTCTGGTCGGGGTTGGTGCGGATCAGATCACCGTGGCTGATGTCGTTGGTCCAGGTGGCACCGCTGTTGGCCTTGCCCGCGAAGGGGTTGCTTTCGTCGGCGGCCTGCGGGGTCCAGGAGCCGCTCAGGCTGGTGGCCGTGAAGGAGCGGAAGTAGCGCTGCTCGTGCGCACCCCGGGCTTCGACGATCATGAGGTACTGGTTCCGGCCCTGGACCTTGTAGACCTGCGGCGCCTCGAACAGGTTCTTCGCGGTGTCGCTCATGACCGTCGTGTACGACGAGCCGAAGTTGCCCGGGAAGTTCCCGATCGGCATGCTCGCCCGGTAGACCTTGCCGTTGTCGCCGGCGAAGAAGAGGTACATGTTCCGGTCGTCGGCGATCAGCGTCTGGTCGATCGGGCCGGTGCCGGATTCGGTGCGGGGGATGCTGCCGGTGAACAGCGGCTGCGGCGCGGACCAGCCATGGGGGTTGGTGGGGTCGCTCGACGTGCGGTAGCTGAAGGGCGACGCGCCCCACTGGTATGCCAGCACCCAGATCTTCCTGGGCGCGAAGTAGAACAGGGTGGGCGCCACCGCGTTCTGGCTCATCCTGGTCTGGCCGGCCGCCGCCAAGTCGGGCCAGTTCGTGAAGGGGCTGAAGGCCATCGAGCCGTAAGACGTTCCCGTCGCGCTCGACGCGTAGACGAGGTGCTTGCCGCCCAGCGTCACATGCGTGAAGTCCTTGAGCGCGGCCCACCCGTTCGACGGCTGCGCGAGGGGACCGGTCGAACTCCACCTGTACGTCGATGGAAGAGCACACGTACCGCTGCCCGTCCCGGACGGGGCCGTCCACTTCTGGTTGTCGACGGACGCGCAGGTGTACAGCTGGATCCTGGTGCCGTTCGCGGTGGCCGCGCCGATGGCGTCGAGGCACAGGCCGGACTGGACGCCGGTGATCGTGCCGTCGGTGTTGACGTTCCACTGCTGGTTGGCGCCGCCGTTGCAGTCCCAGACGACCACCGGTGTGCCGTTGGCGGTGCCCTTGCCCTTGGCGTCCAGGCACTTGTTCCCGTGGACCTTCAGCTGTTTGGCGGCGGTGTGGGTCCAGCGCTGATTGGGCTGTCCGCCGCAGTCCCGCAGTTGCGCCTGGGTACCGTTGGCCGTGGCGGAGCCGGGGATGTCGATACAGCGGCCGGAGGCCACGCCCTTGATCTCCCCCGCACGGTCGGCCGGCTTGCCCGGGGAGGTACCTGAGCCGGAGTTGAACGCACGCATGACGGCGGTGTACGCGGGCTTGGGCTTGCCGTTGTCGTCGAACAGCAGGGGATTCTCGCCGCTGCGCCACGAGTCGCTGTCACGGACGCCCCACACCGTGATGCCGGTGCACCGTGCCACGGACAGGCAGGCGCTGACCGTGTTCGCGTAGTGGGTGGGTGACGCCTGGGCGATGTCCAACTCGGTGATCTGGACGTCGACGCCGAGGGCGGCGAAATTGGCCAGGGTGGTCCTGAAGCTCGCCGGCGGGCCGCCCGCCCCGAAGTGACTCTGGAAACCGACGCAGTCGATGGGCACGCCGCGGGACTTGAAGTCCTTGACCATGCGGTAGACGCCCTGGGTCTTGGCGTCCGACCAGTTCTCGATGTTGTAGTCGTTGTAGCAGAGCTTGGAGGAGGAGTCGGCCGCCCGGGCGGTGCGGAACGCCCCCTCGATGAAACCGTCGCCGAGCACCTTCTGGAAGACCGAGTCGCGGAGTTGACCGCTGCCACCGTCGGCGAACGCCTCGTTGACGACGTCCCAGGCGTAGATCTTGCCCTTGTAGTGGGTCATCTGCTTCGTGATGTGATGGTTCATCACGCTGCGCAGCGTGCCCGCGTCGCGGATGGCGCTGACCCAGGTGGGGAGCTGCGAGTGCCAGACCGTGGTGTGGCCGCGCAGGCGCTGGCCGCGCGCCAGTGCGCGGTTGACGATCCGGTCCGCGGGGCCGAACTGAAAGTTGCCGCGGGACGGTTCGATGGCGTCCCACTTCATCTCGTTCTCCGGGGTGACCATGTTGAACTCCCGGTCCGCTATCGCGGTGTACGTCGGGTCGCCGAGCCTGCCGGCGGCTACAGCGGTGCCGAAGTACCTGCCCGACGAGGCAGCCTGGGTACCCAGGCCCGCGGCTCCGGCGGAGCTGGGGAGGAACGTCACGACACCGGCCACCAGCGCCGTGGCCGACAGCCCGATCGTCAGTGTCCGGCGACGCCGGCTGATGCGGTGCAGGCCGTTCATGATTCTCCTCGGGGGCTACGGGTCGTCCCGGGTGCCGCGATCGTGCGCGAGTCGGCCAGGACGGCCTGATCTGCCGCGGAGTGTCGTGTCATGGGAGTGGCTTTCTTCAGGGGACAGGTCAACGGGGGAAGCCGGTAAACCCGCCACGCCGGCACGTCAGGGCGAGCGGCGGGAAGGCACCCCTGAAGTGGAGGCTTGAGGACCCGCGGTCTCGTAACGGAAAACTCGCGCCACCCGGGACGATCGCCCGGTGATGCATCTCGCACGAGGAAAGCGTTATGCCAGGCCGCGCGATCTGGTCGTCCCTGGGGTGAGGCGCTCACCGCACCCGCTCATCAGGGCCGGAATCCGCCCACGGCGAGGCAGCCGTCGACGCCATGGCCTGGAGCCGGTTCGGTTGCGGAACCCGGCTCACCGCCGGGTGGAGAAAGTACGGTGCGGGACCGTACCGCGGGATCACCCGCCGTCACCGAGACGGCCAGGTCCCTGCTGATCGAGGAGCGGTCCTCAGGCCGAGGGCCCGCGCACGATGAAGGAAGCCTGGCCGGAGAAGGCCCGAGTGCCGTCGGAGCCGTCGAGCCAGATGCCGCCGTCGCGGTGGCGGATGACAGAACCGGGATAGTTGTGCGCGTGCAGGGTCACCGACCCGGCGACCGCCCCGGGGCGCGGGCAGAAGGTGGCGTCTTCCCGGAACAGCTCACTGCCGTCGTCGGTGCTCAGCCGTAGCCGCAGGTAATGGTGGCGCAGATACCGGCCGTCCGCGGCGCGGAAGGTGACACACCCTGTGTCGGCCAGTCCCCTGACGACCGTGAAGGTGGCCCGTTGCCGTGCCCGCTCGCCGCTTGAGGCGGAAACCTGGCCGAGCGCCGTGAAGTCGCCGCCGTACGTGACGAACAGGCCGGGCCGGTCCACGGACTCCAGCGACCGCGCGCCCAGCGGAACAGTGCCGGTGACGGCGGTCGGACCCACCGGGGACGGTGTGGCCGGCGGGGTGGTGGGCGACGGGATCGGCGTGGGGGTACCGACGGTGGGAGTACCGCTCGCGGAAGCGGCGACCGTGGGAGCGGCGATGACGCCGGGCACCCGCGGCGCCGGTTCGGGCCAGGCCGCGTAGGTGGCGGTCCCGGCGACGAGTATCGCGCCGGTGGCGAGGCTCGCCACCGGATGGGCGGTCACCGCGTGGAGTTTGCCGAGCAGCGAGCCGTGCAGACCGCCTCCCCCCGTCGCCGCGCCGGCGGCGACGTGTGCCGTGGCCAGCCCGGCGGCGCTCGCGGCCGTACCCGACAACAGACCCTTGGCGGTCAGCGCGGCGACGAGCGCGGCCGGGACGGCCAGCGGCGCGAGGCTGAGGAGCAGCAGCTCTGCCGGGACCCGTTCTGTCGTCGTCACCGTGCAGATTGGGCAGTCGCGGGTGTGCCGCGCGATCCGCTTGCGCCACACGGATGTACGCAGACCGTCCCAGCCGACGACGGTCTCGTTCAGGCCCGGACAGCGCGGGTCCGCCTCCAGCGCGGTGACGATCGTCCGGCTCAGTTCCAGCTGCTCGCGCATGCGCTGCAGGCGTACTCCGGTGTGGGCGACACTGAGCCCCATCGCGTCGGCGATGTCCTGACGGCTCAGCAAGCCGGCGCATTCCTGCCACCACAGCGACAGCAGCACCCGATGATCCGGGTCGAGCCACCGGCCGGCTTCGACCGCGTGACGGCGTTCGTCCGACAGGTGCAGACGCAGGACCGTCACATCCTCGAGCGCGCCGCCGGCGTTGGGTACCTGGAGTGCCTCGTCGATGACCGTGGTTCGATCGGCGAGAGTGCGTTGACGGTGCCAGTGGGTATTGATCTGGCGGAGCGTGATGGACACCAGCCAGGACCGGAAGCTTTCCGGGGCACGCAGGGCGGGCAGGTCGCGCACCACACGCAGCAGGGTCTCCTGTACGACGTCGTCGACGTCGGCATGTCCGCTCAGCGCTCGCCCGACGATGTTGTAGAGCAACGGCAGGTACGCGGCGATCAGCTTCTCGCGCGCCCGATCGTCACCGGCCTGCGCCGCGACGACCAGCTCCGCGTGATCCGCGTCCATGAGCCCCATTGCCACCTCTTCAGTGGAAAGATCCGCCGAGTACGGCGCCACACCTTAGCGTCGGCGAAGGAACGGAACGTCACTGCTGCAAGGCGAACCAGGAGGTCGGCCGCCGACTCACCAACCGGCCTCCTCACCCCTCCGGAGGGCCCACCGCGCCGACCGTGGGCTCCTCCGTCTACAGCAGAACCACGCATGACGATCCATCAGAAACCGTGCCGTTCGTGCGTCACACGTGCGTCACGTGCGTCAGACACGCGTCTGCACATCGCACCTGACGCACGTGACGCCCATCATGCACACTCGGAGAAACGCCAGGTCAGGCGTCCTTCTTCACCGGCTCGAGGATCGCGACGCACTCCACATGATGCGTCACAAGAAACAGGTCTACACAAAACAGGTCAAAGAAACCCGCAGGTCAGCGGCAGGCGAGACGCAAAACGGACGTAAGATCAATGTGCATTACGTGCACGATGGGCGTTACGTGCGATCACTGACGCACGGTCGGACAACATCCGAGGCCATGCGCTGCCGAGGTTCCCGAGGTAGCAGACCTGGTCGAGCGTGCCGACGGCTGTGCCTGGGCCGAATACGCCGCCGCCGACCACCTGAACCGCGCCCGGACCGTCCTCGACGAGCCCTCCACTCGACACCGCTGGCCGCGACGGCTTGCGTCGACCGCGCTCTGGGCCACGGCCGTGCTCCCCGAGCCGGCCGAGAAGCATGACGCCAACGCCCCTGGCTGCCCACCATCGCGTACAACGGACCGGTTACAGGCCGAGGGCCTCGGCGGCGAGTCATGTGCCGCGCACGCGGGCCTCGATCTTGGCGAAGGCGATCTCGCAGGAGGTCGAGGTGTCGTCGGACCAGGGGGAGAAGCCGGCGTCGTCGCAGGTGCCGAGCTGGTCGACGGGGATGTGTTTGGCGGTCTCCAGGACTCGCTCCTTCACCTCCTCGGCAGTCTCGACCCGGGGGGTCGATGGGGTCGATGACGCCGACGAACACACGCATGCCGGGGGACAGGTATGCGGCGATGAGCTTGAGTACGCGGTCGGGCTCCGGCTCACTCGCGAGCTGGAGGTAGAAGTTGCCGGCCCTGAGCCGGAACAGCTTCGGCAGCAGGTCTGCGTAGTCGACGTCGAGGCTGTGCGTGGAGTCCTGGTCCCCTCCCGGGCAGGTGTGTACGCCGAGCCGGGCCCGCTCCTGCTCGCTGAAGCGTCCGAGGACCTCGTTGTTGAGGGCGATGAAGTCGTCGAGGATCTCGCCGGACGGGGACAGCGACAGGCGGGCCTCGGTGAAGTCCAGCCGGACGCAGGCCGGGCCCGCGTCGAGACAGGCGCGGATCTCGGCCTCCGACTCGCCGGCGACATCGCTCAGGAACGCCTCGCGGGAGTATCCGGCGATGCCGTCGGCCGGGTACAACAGGCTGAGGGGGCGGAGGGGGCGACGACGGCCTGCTTGACCGGGCGATCGGCGTGCTCGATGGCGGCGCGGAGGTAGGTGTCGGCGCGGACCTGGTAACGGAAGGGCCCTTCGGTGAGGCGGGGCAGCTGCCGGGTGTGGCCGTCGGCGTAGGGGATGACGACGCCGTCGGGGGCGAGGGTCGTCATGCCCGGGAGGGGGTACGTGATCGAGCTGGACTTGGCCTGGTCGCCGTCGACGACGACCGGGCTGCCCGCCTGCTCCAGCCTGGCCAGGGTTTCGGCAACGGCCTGGTCCTGGACCTTCTTCAGGTCCGCGGCGCTCAGCCGCCCTGCGGCATGCACCCGGCGATCGCGTCCACAAGGGCGCGGGGCCCGGGGATGCTGCCGATCGGCTCGGTGGGGATGCTCATGAGCCGGACCCCAGGAAGGGCCTCGGTCCCGGGCAAGGAACCGAGCCCGGCCCCGCCGTGCGCTCGCCGGTAGGTCACCGGATCGGTCTGCGGTAGGGCCGTCGGGTTGACCGGGGCGGCATACCCCCACCCCTGTCGACCAGCACACGCTTCGCCCGGGACTGTTCTGCCCCCAGCGCGTGGTCGATGACGTTGCCGTTCCTGCAGTTGTCGGCGTGGTTGCCGCCCCAGTCACCGAGGACGGGCACGACGGCCCTTCCTGCAGGCAGACCGCGGCCGCGGTGAAGTTGCAGACAGCCGCGCAGGACACTCGGCTGGGATACCCGGGAGAGCGCTTGTCCCTACTGCTCGATGGCCCCCGCGGGTGCCTCCCGGGCGCAAAGAATAGGAAGCCCCAGAAATCGGAATGCGAAGGAAGCGGTCGAGTCCGATCGTTTTTTCGGCAGTTCGGATGGTTTCCGAAGCCAGCCTGCCGCCCGCGCCGTGGGAGGTGCCATGGTCGGATTGAAAGGGATCTCCGTACGGACGACAGGGGGATCGCGTGTCCTCGCAAGTTTCGGCGGCGCTGCCCAGGCCGCGTCATCTGGCGCTTCTCCCGGACGGGAACCGGCGCTGGGCCAGACAGCACAGACTGGCGCCGTCGCAGGCGCACCGGCACGGGTTCGGACGGATCCCCGACGTTCTGAGGTGGTGTCAGGAGAGCGGGATCCGCGTGGTCTCGTTCTTCATGATCTCGGACGAGAACGTGCGCAAGCGGTCGGAGGAGGAGCGGTTGCACGGCTTCTCGGCGGTCCGGGACCTGCTGGCGGTGCTGCTCGCGGAGCCCGGCTGGCGGATCGGTCACGTCGGTGATCCGGCGCTGTTGCCCGCCTACCTCGTCGAGGCGTTGGCGCGGGCGCAGGAGGCGAGCGCCGACCGGGAGGGTCTGCGGGTGAACCTGGGCGTGGGCTACGGCGGGCGGGCGGAGATCCTGGCGGCGGTCCAGCGTGCCGCCGCCGTCCTTGCCGCCGGGGGCGGCGAGGTGACGGAGGAGTTCTTCTCCCGGCAGCTGTCGACAGCCGGTCAGCCCGATCCGGATCTGGTGGTGCGTACCTCCGGGGAGATGCGCACCTCCGGGTTCATGCCCTGGCAGGCGGCACAGGCGGAGTGGTTCTTCAGCGAGAAGCTGTGGCCGGACTTCGGCCGCGCGGACCTGGAATCGGCGCTGGCCGCCTACGGGTCGCGGCAGCGCCGTCTGGGTGCTTGAACAGCCGGCCCGCACGGTGCGGTGTACGGGTAAGTCGTCGTGTGAAGGGGCGGGGATGAGCGGTTCGGTCGGTGTGTCGGTCAAGGCGCTTTCTTCGCCCGGCAGCGGCGGTACGGCAGGAGTGTGGGCCGGGGCGGTGGACGCCCTGGCGAGGGCAGCGGAGTTCGCCGTCGCCACCCAGGCCGCGGACGGGGGCTGGCATGTGCCGGCCGAGCCACGGATCCTCGAGACCGCCGTGGTCGCCTCCTCCCTGGCCGGCGTCCAGGGCGCGAAGGAGGCGCATACCCGGGCTGTGGAATGGCTGGTGCGAGCCGAGCCGCAGCAGCACGACGCGTTCGTGACGGCCGCCGACCGGTGGCTCGTCACCGTCACCACCGGCGGCCCGGCGGCGCTCGCGCACCCGCCGACGCCGCAGGGGCCGCACGCGAGGCGGGCCATGTACCTGCACGCCGTCGCCTGCGCCGTCCAAGCCCCGGGAGCCGACCCGCACCGGTTGCTGACAGATGCCCGCCGGGCCCTGCAGGCGGGGGCCGCCGCCCGGGTCAAGCCCTGGCAGCGGGCGATGCTGCTGGCCTTCGAGGCCATCGCCCGCCACACGCTCGGACAGCCGGCCAACCCGGCCACGGCGGAGGAGTACGGGCGGGCGCAATCCGCCGACGGCACCTTCTACGCCATGCCGTTCGTCACCGGCATGGTCCACCTGGCACTGAACCTCACCGCCCCAGGCCATCCGGTGACCCGGCACTGCCTTCAGGGCCTGCTGGCCAGCCAGCATCCGGACGGCACCTGGCGGTTCCTGGTCGCCGACATCTGGGACACCGGCCTGATGGTCCGCGCCCTGCGCGGCCAGCCACACTTCGACCGCGCCGCCCTTCCCGGTGCCCTGGCCTACCTGCACGCGGCGCAGAACCAGGACGGCGGCTGGGCGTGCAACGCCGAGATGGAGTCCGACAACGACACCACCGGAAACACCCTCCTCGCCCTCGCCGACAGCCCCTGGACCGACCACGGCCGCGCCGCCGCCGCCGACTATGCCCACCGCCTCCAGACGCCGGAAGGGCTGTGGACGACGTGGCACTCCAGCGACGACACCCCTACGCCAGACGTCACCGCCCACATGGCCGCCGGCACCGCCGCCACCGCCCTGCCCGGCGTCGACCTCGCCCCCGCCCGCCGCTGGCTCACCGCCCAGGCCAAGGGCGGGCACTGGCCCAGCGACTGGTACGTCCCGCCGGCCTACGGCGCCGCCGAGATCGCCGCCCACTTCGCCACCCCACCCCAGCAGCACGAGACCGTCCACGCGCTGCTGCATGCTCAGCGCGAGGACGGCGGATGGCCCCGCCTGCCGGACGAGACCTACTCCAGCCCCACCGCAACCGGTCTCGCCCTCACCGCCCTCACCGCCTTCACCGACGGCGGCCACGACACGAACCTGGCCGCGGTGGAGCGGGCCGTGCACTTTCTCACCAGGACCCAGACCGGCGAGGGAACCTGGCACGACCGGCCGATCATGACCGGCCCCCGCCCCTTCCTCTCCGTCACCCCCGCCCAAGTCCACGCCCTGGCCGCCCGCGGACTGCGCGACGCCCTCACCCACCACACCAGCGAGAGCAGCCGCCGGTGAACCCCGCCACCACCCCGCAACCGCAACTGCGCCACGAGGACTGCGAACTCCTCGCCGCCCTCAACCCGGCAGCAGTGATCTTCGACTTCGACGGCACCCTCGTCGACACCGACGCCCTCAACACCGACGCCATCCGCGCCAGCTTCACCGACCTCCACATCACCGTCCCCGACACCTGGCTCCACACCACCACCCTGGCGGACCTGACGGTACTGCGCACCCGGCTGCGCGACGACCTCGGCATCGACCTGCCGGGCACCGACGCCCAGTTCGTCGACCGGACCCGCGCCCACTGGCTCACCCGCGCCCACCGCATCCGTCCGATGCCGCGCGTCGCGGCCGCCGCCCGGCACCTGGCCGCCGGCCTGCCCGTCGCGATCGCCACCGCCAACGATGGCCGGCTCGTCCGCGCCGCACTCAAGCTCACCGGCCTCGACGACCTGTTCGAGACCCTCGTCGCCCGCGAGCACGTCACCCGCCTCAAGCCCGCCCCCGACGCCTACCACCTCGCCGCCCACGCCCTGGCCCAAGCCCCCGGCCAGTGCCTAGCCTTCGAGAACACCGACGACGGCATCACCTCCGCCCTCACCGCCGGCATCCCCGTCATCGACGTCCGCCACACCACCTGGAACCCGCAGCACCCCTGAGCGGCACAACGACAGCCGCGCGCTCGCACCCATCGGCGCAGCACGCCGGCACCCACGCCACCGGCACGTCCCACCCAGGTCACCAACTGCCACTCCGTCAGGAGCCGCCGAAGGGCCAGCCGTGCCGGCCGGTTACCAGGTACGCACATCCCGCATTGTCCGGTACGAGCCCAGGGGGAGGGGAGGCGGACATGGCGGAGTTGTGCCGCGCCGCGCACGACGTCACAGCCCTGCCTCGGCCGCGCTCTGCCCGCGCGCTTTTCGACTACGCGCGGCCTGGGAGCGTTTGCCTGCCGCGCGGGGTACGGCCACTGAAGCGGTGGAAGCACTCACGGCGTACCTCCGCAGTTGCTTCCTGATCACACCAAGCAGTTCCCCGCTCATGCGGATCACCGTCCGCGACCATGGCTTGCCAGCTAAGCTGCGCCACCCCCAACTACTGAGCGCAATAGTCTCCTGATCACCCGGAATCTGCTCCGACTGTTGCCAACAAGCCTGCGCCACACATTCAGGCGGCGGGAGGACACCCGTGGCGCTCTTCGGAGCAATGGCCGTGACTGATGACCGGACCAGGCATTCTCCGTCTGATCGCTCGGGAATCTTGCCCTTCTCGTGGTAGCGGCGGCGGGCGCGTCCAGCGTCGGCGTCGTGGTCCTGAGAGCGGCCGGCTTACCCAGTCGCAGTGGAGAAAGGGAGACCAGTCGGATGACTGAACGTGACATGGCCAGTTCCGTGCGGGATCGCCGCGGGTTCTTGAGGGGAGTAGCGGCCGCAGCCGCTGCCGTCGGCACCGGAGTGCTGTTCTCGGGCAACGCCCACGCCGTTCGGCCGCACGCGCAGGCCGGGAAGTCGACCCCCGGAGCCCCCACGCCGCCGACCCCGATGACGCCCATTCCCATGCCTCCGGTCGGGGAGGACATCCCGTGCAGCGTGCACGCCGCCAACGCGGCCCTGACGCTGAACATCCGGGGAGCCCTCAGAATCGACTTCAAGGTGCTGATCCGCTTGCCGGTCGTGTGCGGCATGAGTTCCTGCTCCGGCTGCCCCCGGGCGGCAGGATCGCGTTTTACCTTCGACCTCGGTCGAAGGGCTACCGACGGTGGTATGACGGCCCGCCGGTGCGCGGCCAGACTCATGCAAGCCGCGTTACCGCAGCATGCACGAGCCCGGTTTTCCTCAGTCGAAGAGCCCGATCGGCCGGGGGTTATGCGAGTCGGAGGATGCTGGTGAGTGGTCCGAACATGCCGGTGAGGAAGATGTCTTCGCCGTCGGCCTTGTCGGTCTTGGCCGGCTCCTCGTAGGGGGCGATGGTCCACTTCTGGCCGGGGCCGCCCTTGGCCTTGCCGACCAGGAGGCCGTCGTTGTCGGTCCAGTAGGTCCGCTCCGATGGCACGGTCTTGCTGTCCGAGGCGGTGATGTAGGTGCCGTCGTAGTCCCACCGGTAGGTGCTGCCCCCGTACCGCTTGGCGCCGCAGCCGTACATCCCCGTCGGCGAGTCCACACTGCTCACCGGCTTGGCGATCCCCTGTTTGGCTGCCGCGGTGAGGTATCCGCGCATCGCCTCGACGAACTTCTTGTCGAAGGCATTGAGCTTGTCCTCCCCGTGAAACGCCAGGCGCGCGCAGCGGTCGTTCCACCTCGCCACGCCCTTGACAGGGGCCCGTCGCTGCCACGCCCGCACCGGCGCCTCCGCCTTGAGCGCCTCCACCAGGGCCCGCTCGGTGCGCCGCGCCTCCTCCAGCGCCTCCCCGAACAGTGACGGCAACCCGAGACCGGCCAACCGCCTACTCATCAGTTCTGCCCCGGAGCCGCTCATCACGCCGACCTGCATCTCCAGCAGCTCCTGCAGCTCCTGCGGCTCAGCGCGCTCCATCTGCATCTCGATTTCCTGCACCATTTTGGCTCCGCCCTCCAGGGAGCGCTCCCAATGCTGCTGAGTCTCCTTCCTGTTAAATGGTGTTCCATCCGCGTGCTTGATGCTGCTCCTCGTTGAGCTCTGGTACGCCTGCATGATCGCGTCCATGTGCCCGGAAACCGCCTCCACCAGCTTGGCGTGCTGCGGCCGAAGCCGCTCCAGCAGCACCGCCTGCCTGCCGTTGAGCCGCTCCACCACCCCTTCGAAGTGCCAGCCCTCTCGCTTCCAGTCCTCCAGCTCGTCTTCGTAGTCCTGCGCGGCCTGTGCGGTCCACTCCTCGGGGATCAGCGCACGGAGCTGCTTCGCGGCATCCCCGGTCGCGTCGTTGAGCCTGTTGGTGAACCGCTCCTGCAGGAAGACCTTTTCGCGTTCCACAGCGAGCGGGTCGCTGTACATCCACACGCAGTGGTCGCCGATGTTCTGCAAGTCGGTGACCGCAGTGCTGGCGATCTGGTTAAACGGCCGACGCTCCAGCGCATCGTCGTGTGACCGGTAGTACCAGGCGGTGGCCTTGGTGCCGTCGGCCGGCCCCAGCTCAAGGAGCGGAGGGTAGGTCCGGCTCAGCAGGTACTTGGTGCCCTCCTTGTAGTCGCTGAGGTCCACCGTTCTGCCGAGCCGCACCCGCAGGCAGCGACCGGTCTCCTGGTTGACGATGGTGAAGGGTCCACTCGGGAATTTCGACATGATCAAAGTCTGTGGCCGCGCCCCCGCCCAGGCCGACGGCCTTACCCGGGCTACACCCGAAAGGGCGCACTTTCGTGATCATCAACACCAGCGCCCCTGCCCGCGGTAGCACCCACGGGTGCGCGCGGCTGACGAATCCGGCAGACCGTCGCCGGTTCCCTGACAGGGGCGGCGGCCCTGCCACGGGGCCATCAGATCGTGACGAGCCGGGCAGAAATGGCTGACTGGAGTGGAGGCAGACCGGGCAAGCGAACCGCGCACGGACGTCCCTCACGGCGCCGGCGCCCCGATCGAAGCAGACCTCTCTCCTCGGCTATCGCGTGAAGATGTGGCTGAGCGCGGTAATTGGCCCGTACCGCCAACTACGGCGCTCAGTCTGCGGCACCTCGGAGTGGCGCTCGCCTGGCGAAGTTCACCAGCCAGTGCGCTCAGGTTTCATCTGCTTGGGTCAGAGCCCGCCCGTGCCCTGGTCAGCGGCGAGGTTTCCTGCATGCTCGGGCCAGTCGCAGACCTTCAGGACCGGGTTGAAGTGGAGGATGCTCGGGCACTGTTTCAGGTACGCCACGCCGTGCGAGCAGTGAAAGAAGGAACGGGCGTCGTCTGGGTTGGCCAAGAGGTCGCCTTCCTGCTCGCACTGCTCCGCAGCCACAGACGCGCTGAGTGTCTGCGCTGAGGCGCTGTACGCGGGCAAGCACAGAACGCCGAAAGCCAGGAGGGCGGACGCCGCCGTCCGGGAAGCCTTGATCATTATCGGTCCTTCGTCGGAAACAGGCACAGATGCACCTGTGGGTGGCCGGGGCGTATCGCCACCGGCGTCAGGTGCCCTCCTCGTGAACGGCTCCGACGCCTGCTGGTGACGGCCGCCATGGGAAGGGCACACCACCGACTTCTCTGAGCACGCTCTTGGCCCGCCGGTGTCGCTCGTCCTGGCCAACTCGCAATCGAGTGAAGATCACGCCACGCATTGCCCTGTTCACTGTGAGTGAGGGACGATGGACTCATGTCAAAGATTCCCGCTGGCAACTTCACCATCGTCAACAACGAGACCGGCCGCTGCGTCCGGGTACGTCTGGGCCGGACCAAGGACGTCAGCGACTACAAGGAGGGCACCAAGTACCTCCAGTACGTGACCGACAAGCCCACCCTCGAACTGGGCACCCCCGACAACAGCCCCTCGACAGCCTGGTGGTTCAACACCACCCAAGACGGGGTGGAGCGTCAGCCGTTCAACCAGATCGTCAACTTCGCCGTCGACGAGTATCAGAACATCGGCCGCTACGGCGTGTGGATGTACACCGACTACAGCGACGACTTCGACGACCGCAACTACTCGGAGGGGCTGTATGAGAGCAGGCTGAACGACCTGCCTGTCGAGCTCAGGACGAAGCTCGGCGCGCTGATCCCGAAAGAATGGCACGCCTGGCACACGAAGTCCTACAGCGCCAGGCTTGAGGACTGGAAGGAGGCGCACTATGAGACGGAGGAAATGCGCGTGCGGCTGATCGCCGAACTCGAGGCATGGGCGGCGGACGAGGAACCACTGAGCGCCGACAAGTTTGCGCAGCTCAAGGCGATCCGGGAGCGGAAGATCGCGGAAGCAGAGGCGCGGGCGCGGCGCGAGTGGGAGCGGGCCTGGCGCGGGGAGGACGAGGAGACGGATCCGTATGAGCCGTCCGACGAGGCGCGGCCGCAGAAGCCGTCCAAGGAGGAGCTGGCGCTGCTGAAGGAAGTCGAAACGGAACCCCGGGCCGCACGGATCGAATCTCGGACCGAGGAGCTGTTGCCCGCAGCCCAGGAGCGCAGGAATAAGGCGTTGGAGTTGGAGTGGCAGCGCCGGGCCCCGGTGGCGTCGCTGGAGGAATGGCATATGAATTGCGCACTCCTTGCGTTTCATAAGAACGGCGTCATCCGACTCACCAACCACAACTACGAGAGTCCCGAGGACAGGAAGGTCGCCGCAGCGGTCCGCGCCTACACGGACGCGGCAGCCAAGGAAGGCATCAAGCCGTTGGTGATCTCCCAGTCCGCAGCACGGACGGAGCTGTACGGCTGCGGCGCCAGCCGCCACGAGGGCAGCACCTACCGGTGGGTGTACGACGGCACCCACATCTACGGCGCGGACAGCAAGACCGTTCCCGCCGAGCAGACCTACTGGACCGACGAGGACGGCCGCCTGGTCGGCAAGAACAAGGGCGGCCCTGGCCAGACCTGGACTCTCGCCCCCTGGAAGCCCAGCCCCCAGGCCACCGACCCGGTACGTGCCGTTGTCCTCACCGGCTTGTTCGGCCCCCTCGGCGTCATCTTCGGCATGTAGCACAGGACCGCCTATCCCCGGCCGGCCACGATCGGCTCTCAGCGATCGAACCGGACGAAGCTCAGGTGGACGAGGACGACTACCGCTGACCCCAGTTCCCGATTCCGAAGAAGCCTCCCGCTTCAGGCAGGGGTGGGAGGCCTCTTAACAGTTGGCCAACCCGCGCCGGGCCGGCAGGCAGGAACCTGAGGTGATCAACATCGGTTGAGACGAGCTGTGATTCGGGACCAACGCTCCGAAGGCCGCGTCAACGGGCGTGGCATCGGTTGAGGCGGCCCGGTAGCGCTGCTGCCCCCAGAGCGCGTCCGGACACCGGGCCTTACCGGTGCACGTCATATCGTCGCGGACGCGGCAGGTTCTGGCCCCTTACACGGCCAGGCAGGCGCAGCGAAAGGCTGCCGCGGGGTTACGGCTCCAAGTCCTCAGGGATGCCGACCTTGTGACCGCCCGCCTTCGTCTGAGGTGTGGTCTTCTCGTCCTTCGGCTCAGTGTCTTCGGGCTTCGGCTCCTCGGGCTTGTTCTCTTCCGCCACAGCACCGTTCCTTACGCTCACGGACATCACTGACCAGTCCACGTTACCCGTTACCCGTTACCCGTTACCCGTTACCCATTACGACGGGATTGTCTCTGCGCTGGCCGCCGGTGCAGTGGCCACCGGCAGCAGGACAGAGCTGACCAGCGCCGCAGTGAAGGCGAACTCCCGAACCCGGCACGTGGCAGTACGAACCATAGGAATGTTTCTGCCAATCAGCGGCGGCGCACGGTTTGCGGGCCGCCACGGAAGCCGTGCCCCGGCACCGTGACCGTCCGCCCTCGGTGTCGTTGGCCCGTCGACACAACTGCTCGAAAGGGAAGACGGAGCGATGACTGAACGGACGGTGGCGAAGTTCGGCCCGGAGACCCTTCGCAGCCTCATGGAGGAGTTGTTCGGGTTCCCGGCCGACTCCCTCGCCCTCACGACGACTCTCGACGAACTGGGCTTGGACTCCCTTGCCCTGATGGAATTGGGGACGGTCCTCGAGGAACGCACCGGTGTCGAAGTGGGCAGTCGGCTGGTAGACGTCTCCGGGTCCGAGTCGCTGGACCAGCTGGCCCGGACGATCGCGGGGTTCATGGCGCGATGACCGCAGATGGTGATCGGCCGCCGCTCGTCGCCGACCGGGGCCGCAGCTCGTCCGTTCAGGGTCCCCGGCTCCCCAGGGTGACCGATGGGTGAATCGGTGGCCGTCACCGGTCTCGGTCTGCTTACTCCGGCGGGCTGTGACGTCGATATGAACTGGACGAATCTGTGCGCGGGACGCTCACTAGCCGCGAGGAACCGACAGTTCGCGGGCCTCGCGGTCGACATCTCGTGCGACGTACCGGGCTTTGATCCTGTCGTCGAACTCGGTGGACGACTCACGCGCCGCCTGGACCGGTTCGCCCACCTGGGGATCGCGGCCGCCCGCCGTGCCGTGGTGGACGCGGACCTGCAGGTCGCGGCCTGTCCGCCAGAGCGGGTCGGTGTGGTGCTCGGGGTGGGTTCGAACAGCCTGCGGACGTACGGCGCCGAATTCACGCGGCTTGCCCAGGACCGGCCCGTCGCGGTCTCGCCGCTCGCTCTGCCCCGCAGCGTCCCGAGCATGGTTGCCGGGGAGATCGCCCTCGACATCGGAGCTCGGGGTCCGAACTTCACGGTCTCCAGCGCGTGTGCCTCGGGCACCAACGCGCTGGGGGTTGCTCGCAGCCTGCTGCTCGGCGGCATGTGCGACGTGGTCCTCGCCGGCGGCAGTGAGTCGTGGTCGCGGATGACCGCCGTCTGCTTTTCCCAGATGCGGGCGTTGTCTTTGCGCATGGACCGGCCCGAACTCGCCTCGCGCCCCTTTGACCGGGACCGCGACGGCTTCGTGCTGGGCGAGGGGGCCGCCGTACTCGTCCTCGAACGCCTCGGGCACGCGCGGGCCCGTGGGGCCCGCAGCCGCGCGCTGCTGTGCGGGTACGGGTCCTCCGCCGATGCGCACCACGTGACCGCCCCGCACCCTGAGGGCGCGGGTGCGGAGCAGGCCGTACGGCAGGCTCTGACCGACGCCGGATGCACGCCGGGCGACATCGGCCACGTCAATGCGCACGGCACCTCGACCCGGTTGGGCGACACTGCGGAGGCCCTCATGCTCCGGCGGGTCTTCCGCGACCGCGTGCCGCCGGTGACCGCGACCAAGAGCGTCATCGGCCATGCGCTGGGCGCGGCAGGAGCCATCGAGGCCGCGGTCACCGTGCTCGCCCTGGAGCGGCAGCAGGTGCCGCCGACGGCCAACGTCAGCCGCCAGGACCCCGGTTGTGAGCTGGACATCGTCACCGGCAGCCCGCGCAGTGTGAACTTCGGCCGAGCACTGTCGACGTCTTTCGCCTTCGGGGGACAGAACGCCGCGCTGGTGTTCGGCGCCGCCTGAATCCGCCCGGCCCGGCGCGACGGGGCCGGCCGCCGCGCGCGGTCGACGTGCGGCCGTAAGAAGTCATTTCGCCCCTGGTTCCGTGCCCTCGGCGATCGGTGGTCGTTTCCCTTGGAGGCCCGATTTCACGTCGCCCGGGACTGCCCGGGCTGTCGCATGGCAAGGGGAGAGGCCGCGTGCCGAACACCACGCAACGAATCCCGGACAGCACGGAGCACGAGCGGTGGCCGCCCTCGACTCGGTTCGCTCCCGGGCCTGTGCCGGCCGTCGGCTGCGCAGATCGCGGGCGGCGGACCGGGAGCGAGGTACTGGTGTTCAGCCGGTACACCGACGTGATGGTGATCGCCCGCGATCCCGCGTTCGTGGCCAAGGACGCCGCCTGGTTCGACGCACACATCCCCGGCTGGCGGCGGAGTCCGGGGATGCGACTGTTCGGCACCAGCATGGTGTTCCATAACGGGGCGAGCCACCAGCGGCTGCGGAAGGCCGCGTCGCCCGCCTTCAGCCGGGCGCGCCTGCGCTCCTTGCGCGAGACCGTGTCCACCGCCACCGAGCAATGTCTGGATCTGCTCGACGCGCGGCAGCGCGGTGACGTCGTCGATCTGCACGCATGGCTCACCCTCCCGGTTACCTGCCGCACCCAGTGCGCCCTCATCGGCCTCCCCGTGGAGGACGCCCCCTTCCTCCACAAGCTGGTGCAGCCGCTGCTGGCTCTGCTCGACCCCGAGGTCGGCCCGCTCGCACTACGGGAGGCGGACCGCGCTGCCGGCACCCTGCGGCCCTACTTGGACAGGCTGGTGGCTGAACGACGGGCGCGGCCGGGAGAGGACCTGGCGTCGTCGGTCGCCTGTTCCCTCGGCGACGACGAGGCGGCTTCCGCTCTCGCCCTCGCGCTGACCGCCGGCTTCGACACCACGGTGACGCTGCTCGACCACGCGATCACCGCGCTGATGACGTCACCGGCGCGAGCCGCGGTAGCCTCTGGCGATCCGGCCCGTGTCGATGCCGCGATTAGCGAGTCCTTGCGTCTCGCCCCGCCTGTCCGGCTGATCACCCGTGTCGCCCGGCACGAGGTGACTGTCGGCGGTGTTCGGGTCCCGGCCGGCCGGGAAGTCATGGCGCTCATCGCCGAAGCTCACCGAGACCCCGAGCACTTCACCGATCCGGACGCGTTCGATCCCGACCGCCCGGCGAGCCGGCTGCTCTCCTTCGGCGGTGGCGCCCACTACTGCCTGGGAGCCCAGCTGGCACGGCTGGAAGCCTCACTCGTCCTTCCCGCTGTACTACGGCACTTTCCCCGCATGGCGCCCGCCGGCCTGCCGTGTCCCGACCACCGCGTCACCGTGCGCGGGTGGACAGACCTTCCCGTCGTGCTCGACCCCTGACCCTGCCTCGCACCCGGCACGACAGCGCAGGACCTCCAGACCGTGCCGTCTCCATCCGGACCCGGCAATTCCCGCCGGACAGCCCGGAACGCTCCCCCACGAAAGGGCACAGCCATGCATCCCTTCTCCCGCACAGCCCAGTACCCCCGGCGCCTGCGGACTCTTACCGTCCTCGCAGCGGCCCTGTGCTCGGGTACGGCCCTCCTGGCCCCGGCCGCCGCCGCGAAGCCGGCCGCGGCGGAGTCCGTCGTCTGCGAAAGCACCGCCCGCGGCACGCTCCAGGCCCCGCAGCTCGGCAGTCCGGACGTGACGCGCTTCACCGGCACGGGAACGATCACGTGCCGGGACGCACTGAGTGAGCCCTACCTTGAAGGCACCACCGAGTTCAGCGGCACGCTGCCCTCCCCGGCGGCGGGCGTCGAGCCCGAGTACCGGGGCCGGGTGGAGTGGTCGGACGGAGAAGTCACCACAGGCACGTTCACCGACTTCGGTACGGAGGTGGGCAACGACGGCGTCCTGAAGTTCACCATCAAGGGCGTCAACGATGCCACCAGCACCCGCTTCGGCGGCTACACCGTCTCCGTCACCGGGCAGTCCGTCCGTGAGGTCACCGACCCCACCGGGGAGATCCACACCACGCAGCAGGCCGAGGTCGTCTACACGCCGTGACCGCACGCCCGGTGTGGCGGCGTCCCAGGGGCGCCGCCACACCGGGCCCTGCCGCAGATCCGCGTACGCGCCCGCCGCTTTCGTTGCGAAAGACCCAGCTGATGAACCCCTCAACAACCACCGGGCCAAAAGCGGCGCTACGGCCGTACTTCGACCCCTTCGACTCCGCCCTGCACACCGACCCGTACTCCCGTTACACCGCGGCACGCGAGGCCGCCGCTCTGTGCGAAGGGCCGCACGGTCTGGTGGTGGTGACCCGCCACGCGGACGTTTCGCAGGCCCTGCGGGACAACCGGCTCGGCCACGGTCCGCTCACCGCACCGAACCGGATCTTCTCCTTCCTGGGCATGGACCCGCCCCACCACGGGCCGCTGCGCCGTCTCGCCTCGCGCTTCTTCAGTCCCGCCGCCGTCGGCGCGCTGGCCCCGGAGATCACCGCCGCCGTTGACGACCTGCTCGACCAGGCGCTGCGGAAACGAGAGGTCGACCTGCTCGCCGACTTCGCCTACCCGCTGTCGCTTCGCGTGGTCTGCGGCCTGTTCGCCCTGCCCGAGCAGGACCAGAGGTGGATCCGGGAACAGACCCCGCCCATCGCCCGGCTCCTCGACCCGGCCTATGCCCTCAGCGACCAGGACGTGGCCAGGGCCCACTCGGCGGCCAGCGGGTTCGTCGCCTACCTGCACCGGAAGATCAACGAACGACGTCGCCACCCTGGCCCGGACGCCCTCAGTGCCCTGGCCGCGGAAGCCGACCTGGGCACCGCGTTCACCCGGCGCGACCTGCTGCCGATGTGCGCCCTGTTGCTGCTGGCCGGTTACGAGACCACCGCCAACGTCATCGCCAACAGTGCTCTCGCCCTGCTGCGTCACCCGGGCCAGCTTGCCACCGCGCGGGGCCGGGTCGACGGCGGGCGGCTGGACAGCGGCGCCGTGAACGAGCTGCTGCGCTACGACTCCTCGATCCAGATCACCTTCCGCACGGTGCAGCGTGCGACCGTGATCGCGGGCACCCCGCTGGCGCAGGGAACTCCGACGGCTCTGCTCATCGGATCGGCCAACCACGATCCCCGCGTGTTCGCCCAACCCGGCCGACTCGACCTTGACCGCGTACACAATCCGCACCTGAGCTTCGGCGCGGGCATCCACTACTGCCTCGGCGCGCCCCTGGCCAGGCTGGAAGCATCCCTGGCTCTGGGCCGGCTGCTCGCCCGGACCCGTGCTATCGAGCCGGCATCCGGTCCGGTCCGGCACAAGGACACCACCGCCACCGTCCGCGGCGTGGAAGCGCTACCCGTCGTTCTCACACCCGCCTGATCCACCGGCCCGCCCCTGCACCCCGCCGACCAAGAAGGGAACGACCCTCCCATGGTGTCCGTCCGCCCGCAGGGACCGCCGCGCCCCGACGCTGGGGCATGCCCGTGCCCCCGGCTGGTGACCGGTGATCCCGTGTTCTGGGACGCAGACATGGTCTTTCGGGAACTGCGTGAGCAGGCGCCCGCCCAGCGGGTCGTTCTGCCCGGCGGCCTTATCGCCTGGTTGATCACCGGAGCCCCCCAGGCGCGACAGGCTCTGACCGACGCCCGCCTGGCCCACGACATGCGCCGGCTTCCCGACCCCCGACAGGGGTTCGGCGGCCGCCGCTACCCCGACGACCTCTTCTCCGCCGAAGGCCGCCACCTGCTCAACAGCGACGGCACGGCCCACCAGCGGCTGCGGGCGGTCCTGGCTCCCCTGCTGTCCCGTACGGCGGCACAGCGGTGGCAGCCGTTCATCGCCCGCACCTGCGCTGAACTCCTCGACTCCCTGGCCGCGGCCGACCGTCCCGACCTGGTCGCCGACTATGCCCGCCCCCTGGCCGTCCGGGTCACCACGGCACTCCTGGGGATCCCGGAGGACCTGCAGCACCGCCTGACCAGCCTGACGCTGACGATGATCAGCGCCGCAGACCCCGAGAACCCCGCCGTACGAAAACGCCGCAGCGAACTGTTCGGGCTGTGGTCCCGCATCATCGGCGACAAACGGCGCAGGCCCGCAGACGACGTCCTCACCCGCCTCACCTTCGCTCACCGCCAGGGCCGTCTCTCGGCCGAGGAGCTCCTCTCCGTGGCCTGGGGCCTGTTCTCCGGCGGCATCACCCCCACCACGGCACTGATCGTCTCCGGAGCGGTCGAAGTCATGCAGAGCCCCGAGCTGCGCCGAGCACTCCACGGCGGCGCCGACGCGGCCCGCCTCACCGAGGAACTGCTGCGCCTCACCAGCCCTTTCCCGGTCGCCACCTGGCGATTCGCCCTGCAGGACGTCGCTGTCGGCGACACCGTGATCCCCCAGGGCGCCGTGGTGCTGATCGCCCTGGCCGCCGCCAACCGCGACCCGGATTCCTACCCCGAGCCCGACACCGCGCGCCCGCACCGCCTCGGCGCACACCTGGCGTTCGGACTGGGCCCGCACTACTGCCCCGGCGCCCCCCTCGCCCGCGTGCAGGCGGCCGGCGCGCTTACCGCCCTGTTCGACAGGTTTCCCGACATCCGCCTCGCCACAGCGCACACCGCGCTGCGCCGACAAGGCGTGCTCGTCGATCGCTGCTACGAGCGCGTGCCGGTGCGCACCGACGACACCGCCGCCAAAGACGCGCCATGATCCAGATCCCCGCCGAGAAGGCCGAGATCGAGCCCGGCCACGCTTACACCTGGCGAATCTCCATTCCGGACCTGCCCGCGGCACCAGGTTCCCGCCGGTCGGCGAGCTACAACCAGGCAGCCCATCTGGCCGCGGCCTGTGCCGCGCACCTATCGGACCGACCGCCACCCTTCGGCCTCGCTATCGCCTGCAGCTTCGAACTGACCGGCCCCCTCGACCTGCCGGCGCTCGAAGCCGCGCTGCTGCACCTGGTCCGCCGGCACGAAGTGCTCCGCACCTACTGCCGCCGGACTGCACGGAACGTCTGCCTTCATGTCCGCCCACCGGACGAGACGCGCCTCGAGCGTGTCGATGCGGGACCCCTCCCCTCACCCGTCGCCACCCGCGCCCACCTACACGAACTGCTGCGGCTCGTGGACCCAGTCACAGGGCCCCTGATGGTCGCGGGCGCCGTCGTCCGCGCGGGCTCAGCCTCGGTCCACGTGGTCTACGACCACCTCGTGGCCGACGTGCTCTCCGCCCCGATCACCATCGCCGACCTCGCCCGCGCCTACGAGGACCTGACACACGGACGCCGGCCGGACCACACGCCCGCAGGCAGTTACCTCGACTTCGCACGCGAGGAACGCAGCCACAACCTCGCGCTGCGCGCACATGACGAACAACTACAGCACTGGCGCGGCTTCCTCACCCGCGCGGAACACCCCCCTGCCTTTCCGCTGGACCTCGGCGTCAAAGCGGGCCACCTGTATCCGCCGGTCAACCGCACCCGCACCCTGCTGCCCGGACCTGTGACGCACCAGCTGGAAACAGCCTGCCGCGCCTTTGGCGGCAGTTTGCTCACCGGCCTCCTCGCCGCGACGGCCGCCTCCGTCCGTGAAGAAGGCGGCCCCGACGTCTACCGGGCCCTCATGCCGATCAACCGGCGCGGACGACACCGCTACTCCCGCTCCATCGGCTGGTTCATCAACGCCGTTCCCGTCGAGATCCCCGCCCCGCGCCGAGCCTCCCTCGCCACCCGGCTCGCCCTGGCCAGCGCGGGATACCAACCAGCACGCCGCCAGGCCGACGTGCACTCCGTTCGCGCACAGCAACTGCTCCGCCCTACAGCCGACACCGGCGACGTCAGCCGCCCTGTCAGTTTCTTCTCCTACCTGGATTTCCGCACCGCACCCGATGCCGAGCATCCCTCGACCCGCACGGCCACCGTGCACGTGTGGTCCTCGGCCTGCAACGGAAACCTCCTGTGGTTCCACCGCAACCACGACGGATTACACCTCAACACCCTCCACGCCGACACTCCCCTCGCACGACGGACCACCGACTCCCTGGCCCACCGGCTCCTCCGCACCCTTCACTCCTTCCTCGAGTGATCCCGCGAGCGGTCATCCGGAGTCGGCCCCGTCGGGAGTTCGCCGTCCTGTTCATTCCCCGCAGACAAGCGAAGGTCGGCGACCCGGGTGTCGATCACGGGGCGGAATGCAGGCGCCGCGGCGCTCCGGCCCGGCGCCGGATTCCGCCGGGGGTGCGCATGCCGCGGGTCTCGAGCCGGCGTACGGAGCATTCGGCTGCTTCGGCTTGTGGGTGCGGTTGGGCGGCTACGAGCGCGGGAAGGGCAGGTGCAAGCTTCCGTGGGACCAGGAGACTGTGGCATCAAGACAGAGCTGGACGAAGTTTCCGGAGAACAGTCCGCTGAAGCAGCGCGAGAAGTTCCTGGCTACCAAGCCGAGAAAGGCCGACCTGTTGGCCACCGCACAAAAATCGCCTGCAACCGGATCTACTCGACCGCACAGCGAGAGGAACTGAATTTCGATGGGAGAACAGACGGTGCACGAACTCACGATTCCGGACCTACCCCGCCCGTTCACCTCCGAAGCCAACCCTCAGGGAAAGGGAACGGACGAGGAGACAGGCGCATGGATGGAAAAGTTCGGCCTCGTGGAGCGACCACACGAACGTGCGGAACACGACAGGTACGGCACGCTCTGCGCACTGACCTACCCTTTCGGGGAGAGCCGCGAGAGTCTACAGCTGGCCTCTGACGGCCGGGCCTGGGCAGCCTCGTTCCATGACCGCCACATCAAAGAACCTGCTCTCGCTGGGCACCTCGGATGGGTGTCGCGGTCACTTATGGCTCTCAGCCGCGTCGTCGACGACCCTCACGGGGCGCGGGAAGAAGACGACCCCCATCACCGGGCGTGGCGGGATTGGTGGCTGCGTCTGGAGCAGGTAGCGACGCCCGGGCAGTTCGCACGGACCGCTGCCGGCTGGGCGTACTGGTCCAGGGGCCTCGCCTGCGAGGCTGTCTGTCTGTCGAAGGGGCGCCTTCCATGCCTTCCGGACTTCCTGATGATCCGGCGGGCGAAGACCGCATTCCGGCTGTTCATCACGTTCCCCGAACTCATCTCGGGTAAGGCCCTGCCGGAGAAGGTGTGGGCACATCCGCAGGTGTTGCGGCTTCAGGACTTGGCGGCCGATGCTGCCGGCTACTACCAGGACATCACCCTTTTCGACCCGGAAGTAGACACCTCCACGGCGATGACGCTGCCCAATGTCCTGGCCAATCACTACAAGTGCTCGCTGCAGGAAGGCCTGTTCCAGGCGGCCGACGTGTATCGCAGCACGCTTGAGGAGTTCACTCGGCTCGGCCGGTCCCTGCGCGAGATCGGCGACCCCCAGATCACAACATGTGTACAGGACACAGAGGCCGTGATCGCCGGGTTCATCCACTGGCACCAGCTCACCGCACGCTACGGCGTTGCCCACGTATAAGGGACCAGTGGACTGGGCGGTGGCAGAGTCGGGATGGCGGGCGATGCCGGTGACGACGAAGGCGTGCTCGCGCATCCCATCAAGAACTCCTGCTCCTCCGCCTGACGCCCGGCCGCGAGATCTTCCAGCACATTAGGCACACGTTCGGTGCCGCCACTGGCCAGCCGTCGGATCCCCACGTCCCAGGAGAGGCGACCTGGACAACGTGGAAGCGTCTTGGGTGCGTGCTCTTCGGGGGCGGCCCGGCCATCGGGGCGAAGCGTAGGGCCGGCAGGGATAGTTCGTTTTCGGGCTCTGCAGGCAACCGACGGTCACCGCGGCTGCCAGTTGGGGGTGGGCCGGCTCAGGGTTGTTGTACGGCCCAGGTGCTGCCGCGGATGTCGCTCCCGGGCATGCCCGCGGTCAGTGTGCCGCGCAGAACTGACCGCAGCACGAACGGTTCAGTCGGTCGGAAGCGGTCAACGCCCGTTCGCCTGAGACGGTGGTTGGGTGATCAACTCATCGGTGGGCTCACTCTGCTACCAGGAAGCGGACCGCGGGCATCGCACACTCCCCCGCCACCGGGCCGACCGTCGAACATTGCCGCACCGCCCGCACATGCCCGGCCGCCGGAGGCAGAACAGCATGACCGAGCAGCCTCGGCCCCAGCACGGCAGGTCTCGCAGATGATCCACCCCATGAGAGCGGTCCTGAGAGCTGGCGTTCAGGTGACGACCGGTACACGGGCCGGCCACCCGCCCGTGTCCCGGGCACAGGTGGCTCGTTCCCCGGCCATGAAGAAGATCATCGTGGCCGCCGCCCTCGCCCTGAGCGCCGCCGCCATCAGCAGCCCCGCCCACGCCGACAACGACAGCAACTTCGGCGGCGGCGTCAACGCCGCGAACAACTGGAACTTCACCTCCGCCGTCGTCTGCCTGCAGGAGGTAGCCGTCGTCCCCGTGCTGAGCGACTGGACCGGCAATCACACCAACAACTGCACGAACGGGAACGTCATCGACCACATCCTCCCCTAGCACTCGGCGGAAGGGATGCCGCGCGGCTCCGCCCCAGCGGAGCCGCGCTCGATCGCGTCGCATGCCTTACGGCAGGCCGTCGGGCGAACCGCTCCGAGTAGCGCCCCTGCCCGCCATGGCCCGCTCAAGAGCGCTGTCGCGCCCAGGCGTCTGCCGGGAAGCCCGCCGGTAGGACCCTGCCGGCCAAACCGGTCACCAGCTCCTACCGGCCCCAAGGCAGCCTGCACGTGTCTGAACGGAGTGCGCTTCGTCGCCTCGCGCAGCGTCAGGTGGTGCGGCGGTTGCCCTGGTCGTCGCAGGGCAGCTCGTCGGCCTGATGGCGGGCCAGGAAGTCGCGGGTGGCCTGGCGTTCGACCTCGGAGATGGCGGTCGGCTGGACGTCGATGATGCCGCCGAAGGGCCGGTCGACGTCACGGATGATGCACAGGGTGGTGGTGAGAAGCGCGGTGATGACCGTGAGGGTGATGATCTGCCCCCGGTTGTTGCGGCGGGGGATGCACGTCCCTAGGGCCACGACGGTGATGACCAGCGTCGCGAGCAGGAACCAGAGGATCGCGCTGGGGATGCTCGCGGTGGCCTGCGTCAGACGCTCCTCGCGTTCCTCCGAGCGCTTGTTGTCGGCGGACACCAGCATGCCGAAGACCGGCTTGCCCTCCACCTCACGGAAGACCCGGCGGAAGTCGGTGGACCAGACGCTGGGAGCCGCTGAGCCCTTGCCGTCCGCCATGGCCGGCCACTCCTGCTCCCGTACGGCACGGGCGTAGCAGACGGCGTCCGCCTGGATCTCGGCCCGCTGCGCCTCGGGCGCGTACTCGGCGGCCTCGACGAGCTGGTCGACGGCCTTCGCCTCGCCGCGCGAGGCGGCCTCGGCCTTGCCGTACGAGCCGTTGGCGGTGACGAGGACGAAGGCGAGGAGCAGCACGGTCAGCGTCAGGAGCGGGCCGACCAGGTCTTTCACCGCCATGCCCGAGTCGTCGTCCTCGTTGAGGAGCCGGGGCCGCAGCCAGCGGTTGGCGGCGAGGCCGGCGAGCAGGGCCAGCACGGCGACGACGATGACGAGGACCACGGACGGCCACCTCCAGGCGAGGGACGAGGGAGGCCCCGGGGGAAGGGGCACCACCAGAATCGTGTCCCGCCCCGCATAGCGCCCGGAACAGCAAAAACGTCTCGTCGCCCCCGAACGAGCGATGTCCCTTGCGCCGGAAAGCCCCGCATCGAACCGCTCAACAGCCGCGGACCCCACATCTCATCCGCGCGTTGTGGGCGTGCGAGCCTAGGCGGGCGTTAGGTCGTTCAACGCGCCCTGAAGGGCCGCCGCGGTGACCGGCGCGGCCTCAGCAACTTTTCGGAGGTCTTCACCGGTCAGATACCGATAGCTCTGCGGAGGATGGAACGATCCAGAGGCTCGCAGCGCGGCCAGCGGAACCGGAGCCTCAAACGTGATCGGTTCTTCGAGCGACAGACCGCTGGCCTGGGTCGCTCCAGTCATGTAGTCGTCGTACTCGCGCCGACTGATCCCAGCGCTCGTGCGGCTTGCTGACCAGACCTCCTGTGGGGAGGCCACCTGCACAGAAGAGATCCGCGCCATGCCCACGATGGCCATCGTGGGCGCGGTCGCATACAAAAGCACGGGAGTTCCCGGTGGGGCGGCGACGCGCTGTCTGCGGACCTCGACCGTCTTGCTTCCGGCCAGGATCGCCGCAGCGAACCGAGGGTGGACGGACAGCAGCATCGCGCGCTCCGGATCACTCACGTCTTTCGGTGCCCCTCTTCATACACGGCCTGGAACAGCGCGGCGCTGATCTTCGACAGCTGCATCGGCGGTACCCACCGTAGCCCCAGCCCCTTGGCCAACGCGGTCACTCGTGCATGCGTCACCGGTACGGGAAAGACCTCCGTGTCCGAAAACCTCAACGCCATGGCCATACCCGACCCATCGGCTGCGGCACGCACTTCGGCATGACCATATACGCCCAGGTGTTCGAATCGCGAGAAGAGGGTGTCGGGGTCGTCGATGACCACCTCGTCGAGGCGCGAGCAGCCGATGACCATCTTGCCCTGCCGCCCGGAAGTCCCCTCGCTGACGTACCACAGGATCCGGGCGGGAACGCTCTCTCCGCGGTGTCCGGACGAGCGATAGTAGACGTGCTCGCGGCTGATGCCCAGTACGTCGTCCCGGGGAACGAGCATGGCCGGAACGTCGAAGAGGTCCGTGGACCAGCGCGGCTTGATGGGTGCGATGAAGGAGGGCAGGGCCGTGTCGATCAGCTTGGCCGGCCACCACACCTGCTCGGCCATGCTCGCGATCTCGGGCGACACGCGATCATCCAGCTGAGGCGTCGACCGGCTCATGCGCTCTGCGATCTCCGCAGCCTTCTGCGAGACGGCCTCGGCGGGTCCGCAGACGTCCACCAACAGTGCGGTGAAGCCGCTCTCGTCCTCGGTGAAGCCGTCGGCCCCGGCCGCCGACATGGCTGCCGGCGACAGGAACGGATCGGTGATACGGACCGCCTGCGCCCCTCGTTCCCGGCCAAGCCGCTTCAGCATGAACAGCAGTTGCCGTGCAAGTGTCTCCTCCAGCCGGTGCGATGCCGTCCGGAGGAACGCGACGTTCAGCGTGCGGCCGTCCATGGCCCAGACGTAGAGGGCTACCGGATGCCCCTCTCCGTCCCGAAGGAGCTCCCTGCGCCACAGCACCCCGTCATCGGCGAGACCTTTCAGCCGCTCCGCGAAGGCCGTTCCACGGTCGCCCTCGGCCTGCTCGAAGAAGGCGACCAACTCTCCTTCACCGCCCAGCTCGACTTCCTCGGCAGAGAAGGTAGTGCCCATGAGATCCGCAGGACGGTACACCTGGGCCTGGCGCAGTTCGTCCACGTGCAGCGTGACCACCGCCGGGGAGACGACCCTGACCCGTGCGACGTCCCAGGCGATGTCCGCCAGAGCCGCCAGTGCAGGATCGCGCGTCACCAGTACCTGGAGCCCGGCACACGATGTCTCGGCCACGTAGCGCAAGCGGGCGCGCTGCCGGCCATCGAGGGGAACATCAGGCAGCTCCTTCCCCGCTGCCGCGGCCAGCTCCTCCAAGCGGATGGTCACGGCAGCGCTGTCGGGAGACAGGGAACGCAGCTCGGCAAGCCCCGCACGCTGATGGGTGCGTGCCTCACGCTCCTCGACATCACGCACGTCGTGCAGAAGCTGCGGAGTAAACGCGAGCTCGATCAGGTCGGCGAGCCATCCCGCCGCGAGAGCGCGTGACTCCTCAACAGCGCGCTCGCTCTCCGTACCGCGAAGCCCGGCGAACACGCCGTGGTCCACGGTCACCACCAGCAGCGCATCGCTCTGGGCCTCGGTGAACAGGTCCTCGTGCCCCAGGTCGAGCCACCAGGTGTCCAGCGTCTCCTTGTCCTTGCCCCGCCCCAGGCTCTCTCCCCTGGGGACGAAGCCCAGCGCCGTCCACATGCCGCTGAGCCCGTAGTCGCGCCGGCACTTCGCACGAATACCGAGCCGATGAGCGTGCCGCGCGCGAATCGCCTCGATCAGCTCACGAGCGACACCCTTGCCTCGGCGTTCCTCTGCCACGCACAAGTGAGCCAGCCGCACGTGCAGGCTCCGCTTGGGCAGCCCGAAGAGCGCGTAGCCAACCACCTCATCGCCGTCCACGGCCACCAGCAGGCCGTCGTCCTCGGCGTGCTTACGGTAGGCAGGCGGCGTCAGCAGACCCAGATACTTGGTGTATCGGTCGCCCAAAGCGATGATCGCGTCCAACAGCTCCGTCTGCTCCGCAGCCACCGGCAGCACACTGATCGCCATGTTCCCCCTCCGGATCCCTCAACCGATCAACACCCCAGGACGGCATACTGCCCAACAGTGCACGTACTGAGCCACCGATTGATCAGAACCGGCTAACTGGCGCGAACTCGACTGGTCTTCTGCTCGAACAGGCTGGTTGGCTCGTTCCTGATGACGGCCTGACCGGCACATGTGTTTCGCTCCCCGGCCGCAGCCATGGCCTTGTTCAAAGGGACACTCACACCCTCCGCTTCGCGGAGACCACTCCGGGATGGTGCCCACCACCAGCGGTCATCCATGGACAAAATCAGCAATCCGGTGAACAAACACCGCTTTTCTCCGCGGCTGCGCACCCGCCACTCCTACGCTGGCAGCCATGCGCGAAGTCGAGTACCGGAGCAGTGGGGTTCCGCTGGAGGAGTACGAACTCACCCGCGAAGACCATCGCCGCCAGAAGCAAAGCGAGGAGATCAGCGAGGCGGTTCGGCTTCAGGTCGACGAGGACATCGCGAAATGCCAGGCAGGCCCGGCGAGGGCGGAGCGTCGCCGCCAGGCGTTCGCGAACGTCGCGAAGCTGATGCAGTCGTTCAAGAAGGCCGACCGCGAGATCATGCGGTGGCGTGTCCGGCTGTATTGCGGCCACATCATGGAGAGGGAGGCGCATTACACGTACGCCGACCCGCTGTCCGCTGGGTCGTATGGCAGGCGATGCCCCGAGTGCGGGGGAGTTCGGCAAACCATCGTGGCCTTCGAGCCCATCGGGCTGCGCGGCGCGCCACCGGAGGAAACAGGCCCCCTACCTCCGCCACCGCCCGCGAAGAAGCCGACACGAGCCGACCTTGAGCAACGCGTGAAGAGCCTGGAGAAGGAGAACGAACGCTTGCGCGCGAAGCTCAGTGGCTGAAGGCCGGACCCAAGCACCGGCTCTCGCGCACAGCTCACGGAGGCGAACTGACGCCAACAGCAAAAGCGCCGCCCGCGCAGACATCCAGTCCAGCGCGCAATGACAGTCCTGAGGTCTCGCTCATTCGAGCGAATTGTTTCAAATCGCCAGTCGCTGACCAACGGAACTGACAGCATGCCGCCGTTACAGATCGCTTCGAGTCGAAGGCGGGCCATTGGAACGGCAGGTCAATGAGCGGCAGCTCTCGGTGCTGCAGTGGGTGGGCGCCGGGCGCCCTGCCGGCGTATGGGAGACGAGCTCGTACAAGACCACGTGCCAGGCACTGCAGAACCGGGGGTTGGTTACGGTCTCCAGGAAGGGTGGCCAGTGGAGCGTCACCCTGACGAGCGCAGGCCGGCATTACCTGGCGCACGGCGCATATCCTCCCCGCGGGTCTCGCCTGCGGAAGGCCCAGCCAGCCCCTCCGCAGCCCCCGCCAATCCAAGCGCAGGAAGTTCCTGTCCCCGCTCGATTGCCACGTCCTCCCCGACAACGTCGCATGACGTTCTCGGAGCAGCTGCTGCAAGAGCTCGTGGAGGCGGGCGGCCGGATCGTGAAGAGCGGCAGCGGTCCGGAGTTGGAGAAGTGGCCCTCCCGCGTCGCCGCGGCGCGCAGATCCGGAAGGATCCCGGAGACGAAGGAGCTGTATGGGGGCTGGTGCCGTGGCGGGTACGAGATCAAGCTCGTCGACATCCCCGCCTGGCGCCTCGTGGCCCTCGAACCCGTCCCTGTTCCCTCGCGGCTCACGCGGCCGCACAGCGCGGTACGGGCCATGCAGAACGAACCCCAGCCGCTGGGCCTGACCAAGCCGGTCCAAGGACGCGCCCTCAGGCTTATCCAGGCACTGATCACCGCCACCGAGAACGCAGGACACTCCAGTGCGGCAGGGCAGACCGGCTCCGCACCCCCATCCCACCGCCGCCGCAGGGCGTCTCCCCACTTCACCATCACCGCGCAGGGCCAGACCGTGGAGTTCCTCGTCCTCCAAGAGCAGGACCGGACCGAGCACGTCGCCACCGAGAAGGAACTCGCCGAGGCCAAGAAGAACTCCTGGATCAGGATCCCCCGCTTCGACTACGCCCCCTCCGAACGCCTCCGCTTCGTCCTCAGCGGCGGCCAGCCGCACCGGGCGAGCGAATGGTCCGACACCCCCGGCCGCCCCCTCGAAGATCAGCTCGCCGAGATCGCGCAGGAGGTCACGCTTCGCGGCGAAGCCGCCGAACGCAGACGTCTCGACGAGATCGAAGCAGCCCGCCAGAAACGCGTCCGCTGGGAAGCCGGTATGGCAGAAGCGCGCGTCCAGTACGCCGAGGCGTACCGCGTCAGGCACTTCGAAGCGCAGGAAGCCGCATGGCGCCACGCCACCCGACTGACGGAGTACGTAAGCGCCGTACGCACCCGGGTCGAGGCCATGCCCCCAGGTCAGGCCAGAACCGAAGCCGAAGCATGGATCGACTGGGCAGCAGCACTCGTGGAGCGCCTCGACCCGCTGAACACACCGCCCCGACTGCCCGACATCCCCGAACCACGAGCCGACGACCTCCGGCCCTTTCTCGGGCACTGGAGCCCGTACGGCCCCTGACACAACACGCACCGAACACCCCACCGAGCCTCACGGAACGTCACTACCGAAAAGTGGATGGGGCAAGGGCAGCCAATAGCTCGGCAGCCAGTGCCCCAGCCACCTCAAGGTGTCTCCGACCACACAGCTGAGGACTCCACCTGGCGGTCGTCAATCACGCATGACGACCCATCAGAAACCGCGCCAGCCGTGCGTCAAACGTGCGTCACGTGCGTCGAATATGCGTCAAGATATCGCACCTAACGCACGTAACGCCCATAACGCACACTCGGAGAAACGGCAGGTCAGGAGCCCTTTGAGGCAGGCTCAAGGATCGCGACGCACTCTACGTGCTGGGTCATCGGGAACAGGTCGAAGGCGCGCAGCGTCCTGACGCGGTAGCCGCGCTCCTTGAAGTACGCCAGGTCTCGGGCCAGGGCGGCCGGGTCGCAGGCCACGTAGGCGATGCGGCGGGCGCCGAGGCCGGCGAGGTGGTTGACCGTCTGCTTGCCCGCGCCCGCGCGGGGCGGGTCCAGGACGATGAGGTCGACGTCCGTGATGCGGGTGCGCGGGAGGACCGTCTCGACCTTGCCCTGTTCGATGCGGACGCGGTCGTAGGCCTCCAGGTTGTGGCGGGCGTCCTCGACCGCGCGCTTGCCGGACTCGATGCCCAGGACAGCGCCCTGGTCCCCGACGCGGTCGGCGATCGCGCCCGCGAAGAGGCCGACGCCGCAGTAGAGGTCCAGGGCCGTGTCGCCCTTGCGGGGCATCAGGCCCTGCATGACCGCGAGGACCAGGGTCTGGGCGGCCTTCGGGTGGACCTGCCAGAAGCCGCCGTTGCCGACGCGGTACGTGCGGTCGTCGGCGCGCTCGCGGACGAAGGGGCGGCCGTGGACGCGGTGGACGCCGCCGTCCTTCTCGTCGACCCGGAGCACGGAGACCGGCTTGTCCAGCTCGACCAGGGGGAGGCGGGCGCCGGGGCGCGGGGTGAGGATGACCTGGCGGTCGCCCGAGCCGGAGGCCGCGATGGCCTCGATCGACGCCATGCCCTCCCAGCTTCGCTTCTCGATGCCCAGCTCCGAGACGCCCTCCGCCGCGATCATGCAGTGGTCGATCACCTCGACCTCGTGCGAGCGGTGCTTGCGCAGGCCCGCGTTGCCCTCGGCGTCCACCGCGTACTGCACGCGCGTGCGCCACTGCGGGACCTCGCCCGCCGGCAGTTTGTCACCCTCGGCCGGCATCACGGTGCCGTCCCAGCCGGCCTCCTCCGGGGTGAGCCCGGCCAGGCGCTTGAGCTGCTCGGCGATGACCTCGCCCTTCAGCCGGCGCTGCGCACCCGGCTTGGCGTGCTGCCAGTCGCAGCCGCCGCACTTGCCCGGGCCCGCGAAGGGGCAGGGGGCTTCCACGCGGTCCTTGGAGGCGTCGAGGATCGTCACGGCGTCCGCGCGCAGGTAGCGGGACGTCTCGTCGCCCTCGGTCACGCGTGCCACCACCCGCTCGCCGGGCAGGGCGTGCCTCACGAAGAGGACGCGGCCCTCCTCGGTACGGGCGATGCAGTGGCCGCCGTGGGCCACCGGGCCGACCTCGACCTCGTACTCTTCCCCGACCAACGAAGGAACAGGTGCGTTCTGCATGATCGGGTGACTCCAGAGAAAGAGAGAGGTGGGGGGGGGGCGGGGGGCGCCCCCCCCCCAAACAGCACCGGAAGCCCCCGGGCAAGGTGGGGGGGTGGGACCCGCCCCAGCGCCCCACCCCCCCCCCGGGG